>JAOUKH010000004.1 GCA_029882685.1 Cyclobacteriaceae bacterium
TACTGTATTTAGAAAAGACATTTGAAAATCAGGTTCTGCATTTCCAAATACTACTAAACCGTCTTCATCTGGATTAGGACCAACACCTATAATTTCAGTAGGGCTGTGACCTTCTTTAATTCTAAACTGACCTAGAAAATCAGCAAAACCACCAGTAGTGTATGACGGAATGTCTAACCTAGTTACTTCTGCAGTATTCTTCCAAAAGTTAGTTCTACTATTCCATTGAATAGTAGAAGTATTGACCAAGTTCAGATTTAATCCCAATTCTATTCCTTTGTTTTGCATATCAGCTGCATTTACTACTTTTGCAACTTGCCCTGTTGATTGGGGTGTTTCAGCATTTAACAATTGATCTTCTACAGTCTTAATGTAATAAGTAGCGTCTAAGGCAATTTTGCTATCCATTAATGAAACATCGAATCCAAATTCCAATTCTTTTTGTCTTTCAGGTACAACTATTTGATTACCCTGTAAAGTGCCAATTATGAATCCAGATGATCCATTTATATTGGTTGAGTTTAATGGATTATATTTGGAGCCGAAAACAGCAAAATTTCCAGCCTCTCCATAAGCTGCTCTCAATTTTAATTGGGAAATCGAAGCTACTGACCAAAAGTCAAATTCATGAATATTTATTGCTAGTGACCCTTTAGGATAATAGTTCATATTATTGGCATCTCCATTATTGGTTGATTTATCACCTCTTAACCCAATTGCTCCAATAACTTGATCACCAAAATTAACCTCTTCTTGTACAAAGAATCCTTTATCTTGTTGTATTAAACGGTTTTGGATTATACTTTGTGTAGCAGCGTCATCTAAATTAGTTAAAGATCCAATCATGTTAAACGCTGTGCCTAAGATAGTGTTTCTATCAAAATTTTGCCAAGTGGCACCAATCTGTGTTCTAAATGACAATTCTGATCCAGAAGGAAAAAAATCGTGTACAAGAAATCCAGATAAATTAGTATTGGTGTTTACGGTGTTACCCTGCACAGAAACGCCATTTAAACCATTACCATCTTTTTGAAATTGCAAAGAATTAGGGAATAAAGCAGTAGTGGAGAGTGTGTAATTATCAATACCTCCACGTACTATAAAACTTAGCGACATCTGGTCTGTAGTATATAGTTTTGCATTAAGTTTTCCACCCGAAATTATACGATTAACGGTTTCGTTATTTGTAATCAATTCACTTGTTTGAAGAAAATTAGAAGCAGCATAAGGATTGTTAGGATAGTTTCCATTTTCATCAGGTAATAAATCAGCCCAAGATGGTGTAGCTACAAAAGCAATACCCATTGTAGTCCCTGAGTTGTCATTATTAAAAAAACCTCTATCTGCAGAAGAATTGATATAGTTAGTACTTAATGAAAGATCAATTTTATCATTAATTTTTTGATCAATATTCAAACGAAATGAATTTTTTTCATAACCTGTGTTTTTTACAATACCTTCATCATCTTTTACTGTAATACCTGCAAAATAGCTAGTGCTTTCATTACCACCTCTAGCTGTCAAACGAGTTGTACTTAGAAATCCTTTGTTACCATAAAGTTCTTGTTCATAATCTATTATCTTTCCTGCACTTTGGGCAGCTTGAAAATTGGCAACTTCACCAAGTCCAAATGCTGCTTCTACTTTTGCAGCATCCCATTCTCTTTGTCCAAGTGGGTTGAGCATTTGGGTTATACCAACGGTTTGTGATAAAGAAATTTCAGTTTTACCTTGCTTTCCTCTTTTTGTGGTGATGATAACCACTCCGCCAGAAGCTCTAGATCCATAAATCGCAGCAGCAGATGCCCCTTTTAATATTTCAATTGTAGCAATATCTTCAGGGTCAATATCTGCAATTCTATTTGAAGCGTTATCTTGTGTTGATTGACTACCTCCACCTGATGCAGCAGATACTACATTTAATCCAGCAGAAATAGCTGAATTGTCCAAATAAACCCCATCAATAATATAAAGAGGTTCATTACTTCCATTAATAGATGTAATTCCTCTCAGTTTTATAGAAATACCTCCACCTGGTGCTCCTGAATTAGCAGTAATGTTAGCGCCTTTAAATTTTCCGTAGAGAGCTCCATCCATAGTAGACTGATTACTCATAGATGTAAGCTCTTTAGCTGAGACTGATGCTACAGCATTAGCCAAATTAGACCTTTTAACAGTAGTAGCAAGTCCAGATACTACAACCTCTTCCAAATTAGTAATATCTTCTGAAAGAGTTACATTGTAAATGGTGTTTTCAGCAGAATTGGATACAGTTACCTCTGATGTAATAAACCCAACAAAGGAAAATTGTAAAACATTTCCATCTGAAGCATTTATGGAATAGTTACCCTCAATATCAGTTAGGGTACCATTTGTAGTGCCTTTGATTAGCACGTTAACTCCAGGGAGACTTTCCCCTGAGTTTGCATCTGTAACTTTCCCCGAGATACTTACTTGGGAAAATGCTGCCCCTGCATATAATATTAAGCAGAGCAGACTCAATAAGTAGTGTTTTTTCATAGTTTGGTTTTTTATTTTGGATGGTAAATTAAGTTAAATAATATTGATTTATATAAAATGAAAATATAAATTAATTACAAATACACTATAAACTATTGATTAACAAATAAATAAATACAAATTGAGCATAATCATTATGCCATTACTAAGTCACTATGTAATGTGCGGATTTGATTATTATATAAATATCATTGACATAATGATAAAATAAATATAAACTAAAAATTTAACATTATAACTGAAAATCTATATGTTACCCAAGATTTCACTATATCTAGGAGTGTCTTTCAATACTTCCATAGCACTTTGAAGTTGTGGGTCACTTTTCAGAGATGATTGTACTTTTCCTCTTTCAAAATAATAATGTGTGGCAATATCTTGCTCAATTAACCTTGATATTTGTGATTGATAAGTGGTTAATAACTGTGATTTTTCTTCGGCAATAATCTTTCTAAGTCGAGCAATGTTGTCCTCTATTTTTTCATAATACATTTCTTTTTTCGCAAGTTTTTCAATACTATCCAGTTGTAGTTCAGTATCTGATTGATATTGATAATTTTGCGTTTTTAGCCACGATTTAAAATCTTCATATTCAGTATTAGTAAGAGAAAATTTATCTGATGAAGGTATTACCTTGTGCTTGTAATAGTATTCAGTAGCATAGTCAAAAGTAAGTCCAGTTAAAAATAATGAGGCTGAAACTGGAGCCATTTTTTCACTTGGTATACTAATATCGGGATCTACGCCTCCACCATCAAATACAGATCTTCCAATTTTGGTTTTAAATTCTGAGATAAGTGAATCAGGAATTTTACCAACACTACCATCAGGGTTTCTATTGCCGTAATCTAATGCTTGAATACAACGACCACTAGGTGTATAGTATTTTGCTGTTGTAACTTTAAGTTGCGAATTGTAGGAAAGTGGACGAGGAACTTGAACCAGTCCTTTCCCGTATGATTTTTCACCTACTATGACTGCACGATCATAATCCTGAAGTGTCCCTGCAACAATTTCAGAAGCGGAGGCACTACCACTATTGATTAAAACAACTATGGGTATTTCTGTATCAAGCGGATTAGTAGTTGTTTTATATACTAAATTGTTCTTAGTTATTTTTCCCTTGGTCTCTACTATTTTTTGACCTTTATCAATAAAAATATTACAGATATTCACAGCTTCCATCAATAACCCGCCAGGATTATCTCTCAAATCAAAAACTAGTTTTTTCGCACCTTTATTTTTTAATGCTGTTACACTTTCTTTCATATCTTTACTTACATGCATAGTGAATTCAGTAAGTTTAATATAACCAACTTCATTATCGAGCATGCCAAAGTATGGAACATGTTCTATACTTACTTTTTCCCTTTCAAGGGTGAAATTTATAGAAATAGGTTCGTTGTGACGTTTTATTTTTAAGTTTACTATTGATCCAGCCTGACCTTTCATTATTACGTTAGTCTCAATACTGGACATGCCAACGATATTAGTGCCATCTACTTCAATAATTTCATCTCCAGTTTTAATACCATTTTTATGGGCTGTGTAATTTTCGTTAACTAGTATAACTTTTGTATGTCCGTTGATGTTAGTAGTTACTACCCCTATACCACCATATTCTCCAGTATTTGCTGTGCGATAATCTTCAATTTCATTTTCTGAGATATAATTGGTGTATGGATCGAGAGAAGCGAGCATGGCATCAATTCCACTACGCATCAATTTGTTGGGATTCACTTCATCAACGTAGTAAGTGTTAACTTCTTTATATAATGAAGCAAAAACATCAAGGTTTTTTGCTATTTCAAAATATCTATTACCTGGAATTATTGATGCAATACTTATAACAATTACAAATAGTAATCCAGTAATCAATAATGGTTTGTTTGATTTCAGCATTTATAGTTAATACGTTATTACTTTTTCAAAAGGTTTAGTATTTACCTTTTTTATTAAAATTTATCTGGTGTTTGAATGATTTTCAAAACTACTTCGTGTGGATCGCCATCATTATCTAATAAATAGAATTTTACCATTGGGTTATCCTCATGTATTTTATTTTCAACTTTTATAATGTTGTTATCAGAAAGCTGATTACTAATTTTATCTTGTAGTTGATTGATGATATTAGCAAATTCAACTTCAACAGGACTTGGATTATAGGAAGTAGTTTTCATATTGTAAGTTTAAATTATTACCATTTTATTAATGCAGAAGCCCAAGTAAAACCACTACCAAAAGCTGCTAAACAAACTAAATCATTTTCCTTAACTTTACCCTCTTGCCAAGCCTCACTCATAGCGATTGGTATGGAACCTGCCGTTGTATTTCCATATCTCATTATGTTATTGTATATCTTTTCGTCAGGAAGTTCCAGTTTTTTCTGTAGAAATTGACTTATTCGTAAGTTGGCTTGGTGAGGAATTAATAGATTTATATCTTCTTTGGAAAGATTATTTTTGTCTAATGCTTCATTAATTACCTCGGAGAATCTTACAATAGCATGCTTAAAAACCGCACTGCCATTCATGTGTACTTTGTAAGTAGAAGTGTCTAATATTTGTTCTGGTTGTCGTTCTTCATTTGGTCTACTACTTCCTGGATCTTTTACATATAGCTCTTCGGCAAATCTGCCATCTGCATGTAGGTGGGTAGATAATATACCTTTGTCATCAGTAGAAGGCTGTAAAATAGCAGCACCAACACCGTCACCAAATATTACCGCAGTGTTTCGTCCTCGTGTGGTTAAATCTAAAGCAGTAGATTGTATTTCTCCTCCTATTACTAAGATGTTTTTGTATGTACCTGTTTTAATGTATTGTTCACCTATCGAAAGTGCATAAATAAATCCAGAGCATGCATTACGAATATCAAGTGCACCAATACCTTCCAGTCCTAGCTCACGTTGTACAAGTACTCCAGACCCTGGGAAAAAGTAGTCAGGAGTGATAGTAGCAAAAATAATAAAATCAATATCACTAATTTTAATATTGGCTCTTTCAGCTGCTATTTTTGAAGCTTTAGCAGCCATGTTTGCAAGTGTATCTTTAGAAGGATCTATAAATCTTCTTTGTTCAATTCCTGTTCTTTCAATAATCCATTCGTTGTTAGTGTCCATCATTGTGGATAACTCATCATTGGTAACAATTCTTTCAGGAACATGGTGACCAATTCCAACGATTTTTGCGTTATTCATAAACTTATGTTTGTAATTATCTTCAAAGTATAAAAAATATTATTAACCACGCAGATAAAACTTAATGAATGTAGTCGATAATATATAAGGTTTTTGAATCAACTGAAATCTCATGTGTATTGTTTTTAATTAAAAAGAGAATAATTACCAAATTGGTCAGCAGGGGTGGAGGGTGTAATCAATGAAGGAACATCTTTGTCAATATTATTTATTTCGGGAGAAACCGAATAATGTTCCAATACTTCTGAGTTTGTATTTTGGAGTAATAGCATAAGCTGTTCCTCATTATTTTCCGTATTTAACCAAATTTGTTCTTGTTCCTTTTTGAACAATGCAGGCATAGTTTTATCGAAGGAAGCTAATATTGTGTTAGCTTCTCTTAAAATTATCGTAAATGTAGAAACATTTTCTTCTTTATCATTTTCGTATTCTTCATATAATGCAGGAATAGAGTATATATCCTCATTTGGGAAGGTGAATCGATAAGGAACTTCACCTTTTTTAGAAATTTTTTTCCATGCATAAAATCCATCAATTGGGACAAGACAACGATGTTGGACAAGAGCCTTTCTAAAACTAGGTTTTTTTGGTATTTCACTTGCCAAAATAGTGTAAAGTTTTTTACTAATGGATTTATTTTTTGACCATTCAGGAGTTACCCCCCAGTGAAAAAAAGAAATTTGGTCAGGTTTATTAAGAGTAATAACTGGGAGTAAATGAGAAGGAGCCGCATTGAAACGAGGACGGTAAAACTCTTCATTTGCAATAGAGAAACGCTCAGAAAGCTCTTCTATACTCTTGGTAATTGTATAACGATTGCACATATGATAAAAGTAAAGTTTAAAGAGTTAAGAACCTAGTGTCAAGTCAAGCGTACTGTGTTGTATAAGTCGCAGATATTTTGTTTTAGACGATTTGAAAAATATAATTATAGCTGTAGCTACATGCGTATTTTTTAAAGAAGTATGGAGCAAAAAGATCAAGACTTGGTTTGGCTAAAGTATGTTTGACTTGACACTATAATTTATAGGTTAGCATTTATAAACGATAATACTCTTTGTTCTGACCAATAATATCCATCTTTATTTTTGGAAGGAAAACCACAATGACCACCTTTTTCTGGCATTTCTAAATAAACATATTGGTGTGTTTTAGCTATTTCTATTGGATAGCATTCTTTCGATAGGAAAGAATCGTTTTTTGCATTAATGATTAATGTGGGTATGGAAATTGATTCCAGAAAATTTACAGAACTACATTGTTCATAATAATCTAATGCATTTTTATATCCATGTATAGGAGCTGTGTATTTATCGTCAAAATCAATGATTGTGTTTACTTTTGAAATGCCATTTGTTGATAATGCATTGGGCATAATATGGGATTTTATTTTCACCTTCTTTTTAAGATTTTGTAAAAAACGTTTTTCGTACATGATATTATGAAATTTTGATATTTCGATACAGCTAGAATGTAAATGAAGGGGAACAGATATGCCAACACCTTTTTTGATTCTCTTATCTAATTTATTGCCGTTTTCACCGATATATTTTAAGACAAGATTTCCTCCAAGGCTAAACCCGATAAGCGAAATGTTATTGTACCCTTGGTTTATAGCATGTTGTACTACTGCTTGAAGGTCTTCAGTAGCACCACTATGATAGGCTCTTGGTTGCCAGTTTACTTCTCCACTACATCCACGAAAGTTCCAAGTAAGTACATCAAAGCTATTGTTGGCAAATATTTTAGCCATACCCATCATATAGGGTCTGTCGGAACTCCCTTCCAGTCCATGGCATATAATAACGAGTTTGTTATTATTGTTTTTAACCCAATCTAAATCAAGAAAATCATCATCGGGAGTATATATTCTTTCACGTTCGTAATAAACATCTGTGACTATTCGAAATAATGCAGGAATAATGGTTTCTAGATGATGGTTGAAATAGAGGAATGGAGATTTATAATTTGATTTAACTATGGGCATTGTGTCTTAATTAATAATGTGCAAAGTAGTTTAATTTTGACTTAAATTTCATGTTCATTGCCCAAGGTTTTCTTTTATCATTAATTTTAACCACTCTCTTATTTTATCCAAAAGCTGTCATCAATATTATTATTTTTGTTTTTTATTGAAATTTACATTTTGTAAATCATCGAAACATTCGACTTGGTTAAGTAATATGAAAAAAAACATAGGACTATTACTGTTCTTCATCGTATTTAATGGTGTTTATGCACAGGATAAACTAACTATTAGTGGATACATTCGTGATGCTCAAAATGGAGAATCACTTATAGGGGCAACTGTTTTAATTAAAAAATTAAAGACTGGAGTTACAAGCAATGTTTATGGTTTTTATTCTATCACTTTGCCAAGAGGCAATTATGAAGTTGAATATTCTTACATCGGTTATTCTTCTCAAACAGAACAATTGTCCTTAGACAAAAATATTAAACGTGATATTGAATTAGCTCCATCAACGCAGCAACTTGACGAAGTGATTATTTCAGGTGAAGCGGAAGACGAGAATGTATCAAGCATGGAAATGAGTACCAATAAACTTGACATAGAAACCATTAAAAAAATTCCTGCCTTTATGGGAGAAGTGGATGTATTAAAAAGTATCCAGCTTTTGCCTGGAGTAAGTACTGTAGGAGAGGGAGCAGCGGGCTTTAATGTTAGAGGTGGGGGAGTTGGTCAAAACCTTGTATTGCTAGATGAAGCACCTGTTTACAATCCATCCCATTTATTTGGCTTCTTTTCGGTATTTAATCCCGATGCTGTAAAAGATACTAAGTTGTACAAAGGAGCCATTCCTGCACAATTTGGAGGACGAATTGCTTCTCTTTTGGATGTAAGGATGAAAGAAGGAAATAACAAAGAATTAAGTGCCTCTGGTGGAATAGGAACAGTATTTAGTCGTTTGGCCGTTGAAGCTCCAATTGTAAAAGACAAATCCTCATTTATTGTAGCAGCAAGGAGGTCTTATATTGATGTTTTAGCTAAACCTTTTCTAAATGAACTAAAAGATACGGGATTAAACTTTTACGATTTAACACTAAAAACAAACTACAATTTTAACGATAATAATCAACTTTATCTTTCAGGTTATTTTGGTAGAGATGTTTTTAAGTTTGATGCAAATCAAGGATTTAATTGGGGAAGTAAAACCGCTACTTTGAGATGGAATCATCTTTTTAGTGATAGACTATTTTCAAATTTCACATTGGTGTATAGCAAATACGATTATCAGCTAGCATTTGGTGAAGATGCTAATGATTCATTTAAATGGGATTCCAATGTTACTAATTACATTTTTAAGCCCTCTTTTACTTATTTCTTGAACAAATCGAATGAAATTAGTTTTGGAGGATCATTAATTTATTATCAGTTCGAACCAGCTAATGCAGATGTTGTGAGTGATGGAGATGCAATCAATATAAGTTTAGGCAAGAAATACAATTTAGAATCAGCAGTATATGTTAGTAATAATCAAAAAATAAGTAATAGTTTTTCTGTTGAATATGGTCTGCGGTTTTCCAGCTTCCAAAAACTAGGCGCTGCTACTACTTATCAATATGACACTCCTGTAAAAGGAGAAAGAAAAGTAGTGACAGGTTTTAAGACTTTTGATAAAAATGAAATTATTGCTTCGTATTCTAATTTCGAGCCACGATTGTCTTTTAAATATCAGCCGAACAGCAATAATTCTATTAAGGGAAGTTATAATAGAATGGCACAGTATATTCATCTTATTTCTAATACTACAGCCTCCAATCCTTTGGATGTATGGACTGCCTCTTCGGATAATATTGAACCTCAATTAGGCGATCAGTATACTTTAGGGTATTTTCGAAATTTCTTTGATAATGATTATGAAACGTCTGTTGAAGTATATTCCAGATACACAAGAAATCAAATTGACTATATTGATGGGGCTGAAATTTTAATAAATGAGCAGCTAGAAGCTGATTTATTAAGTGGCATAGGTAGAGCCTATGGTATAGAACTGTTTGTTAAAAAAAATGCAGGAAAACTAAATGGGTGGATTAGTTATACTTTAGGTAGAACTGAATTGAAAGTGGAAGGTATTAATAATGATGATTGGTATCCTACGAAGTTTGATCAAACCCATAATTTGAAGTTGGTTGGGTTCTATGAGTTGAATGAAAGAGTATCTATTTCGACAAATTTCTCATTCATAACGGGTACACCAACTACATTCCCAACATCAAGGTATGTGATACAAGGTGTTTTAGTACCTCACAATTCTAATAACTCAAGGAATAATGTTCGAATTCCCAATTACCATCGATTAGATTTATCAGTTCGTATTGATGGTAAAAAAGTTAAACGAGGGAAGCCTAGAAAAGTGGAGGATTATTTTTCTGTAGGTGTTTATAATTTGTATGCCAATAAAAATGCCTTTTCAATTTATTTTTCTCAATCTGATGGTCGTTATCAATTCAATGAACCGATTCCGTCTCAGGCAGCAAAAGTTTCTATTATAGGAACGGCTATTCCATCAATTTCATACAATTTTAAATTTTAGATAGATGAAAACTTTATATAAAATAGCATTTGTCATTACCATTATTTTTCTATCGGCTTGTGATGATATAATTGATGTGGAACTTCCCATTGGCGAACCTGTTTTAGTTGTAGATGCATGGCTAAACGATAAGCCAGAAGATCAATTTATATTATTGACTACTACCATTCCTTATTTCGATGATTCATTACAACCTGAAGTGTCAGGGGCAGTAATTACGGTTAGTGATAGCGAGGGAAATAACTATGACTTTATAGAACAACAAGATGGAAGATATCGTTGGTCACCTTCTGTTTTGCAGCCTAAATTGGGTAATGTAGGGAGTACCTTTCAACTTTCTATTGATGTAAATGGAAATCAATATAGTTCTTCTACGTATATGGGAGGTGTCCCCAAAATTGATAGTATTAGTTTAACTTTTGAAAAAGGTAATTCCTTTTTTGATGATTATTATTTAGCAGAATTTTGGGCGGACGATTTAATAGGTGAAGGTGATGCTTATTGGATTAAGACGAATAAAAATGGTGTTGCGATTAATAAACCAAGTGAAATAAGTCTAGCTTTTGATGCAGGATATTCAGAAGGAAGCAATGTAGATGGTATTACATTTATTCAGCCAATCCGTCAAAGTATCAATCCATTTGAAGAAGACGAAGAAGGAAGGTTTCTATCACCTTATGTACCTGGTGATACTGTTTACGTTGAAATACATTCTGTTTCAATAGATGCTTTTAGTTTCTTAAATGAACTAATAATCACGACTAATCGTCCAGGTGGTTTTGGTGAATTGTTTGCTCAACCCTTATCCAATTTGCCCACCAATATTTCTAACAACAATGCTACCATTGAAAACGATGTAGTAGGATTTTTTAATGTTGCCTCAGTTTCTGGGTTAGGGCAAAGGTTTCAGTAGTAGGGCTAACTGTTAGAGACAACCCAAGATTATACACTAATAGAAAGTATGCAAATTCTATTAGTTAAAATAACATTAGTGAGAGTAATGTCAAGTTTATAGAATATCCACAGTGCAGAGTCCTTACAAAGAAATGACACTGAAGTTTTAAGAAATGAAGATAGACTGCTTCTGTTCGATGAATAAACAACAAGACTAATAAACTGAAAATTGAATGAAAACGTTATCTTTACAAAAGATATAAACTACAATTATGAGTACAACTCAAATTAGAGAACTACTTCATGAATATATAAATTTAGCGGACGAACGCTTAATCAATTTGATGTATGCTATGGTTCAGGCTGATATAAAAGAAGAAGATTACGAGTTAAGTGATGCACATAAGAAAATATTAGATGAAAGAATTGCAGCTCACAATGCTAATCCATCATCTGGGTCAAGTTGGGAGGAAGTGAAATTGCGTCTTAGAAACCAATTATGAAGTACACCCTGATTGTTAAGCTAGAAGCTGAGCTTGACATACTGGAATCAGCCCAATGGTATGAGAAAAAACAGGAAAAGTTAGGTGTTCGTTTTATAGATGAAGTTGGAGAAAAATTGCGTTTGATAACTCAAAACCCACTTCATTATCAAGTCAGGCATAAAGATACTCGCCTAGCATTAGTAGATCATTTTCCTTACGCCATTCATTTTATTGTGGAAAATGAAATAGTGATAGTCTTAGCTATATTAGGTACTCGAGAAGACCCAAAAAAATGGAATAAATAGACCTCGCACTGCCAAGTTCTATATATGTCTTGTTTGACATTGAGTGTACCTTTAAATGATAAATTGAAAGGAATTTTATGTTTGCTTATTTAGAACATAGACAATCCGTTTAGGTATATTTTTTTTAAGAATCGAACCCAAGACAGTGTGCTAAAGGTATTTTTGTGTACTATGTTGTAGGAATAATTTGTTAAATTTAGGTGTAAAATAAATATAAAGATGCTTTTTAGTCTTATGGTGTATAGCCGTAAGCTAGCCCTTATTTGAAAGAACTAAATGACGAAATACAATCCTTATTTATCTATTTGGTTTAACACTCCTAAAACTATTGATAGCATCTTAACTGGTAAGAGCAGATTTACATTATACTTACCAATTATTTTAACCTTATGTTCTTTATGGTTTTCTATCCTAAATGATGCAATTACATTGGGACTACCTTTGACAATAGGCATGATGATTATAGCTTTTGCATTAGGTTATTTGATACTTACACATCTATTACCTAGACTAATTATTTTAACTGGTAAAATATGGAACGGTAAAAGTGGCATTCCAGAACTAAAAATTATTATAGGACTTGCTCAAATACCCATGTTATTAATTTTAACAGAACAGATTATTTTTTTATTGTTTGGTGAAATTCTGCCACATTTGGCAGCAAACATCGTACTTCAATGGCTCGTTTGGATTTTCTATCTACGTATTATGATTATTGGAGTGGCAAAAGTTCAAGGTTTTAACTATACAATTGCATTAGTGAATTTAATAATTAGCTTTTCACCTATCTTCATTATTGACCTGATAATTTTATTAAACAAGGGCTAATATTCGGTATAAAAACATAGGTCTTGGTTGGTGCATTACACTTTTACATTTATACTTAACGAGAGAGGTTTCAATTGCTACGGACAGTATGATTTATGTCGGTTGCGTTGTTTTTGGTTGTGGATGTTCCATTTTTTTATGCGTATTTGTCATTTTCTATATCCTATACAAAACCATTCCAATAATTCCCTATCTTCGAGGTTTTCAATAGCAATACATTATGCGAAACATCATACTCTCTTTTGTTTTACTTTTCATCTCACTAACAGCATTTTCGCAAGAGGCAGTTCTCAATACCAACCCTCCTAGTTTAAAGTGGAAGAGAATTGATACGGAAGATTTTAGAATAATTTTTCCTGTCAGTTATGAGAGCGAAGCTCAGCGAATGGCAAACACTTTACAAACGATTCATGCCCCAGAGGCGAAAACATTGGGTACTTTGCCTAAAAAGATATCAGTAATCCTTCAAAATCAAAACTCGATTTCCAATGGGTTTGTGTCTATAGGACCAAGACGTTCTGAATTTTTTACTAGCTCACCACAAAATTACAATTTTTTGGGTACTAATGAATGGATGAATTTATTGGCATCTCATGAATATAGACATATTGTGCAATACGCACATAGTAATACAGGCATGACCAAATTTTTCAAAACTATTTTTGGTCAATATACACAAGCTGCACTATCTAATTTGGCTGTACCAACATGGTTTTGGGAAGGTGATGCCACAATGATAGAAACGGCATTCACAAAAAGTGGACGAGGTAGATTGCCTAATTTTGATCGCACGTTTAGAGCTAATTTAGTAGAAGGAAAAAGGTATAAATATGATAAGCAATATTTACGCTCTTACAAAGATTTTGTGCCTAATCATTATGTGTTAGGCTACCATTTTACAACCCATGTGAGAAGAAAAACCAATGATGCCAATGTATGGAGTGATGTAACGGAAAGAGCGTTTAAATGGCCAATAATTCCTTTTGCATTTTCAAGTTCTTTAAAAAAATCAACAGGAAAAAACTTGAAAGAAAATTATAATGAAATGCTTGATGAACTGGATGGTTTATGGACTGATCAGATAGAGAATTTACAACTCACTTCTTTCGAAACTATTAATAAACGAAAGAAAACGATTTATACGGATTATAGCAACCCAATGCCAATGATAGATGGTAGTATATTGTGTATGAAATCTGGTATTGGTAATATTCAACAATTTGTAATTATAGATAAAGAGGGTAATGAAAAAGTGGTGCATACACCTGGGGTAATTAATAATTCTGGTTCTTTTTCTATCTCTGGCAATCAGGTGGTGTGGAATGAGTTTCGATACAACCCACGATATCCAAATCAAAGTTATTCAGTAATAGAAACTTTAAACACGGGAATTAGAAAAAATAAAAAATTAACAAGTAAAACACGTTTTCATAGTGCTGCATTATCTCCTAGTGGAACAAAAATACTCACGGTGGATGCTAAGGTAGATGGTAGTTATCAAGTGGTAGTAATAGATGCATTTTATGGTAGTGAAATTAAACGATTTGACAGTGAGCCAAACACTTTTTATAATCTACCAACGTGGTCGTCTAGTGAAAATCAAGTATTGGTAATGAAAACCAATAGCTTGGGAAAATCAGTAATAGTATTAGATTATGAAACAGGTGTTGAAAAGGAATTAATACATCCTTCACATGAAAATACAGGAAATGCTTTTTTACATGATGATTATCTTTTTTACCATTCTCCATACTCTGGTATTGATAATGTGTATGCAATGGAACTGGTTTCTGGAAAACATTTCCAGATAACTAGTAGCAAATATGGAGCATATAATGCGGCAGTTTCGTTAGACAGTAAATCAATTTATTACAACGATCATACAGTAAATGGGCTTGATATTGTTCGCATTCCGTTTGATCCAAAATCATGGATTCCTTTAGAGAAAGTAAAAGTAGATAAAGTAGAATACTACCAACCTATTGTGGAGCAGGAGGCTGGAGATCATCTGTTAGAAAATATTTCTACAACAGAATATGATGTAAAGAAATATGGCAAGTTACGAGGGCTGATAAACTTGCATAGCTGGGGCCCATTACTTACCAGTAATATCAATGAACTGGAAGCTGGGTTACTATCACGTGATGTAATGAGTACTACTTCACTGTCTGCTGGAGTAGTATATGATGCAGTAGAGCAAACTGCATTTGGTGTTGGTCGTGCAAGTTATCAAGGATTATGGCCGATACTAGATGTAGAGGTTATTAAAGGAAAAAGAAAAGAGGATCGTTCTACAGATAATAAAGAGTTAAAAGTGGAATGGGAAGAGTCAAGTATTGAAACTGGATTAAGAATACCTTTGAATTTGACTTCTGGAGCATTTCGACAACAATTGACACTAAGTAATTCATTGGGTATTCGTGAAATAAATAATTATCAAAGTGATTTAGGTACTTTGGGTAGATTTCGCGATGGAATAGGTAGTGCATTAGTTTTGGATACTGTTACAAACACATATGATACAGTTAAAGTTGATATAGTTCGCTTAAATTCTACGGATTTGAACGATGGAAAATCAGTTTATAATCATTTTGAATTAAGGTACAGTACATTTTATAATCAAAGTAGTCGTGATATTTATCCAAAATGGGGCTTTGTTTTAAATCTTGATACATATAATACTATTTATGGAGATTTTAATGGAACATTAACTGCAATAAATACACGATTTTTTCTCCCTGGACTTTTCAAACATCACTCATTTTATTTTGTAGCATCCAGCCAGATAAGAAAATCACACAGCGATTTCAATTTATATTCTTTCCAAAATAGAATTTTTCGTGCTAGAGGGCATGGTTTTTATAATGATAAAACTGCTTCCACTTTTAGGTCAAATTATGTCTTACCCATTTGGCATCCAGATATTGCTCTTGGTCCATTGGTCTATGTAAAAAGGTTTAAACTGAATGGATTTATAGATGTCGGAAAAAGTAGTATTGAGAATTATTATTTCATAAAAAGTAATTTCTCATTTTTCACTGATGATTTATTTGAAGTAAAGTATAAATCTTTCGGAGTAGAGCTTACTATGGATTTTAATGTGCTACGATTACCATATGATTTGGAAATTGGTGTTCGATTAGTTCATGCTTCATCTCGCATAGTTAGAGATAATGAAGATGATGTAAGTTTTGCTGATACACAATTTGAATTCATGATAGGAAATCTTAGCTTCTAAAATCAGGGCAAACTAATTTATAAAATAATTGCTATTTAGAGGTTTATTTCTCGATTCTTGAGGCTTAAAAATCGTTAAAACATTCATTATCAAATGTTTTATTTTCTTGATGGTTATGATTTCTTCAGTCCTGCTCCCTATTAAACGGAATCAGGCTTGCGAAATAACAACTTAGAAGTTATATGCGTTTGCCCTGCTTCTAAAATGCCGTTTATATTATTTGAATATCGAAATTTTTACCCCTATTTTTGAGCTTTCATTAATAGATTATACTTAGAGATAGATATGGCTGAAATTATCAGAATGCCCAAAATGAGCGACACCATGGAAGAAGGTGTTATTGCAGCGTGGCTAAAAAAAGTTGGAGATGATGTGAAATCGGGCGATATACTGGCTGAAGTTGAGACAGATAAGGCTACAATGGAGCTAGAATCATATGAGGATGGGACACTTCTTCATATCGGGATAGAAGAAAAGGCTTCTGTTCCTGTGGATGGTTTAATTGCCATTATCGGTAAAAAAGGAGAAGACATTTCGGCTTTATTATCAGGTGCAGCATCTACTCCTGAAGTTGTAGCCAGCACACCTGTTACACAGGAAGAAGCTCCTCAAGCTGTTGAAAATATTGATGTTTCAGGAATTAAAGCTACAGTTATTAACATGCCTAAAATGAGCGATACCATGACAGAAGGTACTATTGCTCAATGGCTAAAAAAAGTAGGAGATGATGTGAAGTCGGGAGATATTTTAGCTGAAGTTGAAACAGATAAAGCTACAATGGAGTTAGAGTCTTATGAAGATGGTACTTTATTGTATGTTGGTCCAAAAGATGGAGAATCAGTTGAAGTTGATGGTGTATTGGCAATTGTAGGTGAAAAAGGAGCAGATTATGAACTATTGTTAAAGGCAGAAGCATCAAAAGGTGCAGCAGCCACAGTAGAGTCTCCTGTAAGCTCTTCTCAACCAGTAGTTGAGCAACCCAAAAAAGAAGTTCAACCTTTGGTTAATACATCTTCCGGAACAATAGAGTCTAGCAATGGTCGTGTGAAAGCGTCACCGTTAGCTAAAAAGTTAGCTTTGGATAAAGGTGTAGATATAACTCAAATTCAAGGGTCAGGTGAAAATGGTCGAGTAGTAAAGAGAGATGTAGAACATTTTGTTCCAGCTCAAGTAGCTCCTTCAACTATATCTACTCCACAAGCCGTAGGGCAAGAAAGTTTTGAGGAAGTTCCTTTATCGCAAATGCGTAAGGTTATTGCCAAGCGATTGTCTGAAAGTAAATTTACTGCGCCACATTTCTATTTAACTATGGAAATAAACATGGATAAGACCATGGAGGCTAGAAAAAATATTAATGAAATTTCTCCTGATAAAATTTCATTCAACGATTTTGTGATAAAGGCTACAGCAGCGGCACTTCGTAAACATCCAGACGTAAATGTATCGTGGCAAGGAGATACTTTAAGAAAAAATCATCACATACATATTGGTGTGGCAGTTGCGGTTGATGAAGGGCTATTAGTACCTGTTGTTCGTTTTGCTGACAATAAGTCACTGAGTGCTATATCTTCGGAAGTAAAAGCTTTAGCTAAAAATGCAGCTGATAAAAAATTACAACCAGCCGATTGGGAAGGAAATACATTTACTATTTCTAATTTAGGAATGTATGGTATTGAAGAGTTTACGGCTATTGTTAATCCACCTGATGCTTGTATACTAGCAGTAGGAGGGATTAAACAAACGGCAATAGTGAAAAATGGACAACTTGTGCCAGGAAATGTGATGAAAGTAACGCTTTCATGCGATCACCGTGCTGTGGACGGAGCAGTAGGAGCAGCATTTTTGCACACGCTAAAAGGTCTGTTAGAAGACCCTGTTAGAATCCTTTTGTAGAGTGAACCTAATTTATAAAAAGGTATTGAGTTTTCTACTCAATACCTTTTTTGTTTTTATGCCAATTTGTCAAGGGCATGAAAATTGACTATAACATTCAGACTATATAAATTTTATATTATGACTAAAATAAGATCAACCACAGTACTTGCTATAAATCATAATGGAGAAGTAGCTATTGGAGCAGACGGACAAGCAACTATGGGAAATTATGTAGCAAAGAGTAATGTTAAGAAAATAAGAAAGTTACAAGATGGAAAAATTGTTACTGGTTTTGCAGGCTCTACAGCAGATGCTTTTACATTATTAGAGAGATTTGATGAAAAGCTAAACTCTTATGGTGGTAATATGAAACGTGCTGCTATCGAATTGGCTAAGGACTGGAGGATGGATCGTTATTTGAGAAAATTAGAAGCGATGCTTATTACTGCTGATAAAGATGAAGTACTAATAGTGTCTGGTACAGGAGATGTTTTGGAGCCTGATCACGATATTGCAGCAATTGGATCGGGAGCAATGTACGCACAATCAGCAGCTTTGGCTCTCAAAAAACATGCTGCTCATATGTCGGCAGAAGAGATAGTAAAAGAAAGCCTAACGATTGCTGGAAATATCTGCATTTATACCAATACTAATTTAATTATTGAGAAGGTGGGGTGAAAAATACAATCCTGATAAAGCTTTAGAGGCTTTAGCACAAGCTATATCAGTGTTATTACTATAGATGAAATCACTTGAACAACCCAAATAACTCTGTATCTACCTTATTTACAATTGAAGAGAAATCTTCAACATTTTTAACAAAGTCAAGGTTGTTTACATCTATTATTAAGATTTTTCCAAGAGAATAATCACTAATCCATTCGGTGTAGTGTTCGTTTAAGTTAGTTAAATAATCAAGTCGAATAGCATTTTCATAATCTCTACCTCGTTTTTGAATCTGTTGTACTAATTTGGGAATATCAGCTTTGAGATAAATTAATAAATCAGGAGCTTCTACATGTTGAAGCATGGAGTGAAACAAACTTAAATAACTCGAATAATCTCGATCATTAATAAATTTTGATTTATATAGATTAGCAGCAAAAATATAGGCATCCTCATAAATAGTGCGATCTTGAATCGTTGTTTTTTTGCTTGCTCTAATATTTTTAATTTGGTTAAATCTGCTATTTAAAAAATATACTTGCAAGTGGAAAGACCAACGAAGCATATCTTCATAAAAATCGGCCAAGTAAGGATTATCTTCTACTGATTCAAATTCTGCTTCCCAATTGTAATGTTTAGCTAACATTTGAGCTAATGTTGTTTTTCCTGAACCTATATTTCCGCAAATAGCGATATGCATAATGTAGTATTTATAGTATCGAAAATAGGGAAATTGAAGTAGAACTTTGAATAAAAAAACTTAAATAAAAAAAGCCATTACATTAATTTTGTAATGGCTTTTTTATAGTGGTTGTCTAATTTAGTGAAAATTAGAATGTGTATCTCAATCCAAATTGCATTTGCCATCTAGAAATTAACCCAGTATCGTTAGTGAACGTTTCAACTTGGTTAGGATCAAAGCTATATGTTGGTGTATTAGTTCCATCAACAGAAACCCCAATAGGCTGTGTATTTGTTGGAAATTGACGAACACCCCAATTTGAACTTATTAAGTTGCCAATATTTAAGACATCTATACTTAGCTGTACTTTGTTTCCATTGCTCAAATTGTAATCTTGTAGCAATCTGAAATCCCATCTAGAATACCAAGGGCTAAGTGCTGCATATTTTTCTGCATAATCACCTCTGTTTTCACTTAAGTACTCATCTTGCGTAATAAAAGCTTCTAAGGCAGTACGCTGCTCTTGTTCAGTTAAACCACTTCCGGTGTCAAAACTCATTCCCGATATCTCAGCTTGGGTAGGGATATAAATTAAATCGTTTAATGGAGACCCATCATTGTTTATATCCCCTGAATAGGTATAACTAAACCTACCTCCTTGAGCATATTCGAAAAATAGAGAGAAAGTAGTTGCCCACTTATCCCCACCGTATTTAAAGGTTTTGTAAGTATTACCTACTATACGATGCTTATTTCCATAAATTGATGGAGCTAATTGCGCCTCGTTAGTGTGACCCATCGATGGATTACGATCGTAAGCATCTCCTGAAATTTCTGCTTCAATGGAACTCGCATCTTTACTGTCTAAATAGTTATAAGAAAGACTGGTATATAACCCATTACTCCAATTTCTTTTTAATTCGAATGTTGTATTTATTGTTCTTCCTACGTTGGTATTAGTGAATACGTAAGCGTTTGAAGGACCACCAAAAACTAAAGTTCTATCAGTAGCAGAATTGTAAATAGGTCTAGTATCGCTTCCACCATTTAATGTTCCTGTAGGAAGTTTTAGTCCATAATTTCTAACCATCATACCGTTTATGTCTTTTGTGTAAGATAAATCCACAGTTGCAGTCCACCCTTCACCGAATTTTTGATCCCAACCAATGTTCGTTCTCCATACTTGAGGAAATTTGAAATTAGGATCTGTCATTGTGTAGTAGAAAAAATCTGGGTTAGCTACCTGATTACCTATCCATACAAAAGGAAGCCTACCTGCAAATAACCCTGTACCACCCCTAATCTGCATGGATTGGTCACCATTTACATCATAATTAAAACCTAAACGAGGAGAAAACAATGTGTTTCCTGTAGGTAAATCGGTGTGATCAAATAAAACAGAGTTACCATCTTTATCAAAATATTCAATGGAAGGGTCGTATGTCCCACCATCGGCAAGTAATCCACCTTTACTATCAATACTTTCTTGTATTTTTTCAGATGTATCGAAGTATAGGGGAACGTCCATTCTAAGACCTAATGTTACTGTTAAATTATCTGTAGCTTCCCATTTATCTTGAATGTAAAGTGCCCATTGACCTAGATTTGTTTCAGCTAATGCCCAACTGTCATTGGCTTCATTAGTAGTATATGCTGCTCTAGCATTGTCTACATCAGTTTGAAATCCACCTGAAGTAACAGCACCATCAAATGCTGCTACAGATGGAAAATCCCAGAATACATTAAACCCATAGGAAACAAGGTTAAAGGAATTATCAAAAGAGAATTTCTCAAAAGATGTTCCTAATGTAAGTGTATGATCTCCAAAGTATAAATCGAAGTTATTTGAAATTTGAATAACTTTTTGGTCAAGTTTATTATTTACTGAAAATGGTTCGTGACCAGCCACGATGTATCTTACTCCTCCTTCTGCAATATTAATTACTGGAAAAGGGTCACTAAAAGGGTCTCTTGTGTCTTTGAATTGAGTAAAACCAGCTTGAAATTTATTAGAAGCCTTATTACCAAATATTGAACGTAATTCTACTAATCCAGAATGGATAACATTATTGATAGCATATCCAGAATTTTGAAATTGGAGAGTAGTGGCATCAGGGCCTCTTCTGCCTATCGCATTAGGATGTGCAGGTTTTTGTTTGGTTGCATCTAAAAAATTATATGTAGCAGTTAAAGTATGACTCTTGTTAATATTCCAGTCTAGTTTTACAATACCTTTTTGGTTACTTGTTTTATGTAAAAAACCTTCGTAATCACCTGTTTGGTAGTTGTAAGCAGAGTCAAGTAAAAAACTCACCCTTTCCAAATCAGTAGCCAATACTCTAGATTCGTTTTGAGCTCCTGTACCTCGATTAGCAACAAAACTAGACCCTAAATCTGATCTTCTATCCACTTCCATGTTAGCGAAAAAGAAAAGTTTATCTTTAATAATAGGACCTCCGATACTAAATCCTGCTTGTGTTTGTGATAAATCTGCAACAATCGCATCTTCTCCACTAATTTTCGAACCTGCAAAATTCTGATTACGATAAAATCCAAATACAGTACCACTCAATTTATTTGTACCACTTTTGGTAACCGCATTTATAGAAGCTCCAGTAAATCCAGATTGTGATACATCGAAAGGAGCAATAGATACTTGTATTTGCTCGATAGCATCTAATGAAATTGGTTGTGCATCCGTCTGTCCACCAGGTGTAGCGGCATCTAATCCAAAAGGATTATTAAAAATAGAGCCATCTAATGAGAAGTTATTAAATTGATCGTTTCTACCAGCGAAAGAATTTCCATCAGATGTAGGATTCAATCTATAAATATCTTGTGCTGAACGAGAGATAGTTGGCATTTTTTGTATTTCTTCATTTGAGTAACTTGATGCCGAACCTGTACGATCTTTTCCGAAAACATCATCTTCGCCTGTAATTATTACTTCGGACAGTTGGGTAATATCTTCAATCATTTCTAAGTTGTATTTGAAATTTTGACCTAATGAAAGAGTAATTCCATCTTGTTTATGGTCACTATAACCTACATAGGTAACAGAAATAGAATACGGCCCTCCAACTTTGAGATTGGGAAGATTAAATCGTCCATCAGGTCTTGTAGTAGTGCCATACTGAGTACCTGTGGGTACATGCATTGCTACAACGTTCGCCCCTGGGAGAGATTCTCCTTTGGAGTCAGTTATTTGACCACTGATAGAAGCAGTAGTCACTTGAGCATTTGCGTTAATAATAACAGTCATGCTCAAAATAATAAAATAAAGTTTTAAGATTTTTTTCATGGTAGTTGGTTAAGTTGTTTTTTATGTAAAATTATGCTAAAATATAACTTTATGGTTAAATAAAAAATCAAAATTATTAAAACTAATCCATGTGTTTCACATACGCTTATTAATGACATTTGTATATTTAACAATAATTTAACCTATTCTATAATTGAAATTATTAATCATTCAAACAGCGTTTATTGGTGATGTGATTTTAGCGACATCGCTTATTGAAAAATTGAAACTGCATCACCCGAATGCAGTTATAGATTTTTTAGTGAGAAAAGGAAATGAGTCATTGTTAAAAGAACATCCGCATATTGGAGAATGTTTGGTGTTTGATAAAAACAAAACAAAGTACACAAACCTTTTTCGACTGATTCGAAAAATCAGGGGTAAAAAGTACAATTATGTAATTAATGCGCAACGTTTTTTCACGACTGGTTTAATCACGGTATTATCAGGGGCAAAACATAAAATTGGGTATAATAAAAACCCTCTTTCGTTTTTGTTTAACATGAAGGTTAAGCACGAAATAGGTACTGACAAACTAAACTATAAACATGAAATTGAGCGAAATCAACTATTGATACAAAAACTAACTGATGCTATAGCACAAAACCCTAAATTGTATCCATTAGTTAATGATTTTGAAAAAGTAAAAATATACAAGTCAATACCCTATATATGTATAGCCCCAACTTCGGTATGGTTTACAAAACAGTTTCCAATGTCAAGATGGGTGGAGTTTATAAATCTTGTAGATGAAAATATTCAAATATATTTATTGGGAGCACCTTCTGATGCACAAGCATGTGAAAATATTATTAATGATGCTTCTCATAAACTAATTAAGAACCTAGCTGGAAAGTTGAGCTTATTAACTTCAGCTGCACTTATGAAGGACAGCATTATGAATTATGTTAATGATTCTGCACCAATGCACTTGGCATCGGCTATGAATGCTCCAGTTTGTGCTATTTATTGTTCTACTGTTCCAAATTTTGGTTTTGGTCCTCTATCAGACATATCACATGTTATTGAGGTTAAAGATGATTTAGATTGTCGCCCTTGCGGTTTACATGGACATAGAGCTTGTCCAGAAGGTCATTTTAAATGTGCTAATAAAATTGATGTAAATAGAATGATCTCAATAATTACTTAATTTTTTCAAAATTCCACCAACCATCAATACATCACCTTCATTGATTGAACTTTAATAATTCAGTATATAGCTTGTGAGTAGGAAGACCCATTACATTGAAGTATGAGCCTTCAATACGCTCAATAGCTGCCATTCCTAACCATTCTTGTATGCCATATGCCCCAGCTTTGTCAAACGGTTTACACCTTTTTATGTAATAGTCAATTTCTTCTTTGCTGAGATTTTTTAGTTTCACTTGAGTTGTATCACTGAAAACAACTTGCTTGGTTTTATTCAGTAAACATACTCCGGTAATTACTTGATGCGTTTTTCCTGAAAGGTTTGAGATCATTTCATAGGCATGATCATAATCTTTTGGTTTTCCTAATATCGTTTTTTCTAATACTACTATAGTATCGGATGCGATGATAATTTCATCTTCCACCTCATTTAATAATGCTTTTGCTTTTTTGATGGCTAAAAAAGAAGGGACATCTTCAGGAGATAGGTTTTCTGGGTAAGATTCGTCTGTATCTTTCGCTTTTATAGTAAAATTAAATCCCAATTCTCGAAGAAGTTGTTGTCTTCTGGGACTCTTTGATGCTAACACCAAAGGAGGGTTGAAATCAAGATATATCGACATTATAGTAGCCTCCTTTGTTTATTTTTCTATCTAATGAATGTTTTATTATTAAATGAGCTATAGTGAATAAGTTCCGTATGGTAATAAGTTCTGTAGAAGTAAACTTTAAATTAACTTGATTATTGAATTTTTGCTCTAAAGTAGTTATTTCTTCTTGCGCCTTAGTAAGACCCTTGGTAGTTCTAACAATACCTACTGAATGACTCATAATTTCTTGTAGTTGTCTCTGTAATGATTGGATGAATTCATTATTGAGTTTTACAACTTCGTAATTAGGTAAATCGAATTGAATTTCTTGCTTATTAGAATCATTAACTGTTAGCATAGTATGCTGGTAGGTGCGATGTGCATAGACTACTGCTTCTAATAAAGAGTTTGAAGCTAGCCTATTAGCACCATGTAGCCCCGTTCTAGAGCATTCTCCTATGGCATATAAGTTTGAAATACTTGAAAGTCCATCCTTATTTACTTTAATACCTCCACAAACATAGTGAGCTGCTGGTGCTACTGGAATCATATTAATAGCAGGATTAATCCCGATAGTCATACATTTTTCATGAATACTTGGAAAGTGATGCTTAAACTTCTCGTTATCTAAGTGTGTGCAATCCAGATAAACATGACTAGAGTTGTTTTTTTTTAGTTCGGAGTGTATGGCTCTTGCAACAATATCTCTTGAAGCTAATTCCTTTCTTTCATCATACCTGTACATAAAGGCTTCTCCTTCTTTATTTCTAAGAATAGCCCCAAAACCACGTACTGCTTCAGAAATTAAGAAAACAGGTTTTTTATCAGGATAATATAAAGCAGTCGGATGAAATTGAATAAACTCCATCTCTTCTATTTTTGCTCCAGCTCTTTTAGCCATAGCAATGCCATCTCCAGTGGCAATATCTGGATTAGTAGTAAATGTATACACTTGCCCAGCACCTCCTGATGCTAGAATTGTGTTCTTTGCTATTATGTGTTTTATTTCTCCTTTTAAATTGTCTAGAATAACGGCTCCATGACAAGAAGATGATTTACTTTTTGAAGTGAGTAGGTCTATAGCAGTATGGAAAGAAAGTATTTTGATATTTGACATTTGAATGGCTGTAGCTCTTAAAGCTCTCATTATTTCACGCCCCGTCATGTCTTTGTGATGTACAACACGATGTTTTGTATGACCACCTTCATTCTCTAGAGAAAAACCTCCATCGCTATTTCTATCGAATTGAGCACCCCAGCTAATAAGTTCCTTTAATCGCTCTGGCCCTTCGTTTACCACCATTTCTACTACTTCTTGATCACATATGCCATCTCCTGCAATGAGAGTATCTTTGATATGTTGTTGTGCGGAGTCCTTTGAGTAATCTGTAACTACTGCAATACCTCCTTGAGCGTATTTAGTATTAGATTCATTTAAGTCATTCTTAGTTACAACCAAAATGTCATGGTGGGGAGCATCTTCTGCTACTTTTATGGCATATGAAAGTCCAGCAATACCTGATCCTATAATCAGAAAATCGGTATGAATCATATTATTTTTTTGATAATGCCAACATTCGCTCAATAGGTAATTTTGCTTTTATTCTAATTTTTTCAGGGACATCCACTTCAGGGTATCCAAATTTCAAACAATCCCTAAGTTTTTGCATGGTATTCATTTTCATGTAGATACATTCACTGCATGAACAAGTATTATCCTCTTTGGAAGGAGCAGGAATTAATGTTTTATTACCTACTTGTTGTTGTATTTGATGTAAAATACCTGCTTCGGTGGCTATAATAAAAGTCGACTTACTACTATTATTTATGTAATCTAACATTTGGGATGTAGAGCCAATATAGTGTGCTATTTTTAAAATATGACTTTCAGATTCGGGATGAGCTACAATTTCAGCTTTAGGGTGTTCTTTGTAAATTGACAATAGTTTTTCCATCGAAAAAGCTTCGTGTACCACACAGGCACCATCCCACAGCACTAAATCACGACCAGTTTGTTTGGCAACATATTTACCTAAGTTTTTATCAGGAGCAAAAATTATAGGCTGATCTTTTGGGTAAGAGTTTACCACTTTTATTGCATTAGAAGATGTGCAGGTGATATCACTAAGTGCTTTTACTTCTGCCGAACAGTTAATGTAAGTAATTACTTTATGATTGGGATACTGTTTTATGAAGTTTTCGAATGCTTCGGTTGGAGCTGATTCAGCTAAGGAACAGCCTGCATCTAAATCAGGTAAAAGCACTTTTTTATTGGGATTAATGATTTTAGCAGTTTCTGCCATAAAATGAACACCCGCAAATACGATGATATCTGCATCTGTTTTAGCAGCTTCTTGAGAAAGCCCCAAACTATCACCCACGTAGTCAGCTACATCCTGTATCTCAGGAATTTGATAGTAATGTGCCAAAATAACAGCATTTTTATCAGCTTTTAATTGAAGTATTTCTTGGACTAAATCGTTATCTGCTATTGTTTCTGAATTCATGAAAACTCCTTTTATTAATGTAACGTACAAAAGTACGTATTAGGTCATATTCATCCACCTATTATTGCAAATTTTATAACTAATAATAGCTGTTTGTATATGAGAAATGTAATATTTACGAATTAAGTGATGGGTAAAATTCACCCTTTTTTATTGAACTAAACAAAAAACCACAAATTACCTTAGGATAAAAATAGGTTGATTTTTGTGGCATTGTATAACCACTATGGCACACTTTTTTAATATCTTCCATTGAAATGCCATTAGTAATAATTGCTAATTGAACATCATTTTGAATCACTTTTGTAAGGCAGTCAGCAAAGCTACGATCAAACAAAATATTTTCAGAATACCGTTGTTCCTTCCCTAAAATATTTAACACTTTTTCGATAATAAAATAGTGCATTACTGTTAAGTCCAGTTGTTTAATTTCGTCAGAAAAGGGCCAACTTAACTGTGAGTGTACCTCAGGTTTAAGGCGTAATTTGTAACTACTGTTCTTAAATAGAAGTCCGAAAGCCCACTTTTTACCCAATATGATTTCATTTATTAAAAAGGCATCTTCTATTTCCTTTATTATAAAATATTTACTGAGTGACTTGATAATTTGATCCTCATTAAATTTAGATAAACCATTTATCATTCGGTGTGTAGGCAATACTCTCAGGTTATCAGTTTCAGTATTAGTAAGGTACATCATGTGATAGTTGTAACCTTCATTCCCAGTATGGTTTGGATTTTTAGCTTTTTGAGATTTTCTATATTCTAATGATCCTTCATACCTGTGATGTCCATCAGCTAGAATAATTTTTTTATCTTCTATAAGCTGGATAAATTTTTGAACTACAGATGGGTCATTAATTACTGCCATTACATCTCTTACTCCCTGATAATCCTCGGTCTCAAATATTGGTGTTTTTATAGCCTCATCCATATAGCTTTCCAGTATATAATTAGGATCCGTATAAAGCCCATGAGTTGGGCTTACATTGAGTTGTGTTTTGTTTAATAAATCAATGCGGTCATTTACAGATTTTGGCATTGTGTTTTCATGCCTTAATATTACTTTTTCCGACCAATCATATGCCTTAATATTACATATAAATCCTTTTCTGCAAATTTCAGTATTATTTCCATGAAGCGTGAAATATTGATAATACACATATATTCCAGGAGCAGTGTCTTGTACAATGGTGTTGTTATTTTTCCACTGTGTAAGCGTTTTTAGTGCCTTTTCTGATGGATTATTACCAACAGGAACGGATAGATGAATACTATTTAAATCATTTTTGTACAGTTTTTTGCGTTGCTTCTCCGAAACCACATCAAAAAGGGGAGAGGTAAGTGATTCAATGTTTTTCTTTAATTCATCATTGTATAACCACGCTTTTAAGGGAAGGATTTCTGCCATGTTTTAGTATCGTCTACTTTTCCATTTATTTGTAGACCTGCTTTTTACGTTGGTCGTATTATTAGAAGTTGTTTTATGTTTTGTGTCAGACACAAATTTAACAGCTAATATAGAAGCAAGGTTTTCCATATTTTTATTTATTGGGGAGTTTAGTTTTTCTGGAGAGAAATGATTTTTAACAAAATTAGTATCAAATTTACCACTTCTAAACTCTTCATGATTTAGTGCATATTTACAGAAAGGGAGTGTTGTTTGAATACCAGTAATGGTATATTCTTCAATAGCTCGAATCATTCTATTAATAGCTAGTTCACGATTTTCAGCATACGACACTAATTTAGCAATCATAGGGTCATAGTATATAGGAATATTCATTCCTTCTTCAAAACCATTATCAACTCTTACTCCAGGGCCCTGAGGTAGAATATATGTTTTAAGAGTACCAATGTCTGGAAGAAAGTTGTTGGCAGGGTCTTCAGCGTAAACACGACACTCTATTGAATGACCTCTCATTTTTATATCCTCCTGTTGAAATTCTAATTTTTCTCCTTCTGCTATTTTAATTTGTTGTCTGACTAAATCTATTCCTGTTATTTCTTCAGTTACAGGATGCTCTACTTGCAAGCGGGTATTCATTTCTAGAAAAAAGAAATTGAGATTTTCATCCATGATAAATTCAACCGTTCCTGCACCAAAATAGTCACATGATTTAGCTACATCAACGGCAGCTTCCCCCATTTCTTTGCGAATTTTGTCTGTAAGAATAGGTGATGGTGCCTCTTCTATTACTTTTTGATGTCTTCTTTGTATGGAGCATTCTCTGTCATAAAGATGAACAATATTGCCATGCTGATCACCAATAATTTGAAATTCTATATGTTTGGGAGATGTAATATACTTTTCAATAAAAACTGATCCATCACCAAATGCAGATTGAGCTTCACTAATTGCTCTATTCATCTGATCTTCAAAGTCATTGTCGCTCTCTACTATTCTCATTCCTTTTCCACCACCACCAGCGCTTGCTTTAATTAGTATGGGGTAACCTATTTCTTTTGCTAATTTCTTAGCCTCAGAAATATCAGTAATAGCTTTGTCTGTACCAGGTACCATAGGAATATCGTACTTTGATACAGCAGCTTTGGCAGCTAATTTACTACCCATAACTTCTATAGCTTCGGGAGATGGACCAATAAAAATTAACCCAGCTTCTGTAACATTTTTTGAAAATTCAGCATTTTCAGATAAAAATCCATAGCCTGGGTGTATGGCATCAACATTTAGCTGTTTACATATTTTTATTATTTTATCACCAAGTAGATAAGATTCGGATGAAGGGGGAGGGCCAATGCATACTGCTTCATCAGCAAATTTCACATGTAAGGCATTACGATCAGCTTCACTATAAATAGCAACGGTTTTGATCCCCATTTCCTTGGCAGTTCGTATTACTCGTAAAGTTATTTCTCCTCTATTAGCAATAAGTATTTTTTTAATTTTACCCATTTGATGATACGGTTTTATTCGTAATTAATATTTAGGTATAGAAGCATCTATTTCATCCGACCATGCCAAAATTCCACCTTTCAGATTATATAAATTATCGAAACCAAACTCTTCTTCTAGTTTTAAAATCACATTAGCACTTCTTACACCACTTAAGCAATGTACCACTACTTTTTTATTAGTTTTTATCTTTTCTACTTGACTGAAAATTTCTTCCATTGGGATAAGTTCTCCATTAATATTAGCAATTTGGTATTCATGCTCTTTTCGCACATCAATCAATTGAAAATCTTGATTGTTATCAAACATTGATTTCAATTCATGAACGGTAACTTCTTTCATTTTTGTAGTAGAATTTTCTGAATTACCAATATTACAAAATTCTTCATAATCGATAAGTCCATTAATTAACGTTCTGTTTTTTGGTATACTAAATTTAATAATTCTGCTTTCAAAAAGTAGAGTGTCAAATATAAACATACGACCTACCAATGGTTTACCAATTTGTGCAATTAATTTAATTACTTCATTAGCCTGAATACTTCCAATGATACCTGGTAGAACTCCTAACACACCACCTTCTGCACAATTTGGAACTAGCCCTGGGGGTGGAGGAGCAGGAAAAAGATCCCTATAATTTGGTGAATCTTCTTGTGGATAATTAAATACAGAAACCTGACCTTCAAAACGAAAAATAGATGCATAAACATTTATCTTATTGAGTAATACGCATGCATCATTCACTAAATATCGAGTGGCAAAATTATCTGTGCCATCAGCTACAACATCATATTTTTTTATGATTTCAAGAGCATTGCTAGTTGTTAACCTTTCATTAAATGACGTGACCTTAATATATGGGTTTAGTAGTTCAATTCTTTTTTTTGCAGTAATAGCTTTTGGTTTTCCTATATCATCGGTTGTGAATAGAACTTGACGCTGAAGGTTCGAATCTTCTACTATATCGTCATCAATTATACCAATTTCACCTATCCCAGCGGCAGATAAATAAAGAAGTAGTGGAGCACCTAGCCCTCCTGCTCCAACAACCAGTACTTTTCCTTCTTTTAATTTCTGTTGTCCAGAAACACCCATTTCGGGCAATGTTATATGACGGCTATATCGTGTAAGTTCTTCTTTGTTCATTTTAATTTACTCAAAGCCATTTCAGCAACTGTTTCTCCTATTGAAAGAGAGGAGGTTGCAGCTGGTGAAGGTGCATTACACACATTAATAGTTTTATTATCTTCAAAAATCAAGAAATCATCGATTAACCCTCCGTTTTTATCACATGCCTGAGCTCTAACACCTGCTCCACCTTCAGTGAGGTCTGCTTCTGTAATTTCTGGAATTAGTTTTTGCAGGGCTTTTGTAAATGCAGATTTTGAGAACGAGCGATACATTTCACCCATTCCAGTTTTCCAGTATTTAAAAGCTACTTTTTGAAAACCAGGCCAAGCCAATGATTCTATTAATTCTAAAATATTGACATTTGATTTTTTATATCCTTCTCTGCTAAATGCCAATACCGCATTAGGACCTGCTTCCACTCCTCCCTTCATCATACGAGTAAAATGTACTCCTAAAAACGGAAAATTTGGATCGGGGACAGGGTAAATTAAGTTTTTGACAAGAGATTCCTTTACCTTGGTAAGCTTATAATATTCGCCTCTGAAAGGAATGATTTTTACATTTAATTTTTTCTCTGTTAAACGTGCAATTTTATCAGAATAAAGACCTGCGCAATTAATTACTAAATCAGATTCATACTCACTAGTATTAGTTCTTATTATATTAGTAGTACCTTGTTGATGAATATCCTTTACTTTTTCATTTAACTTAATTTCACCATCTAGAGACTGAATTAGTTCTGCATATTTTTCGCTAACTTTAACATAATCAACAATTCCAGTCTGGGGAACGTGAATTCCTCCTATGCCCTCAACATGAGGTTCATACTCCTTAATTTCTTCTTTATTAAGGATGGTCAGGTTCTTAAGTCCATTTTGTTTACCTCGCTCAAAGAGATTATTCATTAGAGGAATTTCATTTTTGGAAGTTGCTACAACTACTTTTCCACATAGGTCATAAGGGATATCATTAGTGTCGCAAAAATCAACAAGTTTATGATAGCCGTTTATGCAATTTTTAGCTTTTAAGCTACCAGGTTTATAATAAAGCCCAGAGTGAATAACACCACTATTATTACCAGTTTGATGCTTGGCTATTTTATCTTCCTTTTCGAGTAGAAGAAGACTATAATTAGGATTTTTTTTTCTTAATGTTAATGCTGTAGCTAAACCAACTATGCCACCACCTATAATTACAATATCGTATTTCAAATCAATGTCATTAGTATGAAACACGAAAATAAAAAAAGCGAAAGAATATTCACTTAATCATTAGTAATGTTTCTATAACTTTTTAAAATCAAGCGATACTGAATTAATACAATATCGTAATCCTGTAGGTTTTGGCCCATCTGGAAATACATGCCCTAGATGACCTTCACATTTACTACATACTAGCTCTTCTCTCACCATACCAAAACTAACATCTTTTTTTATTTTAACATTATCTTTACTGATAGCATCATAAAAACTTGGCCAACCACTACCTGATTCAAATTTCGTTTCGGAACTAAATAGTTCAAGTTGGCAGCCAGCACATATATAGATGCCTTTTTCGTGATGATTCCAGAATTCACCTGTAAAAGCTCGTTCAGTACCTTTTTTTCTTAAAACCTGATATTCCTCTTCTGTGAGTTTATGTTTCCACTGTTCATCAGACTTGGATATTTTGTCTTCCATTTCTTTTTGGTTTGATGTTTGCTGAGCACAAGATGTGATGCATACTAACAAAAATGCACTGAGTAGTATCTTCTTTATTGATGCCATGTTAGGTGTAACAAATAAAGTTATAAAATGGTTGCGTTAAAACTAGTATAAATTATTTATTTACATTTAATTGATAGTGTAATAATTAATTGTTTAAAATATATTGCAAGTCATTAACTTTTTAAACCTTCCAAAACCGAAAAGTGTAGATAACAGTTTAATTACTTATATTTAAAAGTGATGAAAAAAAATCTTTTTGTATTAGCCTTAATAGCAAGTATTTTTATAAATAAAACTATTGCTCAAAATTATCAAGTACATTCATTATACATGTATAGTTTTACTAAATATGTAAAATGGCCAGAATCATATTCCAAAGGCGATTTTGTGATCGGAATAATAGGAAATTCTGAAATAAAACAACATTTACAGAAAATGGCTTCAATTAAAAAAGTTGAAAACAGGCTAATTAGAGTAGTAGAATATTCTTCTGTTGATAAAATTGAGAAATGTAACATGCTTTTTGTGTCTGATGCAGAAAGTGGTAATTTTGAGTCTATTAAAAATAAGGTGAAGGGTACTTCAACATTAATACTTACTGAGAAAGAAGGATTAGGAAAGAAAGGAAGCGCAATTAATTTTATTCAAAGACAAAATAAGTTATTATTCGAATTAAATCAGTCAGAAATTGAGAGAGCTGGCTTACAAATATCCAAAGAATTAGTAAAATTTGCCATATTGATTTGATAGAACAGTTTTCTAAAATTATAAATACAAGAAATGAATAACACAAGGCTTTCTATTAAATACCGCATTTTTGGAGGTTTTATTTTTATGGTAATTGCTTTCATTATAGTAGCAATTATAAGCTTTTATAATGCTGATAAAAACAACTTCATAGTTAAGGATGCTTCTGAGAACAAACGCCCATCTTCTAAGTCAATCTACGACTTAAAGCATTTAGCTACACGTTCTAAAATGTTGATCACAAATTGGGTGTACTTACAAGGAAATAATGATGAAGATAAAGAAGCTTTAAAATATCTTATCGAAATAGAGTATCCTACACTAAAGGAAAACATTACAAAGTTGAAGGAAAATTGGGAGGATAGTAGTTTAAACAAAAGTGTAGACACTGTTTTATTCACTTTCGATAAAATGATAGGAATAGAGCAAGGGATAATGGAACAGCTAGTGGATTTTGAAGATTATGAGGATCCTTTTACTAAGTTGATGGCTGAAGATGCTGTTACTACTGAAATTTTACCTTTAACAACTTTTATGAATGAACAACTTGCAATTGCTGAGTCTATTCAAGATAGAATCACTACTTCTGCTGATCAGGATCAGATTAAGGTTGGTGCAAGTATGAAAACTACCACAATAATTGCTGGGATTATTATTGTTGTATTTGGTTTGACCATGGCTTATTTTATGAGTATATCTATTACAAACCCTATAAACTTCATTAAAGAAATGGTTGTAAAAATGGGTTTAGGAGAACTTCCAGAAGATCAAGATAAAAATTTTAAAAATGATGAAATTGGTGAAATGGCGAAAGCCATGGATAATCTTATTAATGGACTAAAGAGTACTACAGTTTTTGCTGAAAATATTGGTAATGGTAATTATGAGTCAGAATATAAACCTCTGAGTGATAACGATGTGCTGGGTAATGCATTAATAGAGATGCGCAGTAACTTGAGAAACGTTGCAGAAGAAGATAAGAAGAGAAGCTGGGCTACTGAAGGGCAAGCTCTGTTTGGAGAAATACTTCGTAGTAATAATAGTGATATAGATAAACTTGCGGATGATATTATTCGCAATTTAATTAAATACCTTAATGCAAATCAGGCGGGGCTATTTGTAATAAATAGCAGTGATGATGATGAGCCATTTATGGAATTGCTTTCATGTTATGCATGGGATAAGAAAAAATATTTAGATCAAAAAATTTATAAAGGTGATGGGTTGGTAGGGCAATGCTGGCAGGAAATGGATAAAGTCTATATTACTGATGTGCCAGATGGGTATGTAAATATAACTTCTGGTTTAGGAGATGCAAACCCTACAAGTATTCTAATTATGCCATTAAAAGTAAATGATGAAATACATGGCGTAGTTGAGATGGCATCTTTCACCGAATTTAAGGTCCATGAAATAGAATTTGTAGAAAAAATAGCTGAAAGTATAGCTTCTACTATTTCTACCGTACGTGTGAACGCTAAAACGCAAAGTTTATTAGAAGAGTCTCAACAAATGACAGAAGAGATGCGTGCTCAAGAAGAAGAGATGCGTCAAAATATGGAAGAGTTGCAAGCTACACAGGAAGAGGTAGAACGTTCTACCGGAGAGTATAAGAGTCAGTCGTTGGTAATGAATGAAACAAGAATGATTGTTTCTAAGACAGACAAAAAAGGAATTATCACATATGTTAATGATAAATTTTGTGAAATAGCAAAATATTCAAGAGAGGAACTTTTGGGCAAATCTCACAATATTGTGCGTCATCCTGACATGACAAAAGCTGCTTTTAAAAATCTGTGGGATACTATTCAAAGAGGTGATATTTGGAAAGGGTATGTAAAAAATAGATGTAAAGATGGTGATTTCTATTGGGTGGATGCTACCATTATGCCAGTTAAAGGTCGTGATGGTGCCATTGAGGGGTATATCGGGGCACGATATGATTTAACTGAATTTGTAAATGATAAAGAATTAGTGGAAGCTGTAAAGAAAGCATTTCCTGATACAGTTTAACTTATAACAACAATTTATTAATGTAATAGAAAACATCTATTTATGAGAATAAAAAAAACTAAAAGGTATTGAATTTTAGAGATTTTAAACTAGAAGAACCTGTTTTTGAGAGTATTGATGCTATGGGATATGACAAGCCTACGCCAATACAAGAAAAATCTATACCAATAACACTTCAAGGAAAAGATTTAATTGCTTGTGCCCAGACAGGAACAGGAAAAACAGCAGCTTTTCTATTACCCGTTATTTCTCAAATAATAGCTAAAGGTAATGACGAACATAAGATAAAAGCATTAGTTATTACACCAACGCGTGAATTGGCTATTCAAATTGATCAGCAGCTTGAGGGCATGTCTTATTTTGCTAATGTGAGTTCTCTAGCAATATATGGTGGTGGAGATGGAATGAGTTTTGAAGTAGAAAAAAAAGCATTACTTGAAGGAGCTGATATTATAATTGTTACTCCAGGTCGTTTTATTTCTCATTTAAATTTAGGGTACGTGGATTTCTCTAGCCTTGATCACCTTATTTTAGATGAAGCAGATCGAATGCTTGATATGGGGTTTATGGAAGATATTATGAAAATAATTAATAGTATGCCTAAAAATCGGCAAACTTTAATGTTTTCGGCTACTATGCCTACAAAAATAAGACAGCTTGCCAAAAAGATATTAAATGAACCAGAAGAAGTAAGCATTGCAATTTCAAAACCTGCAGAAGGGGTATTTCAAGCTGCTTTCATGGTGTATAATGAACAGAAAATTTCTTTACTTACACACTTGTTATCATCCAAAAATATTGATAGCTCCATTATTTTTAGTTCTACTAAAGATAATGTCAAAAAGCTGTATAAGGAATTGAAAAAGTTAAAGATGAATGTTGGTGCTATTCATTCAGATTTGGAGCAAAGCGAAAGACAAGAGGTACTGAGACTGTTTAAAAACCGAGAACTCCAAGTTATTGTTGCTACAGATGTAATGGCTAGAGGAATTGATATTGAAGGAGTTGGTTTAGTGATAAATTATGAAGTGCCATCCGATGTTGAAGATTATATCCATAGAATTGGTCGTACAGCTAGGGCAGATACAAAGGGAATAGCTTTTACTTTTGTGAATAATGAAGATCAATATAAATTCTATGATATCGAGAAATTTCTGGAAAAGTCAATCCCAAAAGGGAAATTGCCTGATTCGATAGGTGAAGGACCTATATATGATACTACAAAATTTAATAATAAAGAAGGTAGAGGTAAACGTCCAACTTATAAAAGAAAGAACTTCAAAAAAAAATAGTGACATATTATGCTGACTATATATCATAACCCACGGTGCAGAAAAAGTCGAGAAACGTTGAGTTTGATTAACGATAGTAACTCGGATGTTGAAATTGTTGAATACCTTGTAAATACACCTACAGTAAAAGAACTAAGTGTATTAATTGACAAATTGGGGATGCAAGCTGGTGAAATTGTTAGAAAAAATGAAGCCGTTTTTAAAGAGAAATATAAAGGAAAAACACTTACACATGATGAATGGATTGAGGCAATGGTGCAATATCCAAAACTAATAGAACGACCAATAGTAGTTAAAGGAAATGAGGCAGTACTTGGCAGGCCTCCAGAAAATGTACTTCAACTTATAGATTGACATAAGTCTACAACTCAAAATGTGGTAGTTGTTCTCAATCTATAGAGGCTTATTTCTTATTGAAATCACTAAATATCGTTTGCATATAAGCTTTCCCATTTATCAGTTTTGAGGAGTCTCCACTCATCTTAATAACCTGATTACTATTTAGATCATATATTATTTGAGTATGATCATCTATGTATCCAAACCCATTATTGAAATCATAAAATGAAAATGATTTTGATGATTCTGAAAAGATATTTTTACTATAATTGAATTGAGATGAATTTTTCCCGAGTTGATTTAACAGCGTTGCTGCCAAATCCGTTTGTGAAGAATATTTGCTAATAACTGTATCGATAACATTTAATGCGCCACCTACCCACAACATAGGTATATGAAATTTATCTACTTCATGTACTTTATTATTGTTTGGATGCCGAGATCCGTGATCGGCAGTAATAATTACTAATGTGTTGTCCCATAATGCAGTTTTTTTAAATTTTGATATAAATTCACCTAGTTCTTTATCAGTATAATGTACGGAGTTTAAATATTTACTCTCCTCAGTTTCTCCATAAAATGAAGATTGTAAAGGAACATCAAAAGGCTCATGACTACTTAAAGTTAAGAGTGTAGTGAAAAAAGGTTGTTGATTGCGAAGAATGTGACTGTACAAACTATCGAACACAATACCATCATGTACCCCCCACTTTGATGTAGACAACTCAGTATCGAAGTAATGTTTACTAGTAATGTTATCGAACATACACATATTTAGGTATGAGTTTATATTGGCGAAATTAATATCACCTCCATAGATAAATGAAGTAGTATACCCCATATCTAAAAATTCGTGATTGAGCTTTGGAAGCTGCTTAGTTTTATTAGTATATGTGATAATTGAAGTTTTTGGCTGAGCAGGAAAACCACTTAGAATTGAAATTAACCCTTTGTCGGTTCTACTTCCACTTGAGTAGAAGTTTTCAAATAAAACACCTTCTTTACTAAGTGCATTAATGGTTGGTGTTACTTCTTCTAAACCTCCTAAAGTGGCTATTGTTTTGGCGGTAAAACTTTCCAATATTATTAATAAAACATTTGGATTGTCTATTATTAGCTTAATAGTATCACTACTATTATTAGCGTATAGATTATTAAAGATTGATTTTGTTGTTTCAGGATCAAGAAAATTCTCCGGGTAATTTTTTTCCTCCAAGCTTTTAGTCACTGAATCACCAAAATTCCAGAACAAGTTAATGGCTGCTTGATTAGCAAATGGATTTTTTTTGTGAAAAAAAACAGTCCCTGTATTCATTGGGCCAATATCCAAGCTTCCTCGAATGGGTAAAATTAAAAAGGCTGTGGCTAACAAATATACTGGGGAATGAGACCAATGGCTTTTAGTAAAAACGATATAAGTTGATCGTGTCAAACGCCAATATAAGAATAGAATACTTACTAGTAAGACTAAAAAAAGCGTTGTTAATAATAGAATGATTAAAAATTCTGAGGAGGCAAGGCTTTCTTTCCCAATATATTTTAGCGGGCTAACATCAAACCTAAAACCCCAGTTCCTAAATAATTCAAAGTCAAGTGTAGTGATTAAGCATAAAAATATTGACATTATAGCTGTATATCCATGAATGGAATTGATGAACCAACGAGGAGGAAGTAAAGGGGTTAAGCACAATAATAGCCCTGGAATAAGTAGGATATATCCAGTAGCTGATAAATCCATCCTTAAGCCATGGAGAAATATTTTGGCTATTTCAAAAATGTTTAAATGTTGACTTTGATCATATTGATAAATAAGAAAAATGCCTTTAGTAACCAGAAAAAATATAATCCATAAAGAGGCATATTTTAGAAAAAAAGAAAATTTTTGTTTCAAAATTAATTACCATTGTTTGTTGGTTTCAAAAGTAAAAAATATAATGCTCAATTAACCTGTTTATATTGATTTTGAATTATAGCATTCTTAATATATGGTAACAAAGAAAAAATTACTTTTTATAATTAACCCGAATTCGGGTAAAAAGGATGCTAGTAGAGTAATAAATACTATACCTAAATACCTTGATAAGGATAAGTTCTCCTATACTTTTGAATTGACAGAATATGCTGAACATGCAATTGAAATAACTCAAAAAGCTGTGATCGATAAAGTAGATGTTGTAGTAGCAGTTGGCGGAGATGGTATTGTTAATGAAATATTTCAAGCTTTAGTTCACACAAAAACTGCACTAGCAATTTTGCCCAAGGGTTCAGGAAATGGTATAGCACGGTCGCTTAAAATTCCGATGAATACACGAAAAGCTATTCAAAAACTGAATAGTGCTTCTGAAAAAACTATTGACACTTGCCTGTTCAACGATCAGCCATTTTTAGGAGTATCAGGAATAGGGTTTGATGGATTAATTAGTTCCGAATTTGCTAAAATGAAGAAGCGTGGTTTAAAGACTTATGTAAAATTAATTTTATTGAAAATGATGAATTACAAATCACAATCATATCATTTTGAGGTTGGAGATGTAAGTTTTAGTACAAAAGCATTTATTGTAGCGTTTGCAAACACAGAGCAATACGGGAACAATGCTATCATAGCTCCAAAAGCTAAATTGGATGATGGGAAAATTGATTTGGTAATTTTTAAAGATTTTTCAAAATGGTTGATACCATTAATTGCATTGAAAGTAATGACCAAATCAATATATAATTCGAAGCACATCATAAATTATACAGCATCGTTGGTTAAGGTTTCCACAAGTGCAAAAGAGGCTCATTTGGACGGTGAGCCAATTGTTGCAAATCAAAATAACACTATAAAAGTAGTGCCTAATTCACTGGATGTTTTTGTTTAGTTAAGTCTTTTTTTGTGTTGTAAACCACTTATAACAATACCAAATAACCCAATTCTTATCCTTTTAAATAAAAGGCTAATTGATTCACTAAAAAAAGCTATACTTTGTGATTAATTTCTAATTACAACTTAACTCAATAAATTATGCGAAAAATATTACTTACTGTATTTATTACTGTATGGAGTTTGGTTTCTTTTTCTCAAGACAATTTTCCTGTCAACGATGTGAAAGATAACAGAACTAACTCCTATGCTTTCACAAATGCAACCATTCATGTAGATTATCAGACAACCATTAACAATGCTGTAATGCTTATTAAAGAAGGTGTTATTCAGCAAGTAGGTACTGGTATTAGTATTCCGAAGGGATATACTACAATTAATTTAAATGGAAGACATATCTATCCATCATTTATTGAAATGTATAGTAGTTATGGCTTACCTAATCCTGATAAGTCAGGTGGTTTTAGTTGGGGGCAAGCTGAAAAAATCACACCATTAACCAAAGGTGCGTATAACGCAAATGATGCGATTCGCTCTTTTTATGATGCTGGCAATGATTTTTCTATTGAAAAAAAATCTGCTAAGGAATTACGAAATATTGGCTTTGGTGTTACATCGTCATTTATGAAAGATGGAATAGCTAGAGGAACTTCAGTTTTGGCAACACTTGGATCAGTTTCTGACAATGAAGTAATATTGAGTGATAAAGCGGCAGCCTATTACTCCTTAAATAAAGGAAGTTCCAAACAAACTTTTCCAGTATCCTTAATGGGCTCAGTTGCACTTTTAAGACAAACGTATATGGATGCAGAGTGGTATAAATCTACACACCCATTTACAGATTTATCATTAGATAGTTGGATCGACCAGCAGTCTTTACCTCAAATATTTGAAGCAAATAATAAGTTAAGTTTATTACGTGCTGATGCTGTTGGTGATGAATTTGGCGTTCAGTATATTATTAAAGGAGGTGGCGATGAATACCAGAGAATCTCAGAAATAAAAGCAACTAATGCACCATTAATTATTCCTGTCAACTTTCCTAAGGCGTACGATGTGTCAGACCCTTTTGAGGCTAATGATATTTCTTTGGCTGATATGAAACACTGGGAATTAGCACCTACTAATCCAGGAGTTCTAGCATCGAAAAATATTCAATTTGCTTTTACAACTGCTGATTTAAAGAACAAATCAAATTTCATTAAAAATATAAGGACTGCTATAGAATATGATTTGACAGAATCAAAAGCATTAGAAGCTTTAACGATGACACCCGCTCGATTACTTAAAGTAGACGATAAGTTAGGGTCATTGCACAAAAACAAAATTGCCAATTTCCTTATTACCTCAGGTGGTATATTCGATGAAAAAACAAAGATTTATGAAAACTGGGTCCAAGGTGAACAATTTTTAATTAATAAGGCGGATGTTGCTGTTCAAATAGGTAAGTATACTTTTAAAGTAGGAGATGAAAGTTATAATACTGAGGTTTCAGGCGATGTCGGCAGTTACAAATTTAAAATTGTTATTAACGATTCTACTGAAATTAAGATTACTCAAAAATTGGTAGATGAAGTGATTAATCTCAATTACACTCCTCAGGATAAAGATGCTGAAGTAAGATTAACAGGCTGGAAATCAGAAAATGGGTGGAAAGGTAAAGGACAGTTGGTAGATGGAACTTGGGTAAACTGGCAAATGAATTATGAAGGAGATTTAGAAGAAAAGAAAGAGGATGAAAAAAAAGAAGCGTCTAAAGAGGAAGAAACCTTGGCTAAGCTTGGTGATGTAATTTATCCATTTGTAGCTTATGGCAATGCTATTTCTCCAGTTCAAGAAACACTGATTATTACCAATGCAACGGTTTGGACAAATGAAAGTGAAGGAATTGTTAAAAATACTGATGTACTTATTCAAAATGGGAAAATCACTAAAATAGGTAAAGGACTTACGTTAAGTGGAGCTAAAGTAATTGATGGAACTGGGAAACATTTGACAGCTGGAATTATTGATGAACATTCTCATATCGCATTGCGAGGGATCAATGATGTTGCTACAAATAGTGGCATGGTTCGGATGAATGACGTTGTAGATTCTGAGGATATTAATATATATCGTCAGCTTTCAGGCGGAGTAACAGCATCACAACTTTTACATGGTTCTGCTAATCCAGTAGGAGGACAGTCTGCAATAGTCAAGCTAAGATGGGGAGCCTCTCCTGATGAGATGTTAATTAAAGGTGCTGATCCATTCATCAAATTTGCATTAGGAGAAAATGTGAAACGATCATCCAATAATAACTCGATTCGTTATCCACAAACAAGGATGGGAGTAGAACAAGTATATGTTGATGCTTTCACTAATGCTCTTAATTATGCGAAGGAATGGGATGCTTACAATGCATTACCTTCAAAAGTAAAAGCAAAGACCGTAAAACCAAGGAGAGATATTGTTCATGATACCATGTTAGAAATTTTGAGAGGAAAACGATTTGTTACATGTCATTCTTATGTGCAATCTGAAATTAACATGTTAATGAAGGTAGCAGAGGAGTTTGGATTTAGAGTAAATACATTTACACACATATTGGAAGGGTATAAAGTAGCTGATAAAATGAAAGCACATGGTGTGGGAGGATCTACTTTTGCAGATTGGTGGGCTTATAAGTGGGAAGTGCGTTATGCTATACCATACAATGCTACTTTAATGAACAACGAAGGTGTAGTTGTAGCTATAAATTCTGATGATGCAGAAATGGGAAGACGCCTAAATCAGGAGGCGGCAAAATCGGTTAAATATGGAGATATGAACGAAGAAGATGCACTTAAAATGGTGACACTCAACCCTGCTAAACTGTTGCATTTAGATGACAGAATGGGAAGTGTTAAAGTAGGAAAAGATGCTGATGTAGTACTGTGGTCGGATAATCCATTATCTATTTATGCGAAAGCTGAAAAAACAATAATTGATGGAAAAGTATATTTTGATAGGGATAAGGATAAGGAAATGAGAAAAAACATACAGAAGGAAAGAGCTCGATTAATTGGTAAGATGAAATGTGATAAAAATGGGGGAGGAGCAACTCAAAAACCAGTAAAAAAAGCAACTCATAATTTCCATTGTGATGATATTGTTCGAACAGGCTTATTTACGCAAAACAAATAATTTAAAAAGCATAAGATTATGAAAATCAGATATATTATAGCATTTGTATTCGCTTTTTCAATAGGAAATACGTTTGCACAATCTAATCAACCTGCACCTAATCAGGCAAAACCCATATTGTTAATGAATGGAATTGCTCATTTAGGAAATGGTGAAGTGATAAAAAACTCAGCCATAGGTTTTGAGAATGGTAAACTTACTATGGTGGTTGATGCTACTGTCGCACGAATTGATATGAGTAAGTTTGAAGTGGTAAAAATCGAAGGCCAACATGTTTATCCAGGTTTTATATTGCCTAATTCAGAATTGGGTTTACGAGAAGTGAATGCAGTTCGTGCTACTGTTGATGCTCGAGAAGCAGGTGATTTAAAACCTAACGTACGTTCAGTTATTGCATATAATACCGATTCTGAACTTATTACTACGTTTAAGCATAATGGTATATTAACAACACAAATAGTACCTAGTGGTGGTACAATTTCGGGTACTTCATCTATAGTTCAGCTTGATGCTTGGAACTGGGAGGATGCTGTAATTAAAGAAGATGATGGAATTCATTTAAATTGGCCTGCCAGAAAAATTAGACCTAGATGGTGGATGGGTGAGACCGAATATCAAGTAAATAAAGAGTATGATAATACAGTAGCTAAAATTCAAAAGCTATTTAGTGATGCGAAAGCATATAGCGAAAATAATGGGGGGAAGACAAACATAAAACTGGAAGCAATGCTTGGGCTTTATGATGGAAGTAAGCAATTGTTTATTCATGAAAATGCAGCTAAGTCAATATTGGAAAGCGTGCAATTTGCTAAGAATAATGCTGTTAAAAAAATAGTTGTTGTTGGTGGTAGAGATGTTAGTATGATTACAGAATTTATTAAGGATAATGATATTTCAGTAGTGCTAAATGGTGTGCATATAATGCCAAGTAGAGAGGAGTCTGATGTAGATATGCCATATAAAACACCAGCACTATTACAACAAGCAGGAATAAAGTTTTGTATAGCTTATGGGGGATCAATTATGAATCATCGTAATTTGCCTTTTCTAGCAGGTACAGCAGCAGCTTATGGTCTAAGTAAGGAAGAAGCATTAAAAACCATTACTTCTAATGCTGCTGAAATATTAGGTCTTGCAAATCTAGGCGTATTGAAAGAAGGGTATAGGGCTACACTTTTCGTAAGTGAAGGTGATGCTTTGGACATGCGTACTAATAATGTTATTCATGCATTTATTGACGGACGAAATGTGAAAACTGATGGTATGCAAGAAATATTGTACGAGAGATATAAAGAAAAATATGGTCAGGAATGATTTGAGAAAAGAATTACTGTCACCTGCTTAAAAAAGCACATTATGTGTTTCTGTGATGAAAATACCCCTATAATCCCCTCAAGGGGATATTACCGACTCTCCCCTTGAGGGGAGACATAGAGGGTGTTTTTCATTGTTAAACAGGAAGTTTATCGATAACCGAACACTTTTGTTCTTTTTGGAATTTAATTGGATGTCAGTAATTTTCAAAACACCCTTTCTATCTTACTTGAGGAGGTTGGAAGGGCGTTTTGTTATAGAATTTTGAATAAAGCTTTT
>JAOUKH010000124.1 GCA_029882685.1 Cyclobacteriaceae bacterium
TTTCTTGAGCAGCAATCATTCCATCAATAGAACCTCCTGCTGATACATCTATAAACGGGTAACCATACCTTACAAATCCATCACCAGTATGCATGATATTGCTTGTTTTAAAGTATATCAAAGCATCACCATCTGTATGTGCTTTTGGGATATGAATAATATGAACTTCTTCTTCATTAAAATAGAAAGTAATTTCATCATTGAATGTGATGACAGGCCAAAATGTCTCTGGTTTAGACTCTACTTCCCTTTCCCACATAGAGCTGTAAAAGGTAATCCCTAGTCGTTTCCTTACATTTTGGTGTGCAACTATTGAAGCACCATTTTTAGATAAGTTTTCATTACCCCCAACATGGTCTCCATGGTAATGCGTATTTACAATAAATTTTAAGTCGTTCTTGCTTAAACTATCAAGTGATTTTTTGATCTTATCACTTAATTCAGCATACTGATCATCTACAATCATGACACCATCAACACCGTGAAGTACACCAATATTACCTCCTCTACCATTGAGGTAACTAATATTATCAGTGATATTGATTGTATTGATTTTTACTGCATTCCAGTCGGTTTGCCCATACATTGTTAAAGGATATAAAAAAGAAAAAATGAGGAGAATGATGATAGTTCGTTTCATAGATCATTTTTTAATTTAAAAAAAAAGGTTAGTTATGTACTTCTAATGTAACAAGATAAGTGTATTTTTTTTAAAACAAATAATCATTTCGGTGGTTATACCTAATCCTTAAGACTATTAAAAGAAATTTAGAAGTATAAAATTTAAATGCTTAGAGTAGAGTAATTATTTGTAGATAGGAATGAAAAACTAATTACTCATCTGTTTTTTCGTATTTTAATGCTAATTGATTACTTTTTTTGTTCAAATTATAAATTCTTATGCTTTCTGCCAATACGGTTAAAATGATTATTCCACCACCTATAATAGTGGATAGCTTAGGATACTCTTGCAAGAATATTATGCCTATAATAATTCCATAGACTGGTTGGGCACAACTAATAATACTTGCAGTTATTGTGGAAAAATTTCTGAAACTATACAGGAAAAGTGTATGCCCTAATGCTGTAGTTAATAGAGCTAGTGTTATGGTTTCAGGAATGTATCTAATCACATTGGAGTTGTCAAGAATAAAAAAGAAAGGACTTAGAAAAACAGTGATGACCAATAATTGATAAACCATTAAAACTGATCCGTTATACTTATTTACTTTTTGATTCATCATTATGTTACGTAATGAATAACATAGGGCTGAAAATACTCCAAAACCAACTGCTTTTAAATTGTCACTTCCAATATTGAAATCCGGAACTAAAAAATAAATACCTATTAAAACAAGAAGACTTAATAACAGATGAAATTTTAGAATTTTTGTTTTCAGAATAAGTGGCTCTAAAATAGCTGTTATAGCAGGATATGTAAATAAGGATAGCATCCCTATAGCTACATTAGATAATCTTAATGCATAAAAATAAGTTATCCAATGTAACCCCAATAGTAATCCTGAAATTGCGATTGTTCTTATATCCTGCACTTCAATATTGAAGCTAAATTTTTTCCATTTACAAAAAAAATACAAAATGACACCTGCTAATAGAGCTCTAGAGCCAATTGTAATTGGAATGGGCAAGCTTATGTACCTTCCTAATACACCAGAAGTGCTTATAAATAAAATGGCTAGATTAAGTTCTATTAAATTTACTGAAAATCTTTTCTTATTCATTACTTAATCGATATTGTACTCGTGCTAGCATAACGTTATTCCTTACTCTGTCTTTTTAATAACACGTGTAGTTATTTCGATAAGTCTATTTTGGGGCATATATCTATTGTTAGCGATATAGATTTGTGTTGAATAGTTTAATACTCCCTTCCCTTCCAAATAATTTTAACAGGTAATAAGTAATAAAGCACTGAAAAAATACTTATGAATATGGAATAGAATTCATACAACAGAGCTGATAAAAGATTAAATGATAAATTTAATCGTTTTCTAATTAACATCATGAAAAAAAACTGTAAAATTATTTTAGTTGTAAATATAACTGATGCTATTAAAGGAGCTACAAAAAGAAGTGCGATTAAGCAGGGGTAGAAGCAAGCTTGAAAAATTAACAGAATAATCATATGCCATTGCAGTTCATAAGCTCCTTTCATCCAACGTTTTCTTTGATTTAGTAAGTTGAAAAGTCCTTTAATTGGCAGCGTTTTTCCTAAAACTTCTTTTTGAAAAAGGTGTTTACATTCATGCCCCTTTTTCTTGATGTGCTTAAACAACTCTAGATCTTCAGTGATAGAAAAAGGTAAACTTTCATATCCACCTACTGACTTGTAAGCTTCCTTACTTACAATCATATTATTTCCCATGCCTGTTACAGGTAGCCCTAAGTCGGTAATTACTTTCACCATGCCTAATGCAAAAAGCCAATCGATATTCTGCATTTTGTTGTTATCGTCATGCGTAACACCAATTGCGAGTCCTACTTTTTTTTCCATTGCTGAAAGCATTCCATGAATCCAGGACGGAGGCAAAAGCATATCTGCATCGGTAACTAAGAAAAAGTTACCTGTTGCTTTATGTGCTAATTGAGCCAAAACGTTGGCTTTTCCTTTTTGCTCTCCAATCTGTTCTGTAATGTGAAATGATTGTATAAATGGGTATTTGCTTTGAAATTTATCGATAATCTGCCAAGTATTATCTTCAGAGCAATCATCACCAACTAGGATTTGAAGTTTATCAATAGGATAGTCGAGTGATGCCAGACTATTCAAACATCGTTCAATATTTGCTTCTTCATTTCTGGCAGCTAAAAGCACGGAAACAGAAGGTAATTCATCCCACTTTTTAGTATATTTTTTGAAATTGGTGATAAAAAGTACAACTAATCCTATGTTTAGAAGTAGAGTAGTTATGATTATCGTACTAATTATCGCACTCACAATGCTTTGAAATTGAATCCTTTGTTTTTGAAATGCTCCAAATAACGAGGAAGAGTGTACAACATATTTTTTTGCGCCTTAATACTATCATGAAAAATAATAATAGACCCTTTTTCAGTTGCTTGAATAGATTTCTTCAAACATGCTTCTTTTTTTAATTTAGTATCAAAATCACCTGCAAGCACATCCCACATTATAATTTCATAACTATTTTTTATTGAACGAATTACATTTCTTTTTATTTTCCCATAAGCAGGTCGAAAAAAAGTAGCTTCAGGTACAAAGTCTTTACATTTCTCAATACTGTCCAAATATTTTTGAGAAGAATTTTCCCATCCATTCAAATGGTCATACGTATGGTTTCCAGTATTGTGACCTCGTTCAAGGATTTCTCGATAGAGGTTAGGATACTTTCGTACATTGTCACCAACGCAGAAAAATGTAGCTTTTGCATTATAGGTTTCTAAAACAGATAATACTTGGGGTGTTACCTCAGGAATGGGGCCATCATCGAAAGTAACATAAATCGTTTTTTCTTTCCTTGATTTGTGCCAAGTGAGCTGTGGATATAGCCATTGTATATATAGTGGGGTTTTATGCCAATACATACTTAATCTATTCTACATGAAAGAATAGTGATATCATCATTGTAGGCTTCTTTTCCTTTAAAATTATCCAAATTGACAATAATATCTTGGTGTATTTCTTTCAAATCTTTATTTGCATTTTTAGTTAAGTAATTTGATAATCGTTCAACGCCATATTCTTCCCCTTGTTCGTTAGAGGTTTCGGTAACACCATCAGTGTAACAAAGCAAAAGAAAATCATCTAAGTCGGTAATAAAGCCTTCGTTAATAAAGGGGAGAGGTTGAAACATCCCCAAAATTGTTGACCCTTCTTCCAACAATTCGATATTACCATTATTCCGTACCAAAATAGGAGGGTTATGTCCAGAGTTTACATATACCAATGTTTTAAGATTATGGTCATAAATGCCAGCAAAAAAAGTAATGAATTTTTCTCCTTTAGCACTATCCATGATTTGAAAATTAAGTGCTTCAATAATTTCAGTTAGATTAGGCGTTTGTCTAATTAAAGTTCTAAGAGAAGCCTGAAAATTAGACATTAAAATAGCCGCTGGAATTCCTTTTCCTGATACATCGGCTACACATATTAAAAATTGATTTTTGTTGATGGGTATATAATCGTAGTAATCTCCACCTACTCTATCATGAGGTAGGTAGCTTGCTTCCACTTTAAGTCTTACACCATAAGGCAAATCATCAGGAAACAGAAATTGTTGCACATCGCTGGCAATTTCAAGCTCCTTACGAAAAGCTTCCTGATCTAATTCTCGTCTGGCAAGTTTTTTATTTTCTATAGCTACAATTATAATATTACTGATGGCTTGGATAAATTCACTTGCATTATGTTCGTCTTCACGATCTTCAGAAACGAAGATTAAAGCCAGCGTTTCATTTTTATGAAATACAGGAATAATGTATTCAAACTCTTCAAACTCGCTAATTTTACAATCTTTAACCTGTTTTATTTTTTTAAGTTCGGTTAATTCTTCATTCATTTTTATTTTGAAGAAGTCAGCTTTGGTGCCATGGTTCACTTTGCAATTCCAATGGTCGTCTAAAACATAGAGTGCCAATTTTTTTATATTCAAATTAGCGCGTAAAGTAAAATCATAAATTTTATACAACGCATCTTCGGGAAGATTGTCGTTAATCGCCTTTGTGATTTCAAGAACGGCATTAAGCTCAAGTTCCTTTAACTTTAGTTTATCTTCTAGTGATTTTTGATCCATCAATAATTATTCTGCAGTGAATAAAATCATTGGCAAGTTACACATTCCTTACAAATAATAATGAAAAGATAGTTAGCTTCTGGGCAGAATGGTTCATTGATATTATTAGCTTTTCAGAGCTATTTATCAATTTGTTTTTTAGGCATCAATAATGAAGAATCACCATAGCTTAAAAATTTGTAGTCATTAACCATAGCTTCTTTATAAAGCTTTTTCCAGTCGTCACCAATAAAAGCTGCAATGAGCATGAGTAGAGTAGAACCTGATTGATGAAAATTTGTGATTAGGGCATCACATACTTGAAATTGATATCCAGGCATAATAAAAATTTCTGTATCGCCTCTTAGTTCTTCTAATTGATTATTGCTCATGTAATCAAGTATTTTGCTAAACACGTTCTGTCTAGTAGGAAGATCCTCTATTTTATAATGATATGGTTCTAGCTTATCTACATGAAATTTTTCATCATCATTTTTCATCATTTTCACACCGAACCAATATAAACTCTCCAAAGTGCGCATAGAAGTGGTGCCAACTGCACATATTTTTTTTGAGTTTATAAGTGCTTTAAGATTATTTTTAGTAACAATCATTTGCTCGGAATGCATTGGATGTTTGGTGGCATCTTCCTCTTTTACAGGTTGGAAAGTGCCAGCACTAACATGAAGGGTTAAATATTCCAGTTTAACGCCATTAGTTTTTAATTTTTCAAGAATGTTATCCGTAAAATGAAGTCCAGCAGTAGGAGCCGCAACTGCACCTTTATTTGTTGAATATATTGTTTGGTATCGTTCTTTATCTTCAGGTTCTGGTTTTCGATGAAAGTAGGGTGGGAGCGGAACTTCACCCATTGCCTCTACCACTTCTGCAAAACTAATGTCACTATCCCATCTGAATTCTACTAATTGGGAATCACGATCAACTAAATCTACTGAAATATTGAGTGCTTTATTCTTGTATTGTAAAGTTGTAGTTAATGGTTCATTTTTCCATTTTTTAAGATTACCAATCATGCAAATCCAAGTACACTTTTCAGTAACACTCATTGCCTCTACCACCAAGTTGCTCGGTGCTACTGGGTTTAATAGAAAAATTTCAATGAGTGCTCCTGTGATTTTGGTAAAATGTAATCGTGCAGGGATCACTTTTGTGTCATTGAAAAATAAGGTTGTGTCAGATGACAATTGATTGATTATATTACTAAAATTGTGATGGTCAATAACACCATTTTTGTAGGTGATTAGTTTTGAATCCGCACGATTTTTCAGTGCATATTTTCGGATGCTATCTTCAGGTAGGTGATATTGAAAATCACTGAGTAATACTTTTGGAATCATATTTCGCAAATATAGCTCTGTAAAAACTATGATAAATAGGTTTGCTAGTATTTTGTTATTACAGCTTAGTTTGAATTTAAAGAATTCAAACTGAGAATTGAAACATAGGTTTATAAGGGAAAAATTCAATACTCATTACATTGACAAGAAATAATGATTAGCAGAAAATATTGATTCAGGTAACTTTTAGTAAGTTGCGTTAAAATGAATAATAATGTCTTTAAAAGCCACATATAAAAAGCACGTTCTAAAGTTTAAATTTGATGCAGGAACTTCTAGAGGTGTTCTTCGAGAGAAAAACACTTGGTATATTAAAGTATGGGATGAGACGAATAGTTCGATTTTTGGTATTGGTGAAGCAGGTCCTTTAGTAAAACTAAGCTTAGATGACGTGCCTGAGTTTGAGGAAAAATTGAATCAGGTTGTTAACGAACTTAGCGGTATTGATTTGCCTAAAAATGAGGAACAAATAAATGAACTAGTGCAGAAAATTGTTCCTGTTGAATTTCCTTCTATTCGATTTGGTTTAGAAACAGCTTTGATAGATTTATTAAATGAGGGGAAAAGAATAATTTTTAAAAACACATTTTCAAATGGCACTAAGGGCATAGCCATTAATGGGTTGGTTTGGATGGGAGATATGGAAGATATGCTCTTGCAAATTACAGATAAAATAGATCAAGGGTATGACTGCATAAAGATAAAAATAGGGTCCTTGAATTTTGACCGAGAATGTGATATACTACAATATATCAGAAACAAGTATTACAAGAAGGACATAATAATAAGGGTAGATGCAAATGGAGCTTTTCTTCCCGAAGAGGCAATGGAGAAATTAAATAAACTCTCAAAATTCAATTTACATTCAATTGAGCAGCCTATTAAGTCTGGTCAAATAGAGTTAATGAGGCAACTTTGTAAACAAACCCCTGTACCCATTGCTTTGGACGAAGAATTAATAGGAATTCATGGTGTTGAAAATAAACGTAAACTACTGGAGCAAATTCAACCTCAATATATCATATTAAAGCCCACGTTGGTAGGAGGGCTAAATGCCACTACCGAATGGATTGAAATAGCTGAATCGTTACAAATTGGTTGGTGGATTACTTCAGCATTGGAATCGAATATTGGGCTGAACGCGATAAGTCAATATACTGCTCAGTATGATACTGATTTGCATCAAGGCTTGGGAACTGGGCAATTGTATGAAAACAACATTCCATCTCCAATGGAAATATCGAAAGGGAATCTTCATTACAGAAATCCTGACCTTTGGGAGCTAAATTTAGCCGTTTAACACTTATTGCAATACAAGTGTAACCTTTTCTGATTTTTAGAGTCTTTAATATATAAGAGTAAAAACTCAAAGTAAAGTTAGGTTAGGTTTGAAAACACCCCTTTAGGTTTGAAGGGGTGTTTTTGTTATAGTGAGTTCAAAATCGTTTCTATTCTTTTTATTTTTCCAGTTTCAGTTTCAATAAACTGAGAGATGAAAATAATAGATTTAGGGTAGCTATACTTCTCTAATTGCTGAAGTAGTATTTGCTGTAAAGGTGCAGTATCAAACTTTTCTCCTTCAATAATTAGTGCTACTTTTTTTCCAAGAAGTTTATCTTCAATTCCGTGAATGAAAAATCGTTGCTGGATATTAGCCTCTAAAAATATTTGTTCTATTATTTCCTCTATTTTCTCTGGGTTAACTTTTATTCCTCCTGAATTGATAATGTTATCATACCTTCCCAACCATTCAAATTGATTAGAATTGATTAGTTCAACAACATCGTTAGTTGCTATAGTTGCATGATTAGTAACACTTCCAGTAACTGTAAGACAATTACGGTCATCTTTAGATATTTTTATATCACCTAATGAAGTGAAATAATTTGATTTATCTGAGCCGTTTAGCTTTTTCAAAGCAATGTGAGAAATCGTTTCAGTCATACCATAGGTTGCGTAAACAGGTACTTTCAGTTTTTCGATTTGTATTTTTAATTGTTGATTAATTGGTGCGCCTCCAACAATTATGGCTTTCATTTTATTGAGTTTTGTATGCTCACCATCATTTAACATAGTTTGCATTTGCAGAGGTACTACTGCCATGAAGTCGATATGTTGTGTTAAGTTTTTTAGAGGGTTGGATGATGGCTCAACAATATAAAGAGGCATATTATTAATGATTCCTCTTACCAACATCATTTTTCCTCCAATATATTTTGTGTTGATACACACTAAAAGATTATCAGAAGGTGTTAAATTTAGAGCATTAATAGTTTGGTTGGCACTAACCTCCATTTGCGTTTTGGAGATAAAAATGGGTTTTGGGTTGCCAGTTGAACCTGAGGTAGTTAGATCAAATTGTTTTTTGCCATTTTGCCAATCATTATAAAACGAAATAGCATTTTGCCAATTATCACCGTTGTTGTTTGAGCTAAGGTTGATGATTATATGACTCATCAAAAAAAAATCTTATATAACTTAATTTTCTTATTGTCGAAATATAACCTTAATTTGATTGAATAAACATGATTGAATGGAATTAAATAAAAAAGCCAATTTTGGTACTGCACCTGTTTTTTTTACTGCTATTTCTACAATTTTGGGAGCTATTATGTTCCTCCGGTTTGGGTATGCAGTCGGCAATTTAGGTTTTTTAGGCACTGTAGGGATAATTATATTGGGACATATGGTTACAATAACTACTGCCATGGCTATAGCGGAAATTGCCACAAACCAAAAAGTAGAAGGAGGGGGAGAGTATTATATTATTTCACGGTCATTCGGTATTAATGTTGGCGCAGCAATTGGCATTGCTCTTTATCTTTCGCAGGCAGTGAGTGTGGCATTTTACATTATTGCATTCGCAGAAGCATTTTCTCCTGTGTTTGAATATATATCTTCAGAATTTGGTATCGAAAATATTGATAAGCGTATTGTAAGTTTACCAGCAGTAGTTTTGTTGAGTGTTGTGATGTTGAAAAAAGGAGCTAACATTGGTATGAAGGCACTCTACTTTGTTGTTTTTATTTTATTTGTAGCCTTAATCTTGTTTTTTATTGGAACTACTGAGTACCAAACTTCAGGAGTGGAATTTGATATATTTAGTAAAATTGAAAATGGAGACGGTTTCTTTTATGTTTTCGCTATCGTGTTCCCTGCTTTTACAGGAATGACAGCAGGGGTAGGGCTGTCTGGTGACTTGAAGAATCCTAAAAAATCAATTCCTTTTGGAACATTGGCAGCTACAGTATTTGGGATGATCGTCTATATTTTCATAGCTTATAAATTATCAGTTTCTGCAAGTCCAGAAGCATTGAGTACAAATCCATTGATTATGTCCAACATTGCTTTGTTAGGTTGGTTCATGATTCCATTTGGCTTGGCTGCAGCTACGGTTTCTTCTGCCTTAGGAAGTATTATGGTGGCTCCTCGAACATTACAAGCATTGGCTGGCGACAGAATATTTCCTATTTCGAAGTTGAATAATGTTTTAGCAAAAGGAAAACCTCAAACCAACGAACCCTTTAATGCTACTATTGTAACAAGTGTAATTGCTGTTGTATTTGTTTTAATGGGGGATGTAAATGCGGTAGCTGAGGTTATCTCAATGTTTTTTATGATAACATATGGGTCACTTTGTTTGATTTCGTTTTTGCAACATTTTGCTGCAGACCCTTCTTATCGTCCTTCTTTTAAATCCAAATGGTATTTGTCGTTGCTAGGTGCAGTACTTTGTATTTTTCTAATGTTTATGATCAATTCAAAATATGCCCTAATTTCTTCAATATTGATGACGTTAATTTACCTGATCATTTCAAGCTCGAGAAAAGATAGGGCAGGACTGGAAAAAATATTTCAGGGAGTGGTATTTCAGTTGAGTCGAAAGATTCAGGTTTTTATACAAAATGCGGAAAGAAGAGAAGAAAACTGGCGTCCTTCTGTGATATGTATTAGTTCCGATTTTTTTGATCGTCCTGTAGCATTTCAATTTATGCGTTGGGTATCTCACCGTTATGGATTTGGGACGTATATTCATTATATAGATGGATATTTCTCGAAAGAATCGCATAAGAAAAGTAAGAATGAACTTGCCAGACTTATTAAAATTTCTGGAGAAAATAAAAGCAATGTATATCTCGACACGATGATCTCTCCATCATTTACTAGTGCCATTGCACAAGCAATACAATTACCGAGTGTGTCTGGAAAAGATATTAACATGATTTTGTTTGAATATTCAAAAAATGACCCTGAAAATATTCATCAGATTGTACAAAATTTCACGCTCGCACGTTCTGCTAAACTCGATGTTTGTATTTTGGGCACTTCGCATAAGGAGTTTGGGTTTATGAAAAATATCCATATATGGATAACTCCTGGCGATATTGAAAATGGTAATTTAATGATTATGATGGCCTATGTTATCATGGGACATTCAGATTGGAGAAAAGCAGAAATTAAAATTTTCTCTGTATTTCCTGATGATGAACTTAATGAACAAAAAGAGAGTTTACTTGAGGTGATTAAAACAGGTCGTTTGCCCATTTCGCCCAATAACGTGGTGTTGCTCACTCAAAAACCTGATGTAAAAATTAAAGACATGATTAATGATCGATCAAAAGATGCCGATCTTACAATAGTTGGGTTTAGAAGTGAGGCCTTGAAACAGTTAGAGGAAAATCTGTTTACAGGTTATGAAGATGTAGGAAACGTACTTTTTATTAATGCAGCTAAGAAGAAGGAGATTAGTTGATAGTATCAATAATTAGCTTTGGTTATGTTTTATATTACCATTTTAATCTACCCATGTCCCTCTAAATTATCAATTCCCCAATTTTTTAGTTCTTCTTCTGACCATAAGTCTGGAAAAAAGATTCTTTTCTGATATTTAGGGTGCATGTATTTTTGCCATTCACTA
>JAOUKH010000125.1 GCA_029882685.1 Cyclobacteriaceae bacterium
AATAAAAATAGTTGCTTTTTTTATATCTTCAATCACATAAGTAAAAGAAAGTAAAGTAGCTTCAGTAAGTTCTTCAGAAGTAGTTTCTAATGTACGATCATTACCATTTTTCAACTCTTCAATTCGATCTAAGTTTATATCAAACCCGATAGTTTCTCTCTTTTTACCAAACTCTACTGATAATGGCAACCCTACATAGCCTAAGCCTATAACTGCAATTTTTTCCATTTCTCATTTAAAAATATGTGCAAAACTAAATTATTATAATATAACTTTGCAATAACTGCTCAATATTTAATAAAATTGCACAAAGTTCTATAATATGTCATCAACACAAAACCAAAACTCTGACGAAATCGATTTAAAAGATTTGTTCAATTACATTGGGAAAGCATTTCATTCGTTTTTTGAAAGAATAATCAATTTTATCGCCTTAATAAGAAGAGTTACTATTAATTACTTTAAGTATTTTATTGTAATTGTTTCAATATTTCTAATAGCTACTTTAAGTTATTACTTTACTTTGAAAAAAGAAACATTTGGTAGTTCTATGCTGGTAAAGTCTCAATATCTAAATACGCAGTTAGTTGATAATAGTATTAATAAACTTAATGTATTAGCTCAAGAAAAGGACAAAACCACTTTAGCTGAAGTTCTTAATCTTGAACCTAACACCGCAGAATTAATTAATGGATTTGAATTTGAACCATTTATTACAGAAGACGAAAAAATGGAAGTGGTACTTTTGAAAGAGCAACTCCAGAATCTCAAATTAGAGGAAGATGTAATAGGCAGCATTACGGAGAAAATAGAACTCCGAAATCCAAATACATTTAAAATAACAATCCTTACCGAAGAAAACAGCGTGATCAATACGCTTGAAGCTGCAATTGAAAACTATTTTATTGAGAGTGATTATATAAAAAAGAGAATAGAAAACAATCGACAGACTTTATTAAAAAGAAAAGAGAAGTTACAAAAAGAACAAATAAAGATAGATAGTTTAAAGCATGCCATATTTGAGGTTTATCAGAGTCTTTCAAAACAACATGGAGGGCAAGGTTCAGATAATGTAATATTAGCAGGCCAGGAAGTAACTAACCCACTTTCTGTATTCAGAGAAGATATAAACATTAATGATGACATTCTAGCTATTGAAACAGCCTTATATCTTAAAAATGAATTTGAGGTGATTGAAGGTTTAACTCCATTCAGTAAGCCAGTAAGTATTTCATTAATAAAACTATTAGTTTACACTGTGCTGGTAGGTATAGGGTTTACATATCTATTAATCATTCTTACCACACTAAACCGTTTCTTTGAACAAAGAGAAAAACAACAAAATCAGATATCTGAAACAGCTTAATACCCTTATAAAAAAAGAGCTCACTCTGGAATGGCGGCAGAAGTTTGCCATCAACGGAATTCTTCTGTACCTAGCGAGTACCATTTTTATTTGTTACATGAGTTTTCGTTTAAAAGGAAACCTTATCAACCCTATAACTTGGAATGCACTTTTTTGGATTATCATTGTTTTTACAGCTATTAATTCGATTTCAAAAAGTTTTAACCAAGAGCGAGAAGGTCGGCAACTCTATTATTATTTAATAGCCAATCCACAAGCAATTATACTTTCGAAGATCATTTATAATTCAGGACTAATGTTACTTTTGTCTTTGATAGGATATTGGGTTTATGGATTAATAATGAACAATCCTGTGGAAAATCATTGGCTTTTTCTTATTAACCTTTGTCTAGCTTCTACTGGGTTTGCTTCTACGCTTACCCTGATATCTGCAATAGCTTCTAAAGCTAATAATAGTGGCGCATTGATGGCTGTATTAAGTTTCCCCGTAATGTTGCCTATGCTTTTAATTGTGATAAAAATTTCAAAAAATGCCATGGATGGGTTGAGCACTTCAACTAGTATGGATGAAATTTTAACACTAGTTGCTATAAATATGATTGTAGTAACCGTTTCTTATCTACTATTCCCTTATCTTTGGCGAAGTTAAAGTAATAGCCTATGAAAAAAGCTTGGTGGAAAATATTAACCGCTGCTTTATTATTATATACTGTCATTGGAGGGTTAATTTTCGATGTGCCTCGACTGAATATCCTTAATGAAACCATTCGGGCATTACATTTTCATGTGCCTATGTGGTTCGGTATGATCATCATGTTACTTACCTCAGTGATTTATTCTATAAAGTATCTTAAATCAGGAGACTACAATCATGATATAAAATCAGTAGAGTTTGCCAACACTGGAATTGTGTTTGGTCTTTTAGGAATTGTAACTGGAATGGTTTGGGCGCAATTTACATGGGGAGAATGGTGGAGCGGTGATCCCAAGCAAAATGCAGCCGCAATAGGCATGCTTATATACATGGCGTTTATGGTATTGAGAGGATCATTAGAAGACGAGCAACAAAGAGCAAGAATTAGTGCAGTATATAATATATTTGCATTTCCATCATTGGTAGTATTGTTATTCATTTTACCAAGGTTAACCGATTCACTACATCCTGGAAACGGAGGGAACCCTGGTTTTAATGCATATGATTTAGACAGTAATCTTAGACTTGTGTTTTACCCTGCCGTAATTGGCTGGGCATTGTTGGGGCTTTGGTTAACTACATTGAAAATTCGCTACAGAAAATTGCAGGAAAAATTATTTATTGACTCATGAGAAAACTAATAACACTTATACTGGTATTGATATCGTTAAATATTTTTGCACAGGATAAAATTCCAGTAACTGAAGGTGATTATAATAATCAGGAGGTAGAAATGGCGGATACCTTTAGAAATGAGGGTAAAATTTATGTAGTTGTAACTATTGTTTCCATCATACTATTAGGTCTGCTAAGCTATACTGTTTTTATCGATAAAAAATTATCTCGGTTAGAAAAAGAACATGGAATAGATTAATTCATTATAAAAAATACTTCAATGAAAAAATCACATATTTTTGCCATAGGGATTATAGCTATTGCCATTGCGATAATCGTAAGTACAACAGGAGATGCGAGTAGCTATGTTACTTTTGAAGAAGCTAAAGTAAGTGAAACCAAGGTACATGTTGTAGGGACTTTACCTAAAAATGAGAAAGGAGATGTAGAAGGAATTTACCCTAGTGACGATAAGTTATCTTTTTCGTTTATTATGTTAGATGAAAACAATCAACAACAACAAGTTTTTTATAATGAACCTATACCAACAGATTTTAAACGTTCGGAGCAAGTGGTAATTGTTGGTGGATACCAAGGAGATATTTTTGTTGCTGATAAAATATTATTGAAATGCCCTTCTAAATATCAAGAAGAGAAAGTAAACGCAAGTGTTTAAAAACATCATATAAATGATACATGGTTTTGTAGGTGGTCTTGGCCACCTTTTTGTTATTCTAAGTTTTGTGAGTGCATTGTTTGCGGCAATTTCTTATTTTATTGCTGCAAAAACTGATGATTTTACTAAAAAAGAATTTTGGTTACAAAATGGACGTGGCTTCTTTTATTTTCACACGTTTACGGTTATAGGAATTGTAGCTTCTCTTTTTTGGATTATTTATAATCATTACTTTGAATATCACTATGCTTGGAGTCATTCTTCCAAACATTTACCAACTCATTACATGATATCATGTTTTTGGGAAGGTCAGGAAGGAAGTTTTTTGCTTTGGCTATTTTGGCATTCACTTTTGGGAGTTTTTGTGATATTTACCAGCAAAAAATGGGAAGCGGAAGTCATGACAATTTTTGCAATTGTGCAAACTTTCCTAGCTTCCATGATTTTAGGGATAGTTATTCCAGCCATAAATTTTAAAATAGGAAGTTCGCCCTTTATCTTATTACGAGATGCGCTTGATGCTCCAATATTTAAAATGAATCCAGACTTTGTGCCTGAAGATGGTACGGGACTCAATCCATTATTGCAAAACTATTGGATGGTAATTCACCCACCAACATTGTTTTTAGGGTTTGCGACTACTTTGGTGCCTTTTGCCTATGTTATTGCAGGTTTATGGAAAAAAGAATTTAAATCATGGATAAAGCCTGCATTACCTTGGGCTATCTTTTCAGCAGCAGTATTAGGGTTAGGTATAATCATGGGAGGATATTGGGCTTATGAAACACTAAACTTTGGAGGGTATTGGAATTGGGATCCTGTAGAAAACGCAGTATATGTACCATGGCTTATTTTGGTGGGGGCTATCCACATGATGATTACCTTCAATAACAGTAGTACTGCGTTAAAAGCATCAATAATTCTTGTCATTACAACTTTTATACTCATTCTATACTCCACTTTTCTCACTCGAAGTGGGATTTTAGGTAACTCTTCTGTTCATTCTTTTACCGATTTGGGCATGAGTGGGCAGCTGTTAATTTACATGTTGTTTTTTTTGCTGGGAGCTATTGTATTAGCAGTGGTTCGTTGGAAGGAAATACCTACAATGGGAAGCTCTGTTTCTACTTATTCCAGAGAGTTTTGGGTTTTTATGGGGGCAACTGTTATCTGTATGATGGGATTTCATGTGTTGCACGTTACTTCTTTTCCTGTTTATAATAGTATTGCCACTCTTTTTGGGTTTGATTTAAACTTAGCCCCTCCAGCCGAGCCAATTAAAGCTTACTCCAATATTCAAATTTGGTTTGCTATGGGTATAGCGATACTATCAGGTACTGGGCAGTTTTTCTGGTGGAAGAAAATGGATAAAGAAGCTCTGAAAAAGGTAATAACACCTCCTATTATTATTGCTTTATTAGTATCTGCATTTATTATGCTGGTATCTGGTATTTCTAATTCTGAATTTTTTAGAATACAATACTTACTATTAGTACTGTTTAGTGTTTATAGTATTGTTTCTAATACATTTATTTTAATAAAAATTTCCAAAACCAAGTATAGCCTTTCGGGAGGAGCTGTTGCCCATATTGGAGTGGCAATGATGCTTATCGGTGTTCTAGCATCATCAGGTTACTCTAAGGTGGTTTCATTGAACAACACAGGGTTATTGATTTCTAAAGAAGCAGATACTTCATTTAATAATGAAAACTTATTACTATTTATCAATGAGCCAAGAACAATGGCAGGGTATGAAATCATTTATAGAGGTGATTTTTATGAAACCGTGGAAAACGGATATTTTGTAAATGTAAATGACCTTGAAAGCACCATTAACCCGAGATATAAAATTGCAATAAATGATATTATTGAAAATGATATTGTACTTTTCAATAAATCAGATACTATTGAAATTGCACCTGAAAACACGTATTATCAAGTAGATTATAAAAACGAATCAGGGGAAGTATTTCAGCTTTTTCCACGAGCACAAATAAACGAAGCTATGGGGGGGTTGTTGGCTTCGCCAGATATTAGAAGAAAACTAACGAAAGATCTTTATACTCATGTTTCTTCGATACCAAACCCTGACGAGCCTTCTGAATGGGGTGATTTAAAAGAATTAGAAGTCGAGTATGGGAAGAACTTTTTTGTGAATGACTATGTAGCTAAAATTGAAAAAATTGAACCATTATCGGAAGTAGAGGGGGTAGAATTAGGTGATGGAGATGTAGCAATTAAAGCACACATAAAAGTGATGGGTGAATCTAAAGACTACACTGTTGCCCCAATCTTTTTAATAAAAGACAAAATGGTGGGTAGAATTCCTGAAGAAATTGCTGATTTGGGTCTTAAAATTAATGTTCTAAATATTTTTCCAGAAAAGAACACCTTTTTATTAGGGGTCAACACCACGCAAAAGAAATGGATCGTGTTGAAAGCTCTAGAAAAACCCCTCATTAATGTGCTATGGATGGGTACTTTAGTTTTGATGTTTGGGTTTTCTATTGCAATGTATCGAAGATACTCTGAATTTAAGAACCAGAAATAGAGAGATTTCTTCACATTATTTTACATAAACCTGTGTATAGTATAATATTTCATACCACATTCACCTAACTAAGTGAGGGAATTAGTATTAGAAACCACTATCAAAGAATTTAATATATTTATTAAGGATGACTTAGATCATATTATTATTGCTTATTCTGAATTATCTTAGTATAGCATTAAATATAATTATTATGGCACTAGAATGGTCTGAAGAATATGCTACAGAGGTGGATTCAATTGATCGTCAGCATAAAAAACTATTTCAATATGTTAATAATATAGAGGAGTGTATTCATAAAGAAATATTTGAAGGTACTAAAATTGATGAAATACTAGATTTTTTGGGCACTTATACCAAAATGCACTTTACTCACGAGGAATTTTGCATGGTAGAGAAAAAATGTCCAGTTGCAGAGAAAAATAAAAAAGCTCACGACAGTTTTTTGTCGTTTTATACTGACTTATCTAAAAACTATTATGATACATCATCTGCTAGGGAAAAAGAAAAGTTAATAAGAAAACTTCATCATATGGCAGAAGACTGGTTAGTAAGTCATATTTGTAATATTGACACACACTTAAAATCTTGTGTCAATTAGGTAGAGCAACCAATTTCATCAATTGTAAACAAATTTTCCAAATTCACTTTTTATGGTGACTTGTTTTTGAGTAGCACTTTCTACTCGTCCTACAATTTGTGCTTCTACGCCAAAACTTTTAGATATATCAATTACCTCTTGTGCATATTGTTCTGGCAAATATACCTCCATACGATGACCCATGTTAAATACTTTGTACATCTCTTTCCAGTCAGTACCGCTTTCTTCATGGATTATTCTGAAAAGTGGAGGAAGCTCGAAAAGGTTATCTTTAACTATATGCACATCTTTTACAAAATGAAGCACCTTGGTTTGTGCACCTCCACTACAATGCACCATACCATGAATATTCTTTCTATGTTGTTTAAGTACTTCTGCAATAATAGGGGCATATGTTCGTGTGGGAGAAAGCACCAATTTTCCTACATCAATAGGTGAATCTTTTATTTCATCTGTTAATTTATACTTTCCCGTAAACACTAAATCATTTGGCACTTGAGGGTCGAATGCTTCTGGGTATAGTTTTGCGTAATCTTTATGAAAAACATCATGTCGAGCAGAAGTAAGACCATTGCTGCCCATTCCACCATTGTATTCGGTTTCGTAATTCGCATGTCCATACGATGCCATACCAACAATCACATCTCCAGCCTGAATTTTTTCGTTAGTGATTACAAATTCTCTCTTCATTCTAGCCGTTACGGTACTATCAACTACTACCGTTCTTACTAAATCACCTAAATCAGCAGTTTCACCACCAGTACTAATAATATTCACACCATTATCACGGAGCATTTGAAGTACCTCTTCAGTACCATTTATTAAAGCTCCAATTACCTCTCCAGGAATTAAGTTTTTATTTCTTCCAATGGTGGATGACAATAAAATATTGTCAACAGCACCTACACAAAGTAAATCATCAGTATTCATGATTACTGCATCCTGAGCAATTCCCTTCCAAACTGATAAATCACCAGTTTCTTTCCAATACATATATGCTAATGACGATTTCGTGCCTGCACCATCTGCATGCATAATGTTGCAATAGTTAGGATCTCCAGCTACAAAGTCCTCCACAATTTTGCAAAATGCAGTAGGGTAAAGTCCTTTATCTACATTTTTGATAGCATTGTGAACATCCTCTTTGGATGCCGAAACGCCCCGTTGCATATATCGCTCATTCATGACGCAAAAATAAAGAAATTAAGCTCTCACACTTTAATATCAGTTGATTTTTCATATGATGTTATTAATAAATACACCTCATGTATATTTTATTAAGTGTTAAAATTACCGACTTTAGTGACTTACATTTTTTACTTTGGCAAACTTGACCCGTTTTTACGTAACAATTATTGTATTTCTTCTTTGTTTTCAAATATCAGCTCAATTTACTGTTGGTAACTTAAATCTTGATGGTGATATTGATAAATGGTATAACCAAGCCATAGGTTATGAAAATTTAGGTTTTTTGGAGGGTGCATATTACCGAATTGAATCCCAAACTATTCAACAACATCAGTTTTTTCGGAGTATGTCATGGTTAAATGGCACAATAGCAATTGATGGTCGTCTTTTTAAAGATGTTAAAATACTTTATAACACTTATAAGGATGTGCTTCTTGCCTTAAATATTGGAATGGAGGTACATGGCGTACAATCTATTAAACTTAACCATTATCGAATTGACAGTTTTTTGATAGAAGATGCTAAATTTATTAACCTACGGGGTAAAAACCTCCCTAGTGCTGGAAGTGGGTTTTATCAAAAATATTATGATGGTGTCAATATTTCTTTTTACATAAAAAGAATAAAAATTAAATCATCCGATGTTGAAACAGTTGTTTATAATAATAACGATACGAAGTATGTTTTATACCAAGATCAATATTTCCGGTTTAACGGAAAAAAATCATTATATACTATGTTTCCTGATAAAAAGAAACGCATAAAGAAATACATAAAACAAAGTCCTGCTCGAATAAATAAAAAAACCGATGATGGGCTATATGAACTTATGAGCTATTGCGACCAATTATTATTACAATGAGCAAAAAATCAATAATCATACTGTTGTTGTTCATTGGTAGTATTAGAGGGGTTACTCAAGTATTGTCCATCCCAGCTAATTTTCATAATGACTCTATTCCTTTAATTCAAGCTATTGAAATCATAGAGCGTCAGACTAATTATCGATTTTATTTTCACGAACACTGGCTGGAAGATATTAATGTAGCAGCTAAAAGCATTAATGGTTTACAAAAAATTGCACTTCTCGATCGTTTGTTAGATGGGTCAACAATTGATTATCATTTAGAGAACGATAAAGTAATCCTTGTTAATAATACACATATCATTACTTCTCCTCTTATTGGATCTTCCATATACAATAAAGAATCTGTTGAAACAGAAAGTAATGAAGTGATTTTCTCTCGTAATAAGCAAGTGATTAGTGATAATCCTGAGGACATGGTGATTACTATAGGAAACATCAAAAAGTATGTAAAAGGAGGCACAAGTACTATTGCAGGATACTTGAAAGAAACAGAAAGTGACAACCCTGTTGAAGATGCTTTTGTCTATACCCAAAATCCAACAATTGGCACTAGCTCTGATGCAAATGGATTTTTTGCGATTACTCTTCCTAACGGGAAGCAAACGCTATTTTTTCAATCGGTGAATTTAATAAATACGTATAGACAACTCATGCTGTATTCGGACGGGAAACTAGATGTAGAGATGGAACAAGATGTAATAGCACTTAATGCAGTAACTGTTCGTGCGGACAGAGAGGAAAATGTAAAGAGTACGCAAATGGGAATGACGAAAATTGATGTGAAAAAGATGAAAATAGTTCCTGCATTACTTGGAGAGAGAGATCTAGTTAAAGTGGCAACTTCTACCGCAGGGGTGCAATACGTTGGAGAGGGGTCGGCAGGAGTTAATATTCGTGGAGGGAAAGCAGATCAAAATTTATTTTTGTTAGATGGCAGCCCAGTTTATAATGCCAATCACTTTTTTGGTTTTTTCTCTGTATTTAATGCCGATGCCATTTCAGAAATGCAATTATATAAAAGTGCTATGCCTGCAGAATATGGAGGAAGGCTTTCCTCTGTGTTTGACATTAGAACCAAAGAACCTAATGCCGAAAAATTTTCAGCTAGTGGCGGAATAGGGCCTGTTACTTCAAAACTTATGATTGAGGGACCCTTGTTTAAAAAGAGGCTAACTTTTCTATTGGGAGGTAGGGCTACCTACTCTGATTATGTATTGAGTAAAATCAAAAATTCACCTCTCGGAAACAATAAAGCTTCTTTTTACGATTTAGTAGGCAAATTGCATTACCCTATAAATGATAAAAACGAAGTTTCATTATCTGGCTATTATAGTAACGATGGTTTTCAGCTGACCTCTGACACGCTTTTATCGTACACAGATTTTTCCTATTCCAACCAGTTGCTTTCTTTTAATTGGAAACATGTATTTAATGACAAACTTCTTGGTCATTTACAATTTGGGTCAAGTGATTATCAATACGGGATAGGTTATGATGTTTTGCCGAGTCAGGCTTTTATGATTGACTTTGGAGTAAACGAAATACGCTTTGCTACTAAGTTCGACTATTTTGTAAATGAAAATTTAAACTATAAGTTTGGATTAGAAGCAAAACTTATAAAAGTACGACCTGGAGAAAAAAATCCTACAGGTGCTGAATCATTAATCACTCCCGATGCTATTGCAGCAGAAAAAGGGATAGATATTGCCCCCTATTTTTCTGCCGTTTATAACCCTTCAGAGAAGTTGTCATTTGATGCTGGGTTAAGGTATTCCATATATAGTGTTTTAGGACCATCTTCAGTAAATGAATATGCCAGTAATGCTCCCTTGGATCCTGCATTTATAACAAATTCGATTTCTTATAAAAACAATGAACACATCAAAACATATCATGGTCCAGAAATTCGTTTATCATCCCGATATACATTAAATGAAACAAGATCGATAAAAGCAGGTTATAGTCGTACAAGACAAAACGTTCATTTACTAATTAACTCTGCTTCCATATCACCAACCGATATTTGGCGGTTGTCTAGTAAGTACATTAAGCCACAAATTGCAGATCAATTTTCAGTAGGCTATTACAAAAATTTTTATGGTAAACACACCATTGAAACATCTGCTGAAATTTACTATAAGAACATTCAAAACCTACTCGACATAAAAGTAGGGGCAGATTTGCAATTCAATCAAAATGTAGAAACAGATGTTCTTCAAGGTGAAGGTAGGTCTTACGGTATTGAGCTTTCCGCAAAGAAATTATCAGGATGGCTAACTGGGTGGATTAATTACACCTATTCGAGGTCACTGATAAAATTGGATGGCAATTACCCCGATGAAATAATTAATGGAGGTACATATTTCCCAACGGGATATGATAAGCCTCATTATATAAATT
>JAOUKH010000126.1 GCA_029882685.1 Cyclobacteriaceae bacterium
AAAGATGGCATAATTCAATATGTTGGAGATGCTGAAAAAAACGAGCTTACTATCGATCGCGATATTATGGTGTTGGCTAACCCTGAGATTGCCAATCTTCCCAACTGGGTGATAGCTCTTGTTGCCGCAGGAGGTCTAGCTGCTGCGCTGTCTACAGCTGCAGGATTATTATTGGTTATCTCTGCAAGTATTTCACATGATCTAATCAAAAAACAAATAAAGCCAGATATTTCTGAGAAGAATGAACTGATATGGGCACGAGTTGGTGCAGGAATAGCAGTTGTGATTGCAGGGTATTTTGGTATTAACCCACCTGGTTTTGTAGCTGCAGTAGTAGCATTAGCTTTTGGCTTAGCTGCTGCCTCATTTTTCCCAGCTATCATACTAGGAATTTTTGATAAGCGAATGAATAAAGAAGGAGCTGTAGCAGGTATGGTAGCAGGAATTTTATTAATGCTATTTTATATGATTAAGTATAAGTTTGGTGGATTTGGAGGAGGTGATTCTTCTGATTGGTGGTTTGGAATTTCTCCCGAGGGATTTGGTACAATTGCCATGATTGTTAATGTAATAGTAAGTTTAGTAATATCTCGTTTTACTCCAGCAATTCCATATGAAGTACAAGAGATGGTGGAAAGTATTAGATATCCGAGAAAGGAAAAATAAATCTAAATTCTATATGCAAAAGAGTGTAACTTAATATCAACCAAAACAAATTAGGGAGTCTGTTAAAAATTTGAAAGAAATAATAAAAGTAATTTATTACCTGATAATTTATCACTTAATTTGCGCCATAAAGTCTAAAAGAAATGAGCCATAAAATACAAACCCTTAGTGGTTACCTTCACGAGTATCAAAAAAGTGTATTACAACCAGAGGAATTTTGGGGAAAGATAGCGGAGTCATTCCACTGGAGAAAAAAGTGGGATAAAGTATTAGACTGGAATTTTGATGAACCAAATATTAAATGGTTTAGAAATGGTAAACTAAACATTACCGAAAACATTTTTGAACGCCATTTATACACGATGGGGGATAAACCTGCCATCATTTGGGAGCCTAACGATCCTAATGAAGATAATGTTACCCTTACCTACAGAGAACTGTATGAAAAAACATGTCAGTTTGCCAATGCCATGGAGGCAAAAGGGATTACAAAAGGAGACAGGGTAATTATATATATGCCAATGGTGCCAGAAGCTGCTATTGCTATGTTAGCTTGTGCCAGAATAGGAGCAGTACACTCTGTAGTGTTTGCTGGTTTCTCTTCTACTTCGTTGGCTGACAGGATTGTGGATTGTCAGGCTAAAATGGTATTAACATCTGATGGTAATTTCCGCGGATCTAAAACCATAGAAGTAAAGGCTGTTGTGGATGAAGCACTTGAAAAAAGTGATACTGTTGAGTCTGTTATTGTTCTTAATCGAACAGGAACATCTGTTGACATGAAAGAGGGTAGAGATTTTTGGTGGAATGATGCTATTGAAGGACATCCTATAACGCATCAAGCAGCAGAAATGGATGCTGAGGACATGCTTTTTATACTTTATACATCTGGTTCCACGGGTAAGCCCAAAGGAGTTGTTCATACCACAGGAGGATACATGGTTTATTCGTACTATTCTTTTGTTAATGTATTTCAATATTCTGTTGACGATATCTATTGGTGTACAGCAGATGTTGGATGGATTACCGGACACTCGTATATTGTTTATGGACCATTATTAGCTGGAGCTACAACATTAATGTTTGAAGGAGTTCCTACTTATCCACATCCTGGAAGATTCTGGGAAATAATAGACAAGTACAAAGTTAACCAGTTTTATACTGCACCTACTGCTATTAGAGCATTACAAGCATTTGGATTAGAACCTTTAGAGCCTTATAATTTTGAATCATTAAAAGTGATTGGGTCGGTTGGTGAACCTATTAACGAAGAGGCTTGGCATTGGTATCATGATCATATTGGAAAAGGGAATTGCCCCTTAGTAGATACTTGGTGGCAGACTGAAACAGGTGGTATAATGATTTCTGCTCTGGCAGGAGTAACACCCAATAAACCTGCACATGCTTCATTACCATTACCAGGAGTACAACCAATAATTGTTGATGCTGAAGGTAATGAGTTGACTGGAAATAATGTAGAAGGTAATCTATGTGTGAAATTTCCATGGCCTTCCTTATTGCGTACTATTTATGGCGAACATGAACGATGTAAACAAACTTATTTTAGTACGTACCCAGGGTTGTATTTTACAGGAGATGGAGCAAAAAGAGATCATGATGGGTATCTAAGAATTTTAGGACGTGTAGATGATGTGATGAATGTATCTGGTCATAGAATGGGAACAGCTGAAGTAGAGAATGCCATCAATGAGCATCCAAAAGTAATAGAATCTGCAGTAGTAGGTTATCCTCATGATATTAAAGGTCAGGGTATTTATGCTTATGTTATTTGTGATATGCAAGGTAGGACTGAGGCGAATCTTATTAACGAAATACGTGAGACAGTTAGTAATATTATTGGTCCAATAGCGAAACCAGATAAGGTGCAAATTGTTTCTGGATTACCTAAAACTAGGTCGGGAAAAATTATGCGTAGAATACTTAGAAAAGTAGCTAGTAATGATATTTCCAATATGGGAGATACTTCCACTTTACTAAACCCTGAAGTTGTTGACGAAATAATCGAAGGAGCAGGATTAAGCAACTAATTAAACCCATATTAGATTTCTAATTGATGTATTCAAATTACGTACTGAAAAATAGTTTTCATTACGTAATTTGAGATGAGCGAAGGTTTAAAAGAAATTTTTTGTAGTATATAATACTGAAAAAGAGAGTATATTGTATGTAGTTATGCTGAAATATTTTCCCTCTATTTTTCTCTTTATGTTAGGTGTTGTCACCAAAGGACAGAATATACCTTTTAGAGAAGAAAATACATATAAGTTAGAATTGGGGATGGAGTATAAAGCGATACCATCTGAAGGTACCAGTACAATAGTTCCTAGTCAAACTAGCCCTTTCCGAAACACTGGCTCTGATTTTTATCTTCAAATTAAACTAAACCTACTCCAGTTATTAAATGATGATTTTCGCATCAAAATTATTGATAATTATGGAAGGTTGGTGTCATCAAAGAAACTAAAAAAACCAGATCAATTTGTTATTGACCTAGGTAGATCTGTAGAAATCAAGAACGGCAAAGCTTCAAATAAGTATAGAATAGAGTTTGTTGATGACAACAAAAATACTACTAGTATCATTCTGATTGAGTTTACCGAAGAAGGAAATTTTTTGGTAAACAATATATTATTTGGTAAGATTTAATTTTTGGTCTCATTATTGTATTAGTGTTTGTGGAAACCAAAACAATAATGTCATGAAAAAGAATTTTATTATCGCAATCATTTCTTTATTGGCTCTAACGAGCTGTGAAATAATTATTCATACCGAAGAACCTATATTTATTGATGAACGTGATAAGTTTTTGGGTAGTTATAGAATGGAAGAATATAGTGATACGTATAATGAAGTATCAGAGTACTCCATACATATTTCTAAATCGCCATATGATACAGATGTGGTTTATATAGATAATTTTTATGGTGTTAATATGGAGGTATTAGTACTTGTAAGAGGTGATAAATTGGTGATTCCACTACAAGAAATTAATGGTTACGAAATTGAAGGAGAAGGGTGGTATGATTTTAATGACCTAGAATTCGATTACGTTGTACGTGATTTAACACGATATCATATAATTAATGATTACTGCACAGCTGTTGCATGGTGACTCCCAATTATAAAAGTATAAAGCCGATTAACATTATAATCGGCTTTTTTTTGTTTATAAATTTACTAATTCATGTATTACTCCGTAATTAGCGATAAGTTTATAAAATAACAAAAAACAAAAATGCCAAGACCAAAATCATATTACGCTTCTGCACTATTAATATTCTTGATATGTATTACTTCTAATGCACAAAAACCTATTCAACTCAATTCTTCTGAAATTTATCATCAACTTAAAAAATTAAACACGCTAGGTAGAGTATTGTATTTAGCAGCTCATCCCGATGATGAAAACCAGCGAATCATCACTTATTTTGATAATGAAAAATTAGTTGATGCTGCTTATTTATCTCTTACTCGAGGTGATGGTGGTCAGAATTTAGTGGGGGCAGAAATTAGAGAAGGTTTAGGTATTATTCGTACCCAAGAGTTGCTAGAAGCACGAAAAATTGATGGTGGCGAGCAATTTTTTAGTAGAGCAAATGACTTTGGTTATTCAAAATCTGCTGATGAAACGCTAGCAATATGGGATAAATCTAAAATCCTTGGAGATGTAGTATGGGCAATTCGTCAATTTCGCCCTGATATCATTATTACTAGGTTTCCTCCAGACGGACGTGGTGGTCATGGTCACCATACTTCATCGGCTGTGTTGGCAAGAGCTGCTTTTGAAATTTCAGGTGATCCAAAAATGTATCCTGAACAATTGAAATATGTTGATGTATGGAAGCCTAAGCGTATTTTTATTAATACAGGCAGATGGTGGAACAATACTATAAACGAGGATACTCCTGGAGTAGTAACGATCGATGTAGGTGAGTACAACCAATTATTAGGAGAATCTTATACTGAAATTGCTGCTAGGAGTCGTAGTGCACATAAAAGTCAAGGATTTGGAGCTACGGGAAGTAGGGGAGAACAATTTGAATACCTTGAGCTAATGGTAGGAGAACCAGCAAGTAAAGATGCGCTTGATGGGGTTGACTTGACTTGGAATAGAATAAATGGAGGTAAATCAATTGGTGAAAAAATTAGTGATGCTATATCATACTTTGATTTTGAGAATCCCTCTCAAGCAGCAATTGATTTGTTGGAAATAAAAAAAATGATTGAGGGAATTGAAGATGATTTTTGGAAAGAAGCAAAGCTAAAGGCTATTGATGATCTGATTATTCAGTGTAGTGGAATATATCTTGAAATGACTTCTGATAGTTACTATGCAACTGTTAATGACAAGGTGAATGTCAAATTTGAGATGATAAACCGTTCAGATTTAGATGTACAACTCAATTCTGTTAAGGTTAACAATGCCGAACTTAATAAAGAAATAGAAGCACAAAATTTAGTTACTAATGATAAAGTCATACTTGAAAACAACATTCAAATTCCTAGTGATATGAATGTTACTCAGCCTTATTGGCTAGAACGTGAGGGCACTTTAGGAACTTATTATGTTAAGAGTCAAAAATTGATTGGAACGCCAGAAAATAAGCCTAGTATAATGGCTTCAGTATTATTAGAAATTAATAAAGAACAACTTAAAGTTGAAATACCTTTAGTATATAAATGGAATGATCCTGTGAAAGGAGAACAGTATAAGCCATTTGTTATTTTACCAGACATTGCTCTAAATATTAGTGAGCCAGTTTATATTTTTAACAATAACGATGAAAGTAAACAAGTTGAAGTACTGGTAAAGAGTTTTAAGAATGGTATAGAAGCCAATGTATTGCCTAAACTTCCTGAAGGTTGGAAGGCAGTTCCTGAAAGTATTGAGTTAACTTTAAAAAAAGGAGAGGAAAAATTAGTTACTTTTTCAATTAGCCCACCAGCTCAACAAGCAGTTGCTGAAATCTCATTCATGGCAAATGTGGGAGATAACACGTTTAATCAAAGCTATATTGAAATTGATTATGACCATATATTAGCACAAGCTTATTTACCAAAAGCAGAATCAAAAATAGTTAAACTTGATGTAGAGAAAGTAGGCAACCTTGTAGGGTACATAAAAGGCGCAGGAGACGAAATCCCAGAAGCATTGAGGAATATGGGGTATGTTGTTGATGAATTGCAGGAGAAAGATATTAATGTGAAAAATTTGGCTAAATATGATGCAATAATGCTCGGTATTAGAGCTTTGAATACAAACGACCGTATTGACTATGAGATGCCTGAGTTATTAAAATATTCAGAAAATGGAGGAACATTAGTGATACAGTACAATACTAGCCATCGACTAAAAACACAAAATTACGCACCTTTTGAACTAAAACTTTCGCGTGATCGTGTGAGTGAGGAAGATGCAGAAGTTCGTGTACTTCTTCCTACACATGAAGTATTAAATACACCTAATAAAATTACATCAGCTGATTTTGAGAATTGGGTTCAAGAAAGGGGTCTTTATTTTCCAAATAGTTGGTCATCAGAGTATAAAGCTATCCTTTCGATGAATGATAAAGGTGAAACAGCTAAAGAGGGAAGTTTGCTGGTAGCACAATACGGAAAAGGTTATTATGTATACACAGGACTATCGTTTTTCAGAGAGCTTCCTGTGGGAGTACCAGGAGCATATAGATTATTAGCAAATATTATATCTTTAGGGAGTGAAAAATAACATTGTTCAAATAAATTATTGTTATGACAGAACAGATAAATAACGGAGACAATTTAGACTCTCCACCATTTTTTAAGAAATGGTCGGGCATGTATTGGCTTTTGATAGTTACATTAGCTTTGTTGGTAATATTGTTTCATTTGTTTAGTGTTCATTTTTCATGAGTGTATTAGATTGGGTAGTGCTTTTTAGTACGCTAGTATTTATTGTAGCGTACGGTGTTTGGAAAACACGTGGCAGCAGAGATATTGAAAATTATTTAAAGGGTGGAAATGAAGCCAAATGGTGGGCTATTGGTATTTCTATTATGGCTACACAAGCTAGTGCCATTACCTTCCTTTCTACTCCAGGGCAGGCATATGCCGATGGAATGCGTTTCATTCAGTTTTATTTTGGGCTTCCAATAGCCATGATAATACTTTCAATCACCTTTGTACCACTTTTTTACAAGCTAAAAGTATTTACTGCATATGAATTTTTGGAAACTCGATTCGACTTAAAAACACGTTCATTAACGGCAATTTTGTTTTTAGTTCAACGAGGTCTTGCAGCAGGAATTACTATTTATGCGCCATCTATTATTCTGTCTACATTATTGGGTTGGAATCTTGGAGCAACGAATTTGTTTATTGGAGCATTAGTGATAGTTTATACAGTATCAGGAGGAACTAAGGCTGTTACACAAACACAAAAACAGCAAATGGCTGTAATGATGGGAGGGATGATTATTGCAGGTATAATGGTGATCAATATGCTTCCAGAAAGTGTTAGCTTTACTGATGCTGTACATGTGGCAGGTAAGATGGGAAAACTTAACATGGTCAATTTTGAATTTGACTTAGATGACCGATATAATTTTTGGTCAGGAATTACGGCAGCCTTATTTTTATTTATGTCCTACTTTGGTACGGATCAATCTCAGGTGCAGCGTTACCTTACAGGCCGCTCTATTAAAGAGAGTAGGTTAGGGCTGATGATGAATGGATTGCTCAAAGTTCCAATGCAGTTTGTAATTCTTTTTATTGGAGTAATGGTATTCGTTTTTTATCAATTTTATCAACCTCCAGTATTTTTTAATAAAGTAGCAAAGCAGCAAGTAGAACAAAGTGCTTATGCAGAGGATTTGAAAAATCTTGAGCAGGAATATACTACTATATTTGATGAGAAAAAAGAGGCTATTCATGGACTTATTACTGCTGTAAATAAGGGTGATGATGCTAGAGTAGCTTTGGAAAAAGAAAATGTTTTATCACTTGAAGAGAAATCAAATTCGATTAGACAAGAAGTGAAGGATGTAGTAAAAAAGGCTAGTCCAAATACAGATACAAATGATAAGGATTATGTGTTCATGACATTCGTAATGGATAATTTACCGATAGGGTTAATAGGGTTGTTATTTGCCGTAATATTTTCGGCTGCTATGTCTTCTACAGCTTCTGAACTTAATGCCTTGGCATCAACTACTACGATCGATTTGTATAAACGTTCTATCAAAAAGAAAGAAACAGATATGCACTATGTAACTTCATCTAAATGGTTTACTTTTTTATGGGGATTAATTGCCATCATTTTTGCAACCTATCTTTCACAATTTGAAAACCTTATTCAAGCGGTTAATTTATTAGGTTCTTTGTTTTATGGTGCCATACTGGGTGTTTTTATAGTAGCGTTTTACCTTAAATATATTAAAAGTAATGCCGTTTTTATTGGAGCTATTATGGCAGAAGCGATTGTTGTTTACATTCATTTTATGAATAGTAGTGGAACTGCTCCAGATTGGCTTACAATGGGATACCTATGGTATAATGTTGTAGGATGTGTACTTGTGGTTATTTTCGGCTTTTTATTACAAGTAATTATTGGAAGTAAAGAAAAATAACTGATATTACACCAAAAACCTCAAAAATTGCTAGTGATGCCACGACTAATAAACAAAAATGGCTTAAAACATTTGTTTTCTTGACCTTTGATGGATATAGTCGTAGCATCACTAATTTGTTGCGTAACATCACTTATCTTAATTCTTTTTCTATTATTTATTTCTCTTACAAATGGATGAATTATTATGTTTGATTTTTTATTGCTAGATAACGATTAGAATTAAATAATACGATTATACTGTCATTTTGGATATTTCTAATAATACGTAATACAATGTAAGTAATACTTGTATTCAGTAATATCAATTTATAAATTTATGGCTTCCTAATAGTTTTACAATTTATAATGGCTAATAATCAGAACCCCCAACAAGTAGAAAGTAATTACAAGAAATTCATTACTAAGTATAATATGCTATGTGAGTTTTTGGAACAGAATAATAATGTTTATCCTAATGAAAAAACACATAAACAATTATTTAACTGGGTACGAAATACGAGACGATTTTGTAAAAATGATCAAATAGAACAACGGAGAGTTGATTTACTTAAAAAAATCGACTTTCCATTCAGTACAAAAACGATAATTCCTTTCGAAAAAAGAATAATTCAGTTGTTAGAATATAAAAAAGAACATGGTTCATTACATGTATCCCAGACGTTATATGGAAGAGAAACGGAGAACTATAAATTATCAAGGTGGGTCAATGAGATGCGTAGAAAATTTGCCGAAAATAGACTTGGTTATGAATACGTAGTTGCGCTCAATAAGATAGGTTTTCTATGGAATATGGACGATGTTCGAATTGAGAAAAAAATAAATGCATTAAAGAGATTTCATAAGAAATATGGGCATTTTGATATTCCTCAAAAGGGTAAATATAAAAAAATGGGAAATTGGGTAGCTGGATTACGTTCTAGAGGTATAAAGACAAAGCGTCATAAGAAGTGGTTAGATGATATAGGTTTTGTTTGGGTTGGTGTTAAAGAAAGAAAAAGACGTTCTTTAGAAAAGATGAATGAAGTAGATATGAAAGTAATGGCAGAGCGTATAAAAAGAACTCATCGGAAGAAAAAAGATTAACGTTCTTCAATATATAAATTAAATTCAACCCTACGAGTTTAATTTTTTATCTTCTTCTGTTATTTCTTCAACAAAAGGATTTGAACTGCCGTATCCTTTGCCATTTTTCAAATTCAGCTCTCGTTGCGGAATTTCAAAAACTCACAAATGTGACTTCATTGACAAATTCACATGCATTTTTAGCACCGATTGTTGGCTTGTGTTTTATATGTCTTTGTATTTAGAGATTCCTGCAATTGAAACCGATTCTAGTTTTAAGTCGGTCTTTCTACCGAACTCGACTTCCATTAACCATTTCATACTTGTCAGACTATTTATTATATCCCTATCAGTCCAAAGCGATTCGTCAACATACATTGTAATTAGATATATATCACCAGTTAACTCAATTTTTGCTATGTTTCCGTAATTAGAACCAAAAAAATCATTAGTCTTGAATTGTGAAACGAGTTTGTCAGCATCCTCGATTGACACATTTTCAGCATCATAATATAGTTCATTACCGTTAACTGATAACAATTCTCCTTCATAAAAAGGCTCGTTAATTGACAGTCCTAATATAATGGCAAGATTTATCCCAAACCCAAGTATTGTCAATCCAGTAACAGTCCAGTTTGAAGCTTTTTTAGCTCCATTTTCAAAAGCTTGATTAACATCCTTAGCTAAAAAAGCTCTAAAAAAGACAAAAACCAAAGCACCGTAAAATGCTGTAAATACGAAGTTTGGTATTTTGTCTAATACCGATTGTGGCATTTGCATTAAAGCAAAGAAAAAACCAATAGTAAATATCAAGGTCACGGCTAATGACGTATAAGCCTCTTTGTCTTTTCCTAAGGCTTTGTAATTTTTGTAAATTAAAAGCCCTGGTGGAATCGGTCCTGCAAGTAGCGCAGAAACGTCTACTTGTTTTTCTGAGAAAATTTTTTTATCCATAATCTATTTTTATGTAAGCCACTCAGCGCTTGTTATATTTCTTATATTCTATCTTTATTCTCTATATTCAGCTAAAATAGTGGTTATAGGGAATGAATAAATGTAAACAAAAAATATAATAATATTATTAAGGTGGTAAAAACGTTAACGTATGGAAATTCTGTTTTTGCCAGCAGCCATAGCCGTCAGGCTAGCAATGTAACAGTCTGTAAATAAGGTTATTTAGATTAGAGTCTAAAATCCCTATTGGGATTTTTAGTATTTTTTCCATTTTTATCTTTTAATTTACATAAAACAAAAGATTGGTGTTTTTTCATGTTACTACCACCCTTTTTATAATTATAAGATACATAATTTAAGGGTAGAAAGCAGACAAAAAACAATAATAATAAGGCTAAAATTACAGATACTTTAACCTCTGGATTGTCAGATTATTTTAATGAAAAAGAGATTGAATCTCTCTCAAGAGTTACTGGTTTCACTCAACGTAAATCAAAGTTAAGCGCAGTTAATTTTCTAAATAATTTGATGTTTGTACATCAGCAAGGCAAAGACCTAAGTCTGTTAGATATTTGTGGAGACCTTTATAGTCAGTATGACATGCAAATAACAAAACAATCTATTGCAAATGCGGGATAAAAG
>JAOUKH010000127.1 GCA_029882685.1 Cyclobacteriaceae bacterium
AGGGGGTGTTATTGTATTTTTGCCAAATATTCTAATACTCTTTCTTTTTATCTCTTTAATGGAGGATACTGGTTATATGGCTCGTGCAGTTTTTATTATGGATAAGCTCATGCATAAAATCGGGCTACATGGAAAATCGTTTATTCCCATGGTCATGGGGTTTGGGTGCAATGTTCCAGCAGTAATGGCAACGCGTACTTTAGGCAATCGAAACGATCGATTATTGACAATGCTCATAAACCCATTTATGTCATGCAGTGCACGTTTACCAGTTTACATACTTATAATAGGTGCATTTTTTCCTGATAATGCAGGTACTATGCTTTTCTCAATGTACTTTATTGGTGTTGTATTAGCAATTATTATGGCATTAGTTTTTAAGAAACTGTTGTTTAATACATCATATACTCCTTTTGTAATGGAATTGCCACCATTTAGAGTGCCTACGCTCAAAACATCATTGAAACACATGTGGTATAAAGGCTCTCAGTATTTAAAAAAGATGGGAGGAGTGATTTTAGTAGCATCAATAATCATTTGGGCATTAGGCTACTACCCAAGAGAAGCAACTTTTTCACAAAATTATGATGCACAGATTGAACAAACTCTAGACGAAAATAAAATTGCAGAAATTAACCTCTTAAAAGAAAACGAACGATTTGAACAATCCTATATTGGAAGAATGGGACAGTTTGTAGAACCTGTAATTAAACCTTTAGGGTTTGATTGGAAAATGGGAGTGAGCCTGTTAACAGGATTTGCAGCAAAAGAAATTGTGGTCAGTACTATGGGAGTACTTTATCAGGCAGATGCTTCTGCAGATGAAACTTCAGGAGTATTGATGAATAAGCTTAAGAATCATCGACTTACTCGTGGTCCTCGAAAAGGAGAAATTGCGTATACCCCTTTAGTCGCTTTGTCTTTTATGCTGTTTGTTTTAATCTATTTCCCATGTGTATCTACCATTGCTGCTATTAACACAGAGTCGGGGGGCAAACGTTGGGCTGTTTTATCAATGGTTTATCCTACTATTCTTGCTTGGGTATTATCATTTGCTGTATTTCAAATAGGTACTTTACTTTTATAGACATGCAAGAAATTCTCACATATATTATTATATCCTATGCATTTGGTTATGTTAGCTATAAAACTTATTTAACTTTTAAGAGAAAACCTGTATGTGAAGAAGAATATCCAACATGTACTGGTTGCCATCTTAAAAAAACCTGCTCTATATCTAAGGTAAGTACAAGTTGCCCAAAAACATGATATAAATCATAAATTTATTTAGACTTTTTATAAATAAGATTTTGATTTTTTGAAAAAGACACCTTACATTTGTTCTATATTTAAAATCAGTCTAAATAAAAATAGATAAGTAATGAAAAAATACTTACTAACCCTATCCATAATATTGTGCGGTTTATCCGTACAGTCTCAGATGACAAGTACTGACAGTACCACCAATGAGCCTTTAAACTCTGTAAATAATATTATTCGTGGTAATAGTGGTAAAGCAATTACACTTGGTACTTATGCACAAATAGATTATAATCAGATATACGAGAGTGATATTTACAATAATGGTAAGTTGGATATTCACCGAATGGTGATTTTTTTAGGATATAAATTCGGAGATAGAACACATTTTGTTACAGAAATTGAATTAGAACATGTTACTGAGGTGTATGTTGAACAAGCTTTTTTGAACTATCAAATATTACCACAATTAAATTTTAGAGCCGGATTAATGTTAATCCCTATGGGTATTATAAATGAATACCATGAACCAACTACTTATAATGGTGTGGAGCGCCCTAATATTGATGGAAAAATAGTTCCTACAACATGGAGAGAGATGGGGGTAGGGTTTGCTGGTAACTTTCCTAGTTATGCCTTAAAGTATCAAGTATATGTAGTAAATGGATTTAATGGTTATAGTAATGGTACAGGAGTGTTAAGGGGTTCCGATGCCTTTAGAAAAGGAAGACAAAAGGCGGCTGAATCATATATGAGTTCACCTAATTTGAGTACTAAAATTGATTATTATGGACTTCCAGGCTTAAAAGTTGGTTTGGCAGGATACTTTGGAAAATCACAATCTGAGTTATTTGATGGTTTGGATAAAAATGACTTTGCAGGAAATTTACAAGCTGACTCTTCAGTTGTGAACCTATCAATGATAGGGCTAGATGCTCGGTATGAGTTAAAGGGGTTCAAGGCTAGAGCACAAGTTATTTCTGCTAATATTGGCAACACCAAGGCTTACAACACTTTTACTGGAAAAGATTTAGGGGCTGAGTTATTTGGATATTATGTAGAAGCCAGTTATGACGTGCTGAGATTATTCAATTTGGATACCAAAAAAGAATTAAATTTATTTACCAGATATGAAGAGTATAACACACATCACAAAGTAACGGATGAATTACAAAAAAACACTGCCTATAGCAGAACTGATATAACAATTGGTTTAGGTTTTAAATTAACACCAGGGTCAGTATTAAAAGCAGATTATCAAATACTTAAAAACGATGATGACACATTAGCAGATATTAATCAATTGAATTTTGGTGTGGGTGTTTGGTTTTAAGTTACTTTTCATTCGATTTAAACAAAAATGGAACAAAATTATTTATATAGCCAATTTTATGCTTTTATAATGATGAAAATCACCCTTTATGAGATTATGCTATAAAGTTAATTAAATTGATGTAACATGAAGAAGCTATTTCTATTATTAAGTATTACAGTAATTTCCTTATCTGCTTTTATTGTTGTTGAAAATCAACTTCCTAAAAGTGCATGGAAAAAAATCAACAAGGAAATTGCAAAGCTATGGCCTGATATAGAGGTAGAAAAAGAGCAAATAAAAGATGATGAATATCAATTATTTAAACTTAATAATGGGGAAAAATTACAAGGCTATATGTTTTTGTCTAAAGCACCAAGTAGATACGATCACTTCGATTATATGCTAATCTACACACCAGAACTCAATATTAAATCAGCACAAATATTGGTGTACAGAGAGAGTTATGGAGGAGAAATAGGAAGTGTACGATGGTTGAAACAATTTATTGGGCTTAATAAACAGAATACTTTTGAGCTAGGTGAGGATATTCAAGGAATAAGTGGTGCCACAGTATCATGTCAGGCAGCAACAAAAGGATTCAAGAAATCAACGATAATCATGAATAAACTCAAAGATGAAGGTGCAATATAATTGTATTTATTACATATCTATTTATTGAATATGATGTTAAATTTAATGTTTGAAATATGAAATGGATAGATGGCATACATGCTTTTCCAAAGCACATTAAACAGTTTATCTTGTTTTTTGTTCTGGCACTTTCATTTGGCTACTTTACTGGGTTCAAATTTATCGTTCGAACTACTAATTTGAACCCATCAGGGTTGGAAGAAAATTATGTTGGTAATGAGGAAAACGAAGAAGCAGAAATATTAAAGTTTAAAAAAGCAGAAGGGGAGCTTATTACAACAATTCATACTCATATACTTTCATTTTCACTCATATTTTTTGCGTTAGGGTTTGTACTCCTTTCTGTCCCTATGTCATTATCATTTAAGAAATTTTTGCTTATTGAACCTTTTATTTCGATAGTCGTAACATTTGGTGGAGTGTGGTTACTTTGGCTTGGGTATTCATGGTTGAAATATATTGTTATGATTTCTGGAATGTTAATTACACTTACTTTTGTATTACAGGTGGCAATGATTATTCGAGGAGTGGCAAGTAAAAATTGATTTATATCGTAAATGAAACTTTTTAATATTCAATAATATATTATTAATTAAAATTATTTCATTAGTTTTATCATAGCTAAAACTGAAGTAGTAAATCATCTTGATAAAGGTATTATAATAATTATAGATTTTTTTAGAGAAAAATATTATATTTGATTTATGAATGCACCTAGTCAGAATTTACGAAAGGCTTTTGGTAGAGTGGTATATGCTGTAGCTAAAATTGATGGTGAGGTACAGCAGGTTGAAATAGATGTGTTTAAAAATGAAATTGCTAAACATGAATGGGCTAAAGAGATTTCGTTGACCTTTGAAGAAGAACGAGCTCTAAATACAGACCCTAATATAGTATTTCTTAAGGCAATGAAGGTGTTTCGTTCAAATGGTCCAAGTGAACACTATCCATTTTTTATCGACTTACTTGAAAAAATTGCAGAAGCACATGATGGAATTGTTGATGAAGAAGAAATAATGTTAAGAAGATTTAAAGAAGGATTACTTACAAATATAAATAAACAATAAAGACGAAAATAAACAAACAGTTAGTATGATTGCTGACTATTACCAAGAATCATATGAATAATAAATAATAATAAACAAATGGAAGGAACAGTTAAATTTTTCAATGTAACCAAAGGATTTGGATTCATTAAACCAACAGACTCAAGTGAAGATGTATTTGTACATTCTTCAGGCCTAATTGACGAAATTCGTGAAAACGATCAAGTAGAATTTGATTTAGAAGAGGGTAAAAAAGGCATGAACGCTGTCAACGTAAAAGTTATGAATTAATAATTATATATAATTCGAGACACTTTTTAATAAGCAAATCCAATAGGATTTGCTTTTTTTATGAACTCAATAAAACCGGGGCTATCCTTGAAAATCATTTTCTAGTAAAATACCCTTCAATAGCTTATTTATCAAGAAAGAAAGTAGAAAAAGGGCTAAAAGTGTCAAAATTAATTATCAAGTACTCTCTAAAACCTATTCTGTAATTTGATAATCTCACTTAATAAATTTTATATGCATTACTCTAAAGTAATGTAGAAGATGATATATACTCATAATAAAAGAACAATTTGAGTCATATATTGAATTTTAATTACATCTTAATTAACCCTACCCGTTATTAAAATACCATACTTATCAAGATAAATCCATATCAATTTGCTACATTTGTCTTTGTTCATTTTTTAAAGATAAAGTTTTGGCTGCATACAGGGTTAAATTTTTATACTAAATCTTATTTTTCCTTAAAATTAAGTATTGAATTACATAAATTATTCCAAATTAATAGCATTTCTATTGCATTAACTCAATTTAAAGAATGAAACAAATATGATGAACCAAGTTTGGAAAAAAGATGTTATCATCCGAGGTTAAAGGAAGAAATTTATTTATATGAAACAATTAAAAATTGTAAAGCAAATTACGAATCGCGAAAGTCAATCTCTTGATAAATATTTGCAAGAAATTGGTAAAGTAGATTTGATAACTGCTGATGAAGAAGTGCGATTGGCTAAAAGAATTCGAGAAGGTGATCAAATTGCCCTTGAAAAATTAACTAAAGCTAATCTGCGGTTTGTTGTATCAGTTGCGAAGCAATATCAAAATAATAGCATGTCGCTAAGTGACCTTATCAATGAGGGAAATGTAGGCCTAATTAAAGCTGCCTCCAGATTTGATGAAACACGAGGATTTAAATTTATTTCTTATGCTGTTTGGTGGATTCGACAGTCCATTATGCAGGCACTGGCTGAGCAATCTCGGATTGTAAGACTTCCACTTAACCGTGTGAGTTCACTCAATAAAATTTCCAGAACATTTTCAGAACTGGAACAAAAATTTGAACGTGATCCTTCTGCCGAAGAATTAGCTGAAGTACTTGATATAGCTACCGATGAAGTGGTACACGATATGAAAATATCGGGTCGACAAATTTCGATGGATGCTCCGTTCGTTTCAGGAGAAGAAAATGGACTTCTTGATGTGTTGGTAAATGATCAGGTTGCTACACCTGATTCAGAATTAATGATGGATTCTCTACGAAGAGAAGTACAAAGAGCACTCTCAACACTTACTCAGCGTGAATCGGATGTTATTGCTTATTATTTCGGTCTTAACGGTGGACATCCAATGACCTTGGAGGAAATAGGCGAAAAATTTAGCCTTACGAGAGAAAGAGTACGCCAAATTAAAGAAAAAGCTACTAGGAGACTTCGTCAAAGTTCAAGAAGTAAAGTATTAAAAACTTACCTAGGATAGAGATTCAATCTAATTTTTTTAGATAAATAAGTCTTCTTTTATTCTATTTATAGATTACTTAAGAAGATTTATTTATTATTAACGAGTATTTACTATTCCATGTTGTTAGCAGAGCCTGTCTGGTGTAGATAGATTTATATAAATACTGTCAGGTTGAACCTACTATTGCAAGTATATAATTTACAAATCTAATGTCAGGTTTCGACAAGCTCAACCTGACATTGGGTTTATTGACTTGCGTAACATATGTTATATAATTAATATGAGTTGGTTGTGATAAATATCATAGATATGCGAGAATCAAAAAAATACTTTTTTTCCTATTAATTTTTTATGAAATTCAGTCAATATCATATTACAGAAGGAATAAAGAAAAGTATTTCTAAACTCGAGTACAAAAAGCCTACTGATATTCAATTTAAGTCTATTCCTCCCATCTTGAAAGGGGAGGACGTATTAGCAATTGCACAGACTGGAACAGGTAAAACTGCTGCTTTTGTAATACCAATATTACACCTTTTACATACTAGAAAAATATTTGGCAGACAAGATGGAGTTAGGTGTTTGGTAATGGCACCAACACATGAGTTAGCTTTACAAATTGAAGCTGTTTTTAATAATCTAGGAAAACACACTAGAGTAAAATCGTTTTGTATTCATGGCGGTGTAGATCAGGCACCTCAAATTATGCAACTTGACAAAGGAGTTGATGTCCTTATTGCTACACCGGGTCGTTTATTTGATTTAGTAAGCCAAGGAGCTCTAATATTAACACGTGTAGAAATTCTGGTGCTGGATGAGGCTGATCATATGCTCGATTTGGGCTTTATTAAGGATATTCGTGATTTAATTCGTCACCTTCCTAAAAAACGACAAACTCTTTTTTTCTCAGCAACTATAAATGACGAAATTAAAACTCTTGCATATTCCTTAGTTACGAAAGCTATCCGTATTCAGATATCGCCTAAAGATCCTGTAGCAAAAAACATTAAACATGCGGTTGCTTTTATTGAGATGGATGATAAACGCTTTTTTTTGGAATACTTAATTAAAAGTAACGATGAGCAAAAAATGTTAATATTTGTTAGAACGAAGGTTCGAGCTGAGCGAGTAAAAAAAGCATTGGAGCGAGTGGATATAGTTACAGACACCATTCATAGTGACAAGTTGCAAAGTGAGAGAGAACTGACTATGAAAAATTTCAGAAAGGGAGATTTGAAAGTGTTAATTGCTACCGATGTAAGTGCAAGAGGAATTGATATTCCCAATGTAGAATATGTCGTAAATTATGATTTGCCTGAAACGTCAGAAAATTATGTTCACAGAGTAGGACGTACAGGAAGAGGAAGTCAAAAAGGGCAAGCTGTTTCGTTTTGTAGTTCGGAAGAAAAGGAAGTATTAGTACAAATTGAAAATAATCTAGGGAAACCAATAGAGCGTTTAGAAATTTCTAAAAATGATTATCAATACACGATTGAAATATCAGCAGAAAAATCAAACGATTGGAAATCCCTTCTGAAAGATGCTGAAGAAGTACCAAACCGTAAAAAGAAGAAGAAAAAATAACCTGTTTGTAGCCTTTGTTTCAGGAGAATATATTTTTTTTTGTGAAAACACATAACTTCGGAAGCCTCAAGTTATGTGTCTTCCACTTCTTTTCTAGTCATAAACACTATTTAGAGTAAACATGTTACTAACTACTCCTTCTTAGACATTGGACCTCTTAAGTGAATAATGAGTCCATTTAAAAAATTTCGTAAAATCTGATCACCTGCTTCAACGTAATTAGAGTGTTCTTCATTTCTAAATAAGTCGCCAAGAGCTCCCTTTGAAATATCGAAATCTACTAATTTCAAAATATCAATAATCTCGTCATTTCTAAGCTTATGCGCTACACGAAGTTTTTTAAGTATATCGTTATTGGAAAGCATTTAAATTATTAGAATATAAAAATTGCTATTTTTCTTTTCTACAAATTAACTTAGGTGCTACACTTATAAAGAAAGAATACCAGGACGAACGCATTTAAAAATTCTTGTGTCATTTTCGGAGTCAATGAACCAAAATAATTGGTTCATTGCTGTAGAAATCTTAACCATATTGTAAATACATGTCGTTTTGGTTAGGGTTTCTCCTTGTTTTTGTTGGCTATTGCCAATAAAACATACGGAATGACTCACTGGAAAGTTAAATACATTTGTCCTCGAAAGAATACATCTGGTTAGCATCTAGAAATATAGTTGCTTAATATTAATCCTCTTCTTTTTTTATTTAGATACAGTTTCAGTTTCTTCAGGTTTAGTATCTTCAGCTACTTCTTCGGATGTAGTTTCTACTTCTTCAGTTGCTTCTTGCTCAATACGACTAACCTGTAACATGAAATGCTTATCAAGAATTAATTCATAGGTAGCCTCCTCCGTTAATTCTATAGATTTTTTAGATTTCTCTAACATAATAAGGAGATCCTGAGCTACTACTGAAGATTTAATATTATTAATTGCCTTACTATTGAAAATTTGTAAAGTGAAAGAATGGCCTCCCTTTTCTTTAGGATTGATATCCTTAAATTCATGTTGAATAAATTGATATTGCTGTGGTTCTTTAGCGGAATCAACCATGAGTTTTAAAATAACTGGACGATATTTGTTCCAAAAAAAGGTATATAAATGATAATTGATTGGATAGTTAGCCATATATAGGATGTTGCAGTATTAGTGAATTTGGTAGTTCAATTATTTAGACATTTCTGATTTTTTAAAAAATATACTTCCATGACTTTTCGAATTTATAAGAACTGAAAATCTCCTTTTTAGTATTATTATTTGGTTCTCATCAACTTCATAGTATATCTATTCTTCAAAGGTAGTCTAATTATATGATATACAGAGATTTCATCACCACTATTGCAGAAAATAATGTGAGTTGGGGAAGCAAATAGTGTAATAATAGCAAAAAAGCTAAATTATTAGGTTTTAAACCTATACGATAAAACATAAAAAATCATGTTTTATCGTATATAGTGCAACTTCTTTTTACCTACAAATTTCTATTAGCTTTAATATATTCAGATATTTCACCTACTGTAGCAACCCAAATTTTATTTGCAGGGTCAGTGAGGTAGGGTAAAAGTTTTTTAAGCATTTCAACTTCCGTTGTCTGGGCATTTTTATCACCAATATCATGACCTGCTAAAATGAGCCATGAACCATTTTTCTGTGCCAGTTCAATAAGTATCTTCATTTCTTGAAAATCTTTACCATCCATTTCCATACCTGTTAATTGAGCCATGTCGCAATAAGCGGGGTCATTGGCAGCCTCATCTAGCCAGGTTCTTCCTGAAGTAAATTGCTCAGAAATAATAGGTACATAACTCTTGGTATTTATTCCTCTACCTACAAATGTTTGTCCACATGGATAAGCAAATACCGAAGGTTGCACACCCAATAATTCTTGCGTTTTTTCATTAGCTTTTTGCAATTCAGTATTCATCTGGGTTAAAGTATATTCTTCAAGTGCATTGTCTCTTGCCCATAGAAAGTTTCCTGAACACGGATGTACTAGAGAGTGGTTGCCTATTTCATGTCCATTGTTAACCGCTAGTTTCCAGCCTTCCAGTGCCTGTTCAACTGCAGAAGGGACAACGTAAAAAGTGGCTTTTACTCCATACTGATTCAAAATTGGCGTACCAACTTCTACCTGACTTTTTCGCCCATCATCCCATGTAAGGCTTACCGCCATTGTATTTCCATCTGGCCATTGAAAAGTTTCAGTTTTCTGTGCGTATGATATTGAAAACCAGAATACTAATAGTGTGGAAAGGGTTATTCTCATAGTGTTTATTTTGTTGATCTTCATTTTAGTCATAATAAGTAGTCAATTTATGTTTTTTATTCTCTATTGTTATATCACGTAGATAATTGTCCCCTTACTTCATTTAATTTCATAGTCATTGAAATAGCATGATTATCAACCCATTCATCATATTCTTCAATTGCTTTTAACCTTAAATCGTTATCCAAGTACCCTTCATCTACCATTTGAGTTGAATTTGCTACTTTCGACCAAATGCCTACTTTTGATATAAAGTCGGGTCTATTTCTCTCGTAGTGTTCGTTCGAGTTTATTTTTTCAATATAGGTAAGTCCTACTTCTTTAAACAAAGCAGGTAAATCATCTCCTATTCCATTATTCATTCCTGCATTGCTTCTCCATTTTAAAAACGTTTTATAAAATAATTTCATACTTTCAGGTGGCTCAGGATGCCATTCCAATGCATTATGGTTATAATCTAAAATAGATATTTTTCCATCTGGTTTTAGTAAAGATTTCATTTTTATTAATGCATCTTTTGGGTTACTCAACCATTGTAATACCCGTGCAGAAATTATTAAATCAAATTTTTGCTGTGGTTTAAAGTCAAATAGATTACTATGAATAAGTTCTAAATTATTCACATTTCCATACGTTACTTTACCGCTTTCAATAAATTTTTCAGTATTGTCAATTCCTATAACTTTTCCTTTATTACCAATTATACTTGCTATATCTTTAGATATTGCTCCTGTACCACATCCAACATCCAAAACCAACATGCCTTCCTTTAAAATAGGCTCAAGCGTTCTGTAGTCAACTTTCAAACTTCTATTATCGAAAATATTTGACGCTTCTTTACCATTTCTTTCAATGTGTTTGTTTTGTTGCATTTTTATTTTCGGCTATTATTGGTGTGGAAATGTGTGATAAAGTTAATTTCTGTCAAAGATATCAATTTTCATGACCTCTCCGAATTTCATATTGTACAATAGGAATTTCAACATTAATCTTAGTCATATTATAGCTAATTATGATAAAACACTTCTTATAACCTTCATAAAGAGGTAATTGGT
>JAOUKH010000005.1 GCA_029882685.1 Cyclobacteriaceae bacterium
TCCAAAAGCCTTTTTAGTACCTACTCCTATTGATTCGCCAAAACCATAATTAAGATAAGCTATTTGTGGAGGAGCTAATGCGCCAACACCTATAATTGTATCATTTTTAAAGTATTCTGTAAAGGTTAACTCTTCTTCCCCTCGAAGTAATCTAATTGTAATACTATCAGTAGTAATGCTTTTCACTTCTTTAGCAAAAACATCAAATGAGTTGATTTTCGTGTTATTAACAGCTGTTATTATGTCACCAACTTTTATTCCTGCTCTTTCTGCAAGACCACCCTCAACTACTGTACCTATTTCTGGGGAGTATCTTATTCTAAATATTTTATCTGCATTTTTCTTGTCACTCAAATACTCCATGAAATTGTCAGGAATATTTACATCTACTGTGTTACCATTTCTCAACACAGTATAATAAGCATTGTCAACCAATAAATAATCTGGATTCAATATATCATTGATACTTTCAAAATCTTGGCCATTAATTTTTACTATTTTATCTCCATCTCTCAGACCAATCTTCTCACCTATTTCAAGTGCTTCAATACCTCCTACTCTATTTACTTCATCTTTTGGCAAATATTCTTCCCCTACAAAGTAAGTGAGACTTATAAAAATTAAAACGCCTAGGATAACATTTACAATAATTCCTCCTAGCATTACAATTAAACGTTGCCAAGCTGGTTTCGAACGAAATTCCCATTCCTTAGGCTCTTCCTTCATTGCATCAATATCCATTGACTCATCTATCATTCCTGATATTTTCACATAACCTCCTAATGGAATTGCACTTAATGCATACTCAGTATCTTTCCATTTAAACTTAAATACTTTGGGAGGAAAACCTATTGAAAATTCTTCCACTCTCATTCCAAAAAATTTGGCTGCTACCAAGTGTCCTAGTTCGTGCAGTCCTACTAAAATTGTTAAGCTCAATAAAATCTGAGCTGTCATTACTAATCCGTCCATTAATTCACTAATTCTAAAGCTTTAATTCTTGTTTCTCTATCTGTGTGGATATAATCTTCCAACAAAGGATTTTTAATTATATCGGTATTATTTAAACATTCTTCTACTATACGTGGTATATCTAAAAAACTAATTTTATCTTTTAAAAATTCAGCAACTGCCACTTCATTTGCTGCATTAAGCACACAAGGTGCATTTCCTCCTTTTTGCATTGCCTCAAAAGCAAGTGCTAAATTACGGAAAGTATCTTTATCGGGTTGCTCAAAGGTTAAATTTGGATAATCAACAAAATTGAACCTTGTGAAATCATTTTTAAGTCGCTCTGGAAATCCTAATGCAAACTGGATGGGTAAACGCATATCTGGCAAACCAAGTTGCGCTTTTATTGATCCATCTTCAAATTGCACCATACTATGTATAATGGATTGAGGATGAACTACCACATCAATCTGATTAAAATCTACTCCAAATAACCATTTCGCCTCTATTACCTCAAGCCCTTTGTTCATTAAAGTAGCTGAATCAATTGTAATTTTAGCTCCCATATCCCAATTGGGATGCTTTAATGCTTGTGCTTTGGTAACACCTTCTAAATATTTTTTATCTTTCCCTCTAAACGGCCCTCCTGATGCTGTAAGTATAATTTTCTCTATTGGATTATGAAATTCCCCAACTAAACATTGAAAAATGGCAGAATGTTCTGAATCAACAGGATAGATATTCACCCCTTTTTCCTGTGCCAATTTTGTGATTAACTCACCAGCCACTACCAAAGTTTCTTTATTCGCCAGTGCAATATGTTTTCCTGCTTCAATAGCCTTTATCGTTGGTGTTAGCCCTGCATACCCCACTAAAGCAGTTAATACAATATCCAAGGATTCCATCTGCACAACAGATGCAAGAGCATTTTCACCACTATATACCTTAATATCTAATGGATCAAGAGCATTAAATACTTTGTTATACAACGCCTCATTGCCTATTACTACAGTATTAGGAGTGTACTTTGCAGCTTGTTCAATTAAAAGGTCAGCATTATTTTGTGCTGATAGTACTTCTACTACAAATCTATCTGGATTTATATCAACTACTTCAAGTGCCTGAGTACCTATTGATCCTGTTGAACCAAGAATGGCTATATGCTTTTTTTCTTCAGTCAAATATTATTTAATAAGATAAAAACTCGCAGTTCTCCCAATTGCTATTTTATGATAGTCTTCAATAGGTGTCTATTAACGAATCGCAAATTTAACTCTTTTTCGACAGTGCACAAATGCATGTGTATGTTTGCACAACAAACTGCAAATTTGTCACGTTATCATTATTGCATAATATTTGCTATTAAAAATATATAAATAAGTTATCACACATTTATTTGTTCAATAACAACATGAAAAGGACACTTGGAATTATCGTAATAAGTTTTGTAGCTGGGTTATTAGGTGCATACACCTATTTCAGTTTTGTTTTCTCTCCTGAATTTCTGTCAGCACCAATCCAAACGCTTGAAATAAGTAATAAAGATAATCATATCGAAAACACACCTAAAAGTCATGAGACTATAAACAATATATACACTGCTGAAGACTTTGTGGAAGCTTCAAAAAGTAGTACCAATAGCGTTGTTTATATAAAAAACATTTCGGAACGAAGATATGCAACTAGCTGGATGGATTTATTTCTTGGTGGACAATCAGGGTCTCAACAGCAAGTAAGTAGTGGATCTGGTGTAATATTTAGTAGTGATGGATTTATTGTTACAAATAACCATGTAGTTGAGGATGCAGAAAAAGTAGAAGTAATCCATAATAAAAAAACATATAATGCTCAAATTATTGGCACTGATCCTTCTACAGATTTAGCTGTATTAAAGATAGACGATGTTAAACTTCCTGCCATTACCATTGGCAGTTCTAAAGCCCTAAAAGTAGGAGAATGGGTAATTGCCGTGGGTAATCCATTTAACCTTACTTCCACAGTAACTGCTGGTATAGTAAGTGCGAAAGGTCGAGATATTAATATACTACAAGGTAAATTTCCAATCGAATCGTTTATACAAACTGATGCAGCAATTAACCCTGGGAATAGTGGTGGTGCTCTAGTAAACAAAAATGGAGAGTTAGTAGGTATTAATACTGCCATTCTTTCTAAAACAGGTTCGTATGCTGGTTATGGATTTGCTGTTCCTGTCGATTTAGTAACCAAAGTAGTACACGATTTAATAGATTATGGCGAAGTTCAAAAAGCATTTTTTGGAGGCGATGTAGTTGACCTAAATGCTGATATGGTAAAACGATTTGATTTAAACATAGATTTAACAAACACTAAAGGAGTTCTGTTAAGTTATTTACAAAAAGATGGCGCAGCTTCCAAAATTGGTCTATTGGAAGGTGATATTATTAATAGATTAAATGGAGAAGTAATAAATAGTAAAGGGCAATTCGATGAAATAATTGGTTATTTCTCTCCAGGAGATAAGTTAACCGTTGGATACTTAAGAGATAACAAAGAACTAACAACAGAAATAATACTTACAAATAGAGAAGGGACAACAGGAATATTAAAGCGCGAAATTTTTACATCAAAACTTTTGGGAGCTGACTTTGAAGCTCTTTCTAAAGTAGAATTAGATGAATATGGTATTGAACAAGGAATTCGTGTTTTTAACATTACAAGGGGTTTGATTAACGAAGTAGGTATTGCTGAAGATTTCATTATTCTTCGAGTGAATAGAAACACCATTAAAAGTCCTGAAAAATTAACGGAAATCCTTGAAAAAATTAGAGGACGAGTACTGATAGAAGGTATAAATTCTCGAGGTAGGTATGAGAATTTTTCATTTTATCTGAGGTAAACAATATAGAATGAAAATGTTTCAACGTATAAAAAATATAACTTGGAGCCTAATCATTGCTTTTATGGTGGGGGTACACAATTTTTATCATCAAGAATACAATAGTCCTGATGATCTAAAACGAAAAATAGAATGTGTTCAAAAATTTGAGAATATTAATAAATAAAGATGAAGCATTAAATACTTCATCTTTATTTATTAGGCAAATATAATCCTTTTTAGGATGTTAAATCAAAGCAAAATTCGTCAATATTTCAAACACTTAGCTTTACCAGTTAATGTCTTGCGCATAAGTAAAACTAACAACCCCTGAACTTCCTCCATTTAGATATACTCCATCTGTAATTTTAGATGAAATATATCGAACACCTATTTCAGAAGAACTACTAAGTTGTATTTTAAGACCTACTAGCATTCCTCCTAAAGCATCTGTTGTCGAAAATCCTTCCTGCTTTTTTCCATCTATTATATATTTTTCACTTAAATGTAAAGACGTCAAGTTTTTACCAATTTCAAAACTAATATGTTCCGAAAAAGGAAAATACACATAGTGAACAATATCCATTACAAAAAACGAGTACTTATGAGTTGTAGTCGTTGCCCCAGCTATTTCTTCATACTTGCCAGTCTTTAAACCTGGTAATATATCAACTCCCAAACCTACTCGATCAAAAATATCAACATTCACAAACAACCCTGCTCCCAAAGAAACTCCTAGTTTAGAACTGCCTTCCAAAGAAGAAAGCCCAACATTACCTCTAATACCATAATCTAGATATCTGTATTGAGCTTGTACAGCAGATGTAGTCAAAATAATAATCACACAAAAAAATAAATTTTTCATAACTCAATATTTAATTTTTCTTTCTAAATAATTTAATCGTTTTTTTATCTGAGCGTAGCTCAACTTCTTCAACCTCTTCGAAATCTATATCAGTAATATTCTCCTTATCAATTTTTACAATATTATTAGATTGAATCATAAGCGTTTCACTTTTCCTGTTCCCTTCCGTTGTAATCATTGACACTAATGAATTATCTTTGAATAATAAATATGCCGTTTTTGGATCCTTTTTCTTATACGCTATATTGCCTTTTGTTTGAGATTCTTCATCAGTTGTTTTTCTCAATATTTCATCTTGATTAAAAGTTTTTATCTTATATCTCCTTTCTTTCAAACGATAAGAGAATGACAACAAAATACTACTCTCCTCATTAATGTGATACACATCATAAGGATCAATCCCCAATACACTTTTTACTTTATCGATGCTCATACCGGATTTCAACATAAGTAATTTTTGCACATCAGTAAAAGGAGGAGCCTTAAATACAGTATTGCAAGAAGGCAATAAAATAATTATTATAATAAATAGTACAAACTGTTTTTTCATAGTCATATGGTTTTATAATTAATGATAAAATTTATTCGTTTATTATAAATAAAAAATCGCTGCCAGGCTGATTGTCTCCAAAGCCTCCTACTCTTGGCTCAGGAACAGTTTTCTCTACATAACTCATAATCTCTGACAAGGTTAATATTCCATCTTTACCTCCACCACTATTTAGTGCTTCAATAAAGTTATGTGCAAATGGCGAGTGATGACCAGGTCTACCATCAGGAACGTATTCATTACCCCCAGAAGTTAAATACACCCGGGTTTTATATTGCATTTTTCTTTTAATAAACGTATTGTTATCTGTTCTTTCATAAATGTCTCCACCTCTATGGGCTATCGAAGGGTCGAATGTACCTCCGAAACAAACATCCATAACCAGAAGTATGTGTTTACATGGAATATTATTAATAATTGTTCTCAAGTTAGAGTGCGAAACCAACGAACTCTTGGCCTCATCATTTTTTCGAGAGTCTTTACATACTATATAACCTTCTTTAAATGTGTTATCAAACTCTCCATGTCCAGCAAGAAATATGAGTAGTTGATCATCATCGGAAAATTCACGTTTAGAATACTCCTTTATCTTTAGGTATAATTGATTTTGAGTAGGGTTTTTTAATAGATCTACTTGGAAACCAAATAAGTCAGTCAAATCAGATCCTATCCGTCTAGCGTCAAATAAAGGGTTAACAAGGTTATTATGTTCATTATATTCGCTTGTCGCTATAATTAATGCATAATCCTTACCTAATCTTCCATTATACTTATCATTATCCCCTTGCAATTGACGATGGATTATATAATCCTTCTTCAAAAATGAGTTATCATTCGTAAATGCTACAATAGAAATAATATTATCAAAATATTTAATCAACCTTACTTCTTCATTAAAATAACCTTCTGAATTTAACTCCACCACTTGACCATTAATAGTTAAACTTTGTACCAATAATGGATTCGACACTTTCCCTTTAATTATGGTTTTATCATCTTTTGTATGATATACCTCTCCATTTTCTATTACATTTGGCTGGATAATATTAAGTGACAGACTACTGTCAACTGGTTTTTCAACTTTATTCTCAACAGGTGTGTTTAACGAACTTGATCGAAATTCATTATCAAAAAATGGAGTTGTCAAATCTTCCTTATAAAAGAAATCAGACATTTTATTACTAAATAATGAGTTGTCATTAATAATTCTTTCTCCTTCATATTTATTCTCTTTTATTAAAAGCATTTCATAATTATCATTAGTGTAAAGTTTAATGTAATATGTATACCCTAATGAAATTTGGATACTTAATCCTTTAACCATTCCATTTTTATTCTTTCCTGTATCTGTAAGACCAAACAGATAATTACCTTCTGAAAATAATTCACAAGTAACTTTTTGACCAGATTTTAACCTTGCTACATATTTACCATTTATTGTAATTGATGCTTGTCCAACTCCACTTCCTTTAGGTTTATATATGTATACTGTTGAATTGTTCTGAGCGAAGGTGTGATTAATTATAAGTAATAATATTATAATAACATATATTTTCACAATAACTATTATTTACTATTAAATGTTTGACATATACAACTTTATTGATGACAGTATTTCTGTCGGCTTAATAACATCACAAGTTTATGAACACCAAGAGGAAGGCACAATACCCTAAATTGGGTATTTTTTACTCAACATTCTTATGAAGAATACTCTCTGATGTGGTCATTAGGGTTTCTTACCTGTAAAGGTTCGGTTTCCTAAAATAAGAGAGATATTTTTGTGGGGTAGAAAATTTTGACCTAATAGCAAAGCTACAATAGTAGATTATTGTCGATAATAATGTAAGTAGAGAATTAAATAATATTAGCAAAACTTATGAGTATAATGTCACATGTGACAGTTTTCAGATGTGACATTCACAGAATTAAAATGAACACCTCTATTGTTTTTTCCTTCATACTCATTTTTTCAACTACATCATCCCCTCAACTTAAGGTATCCTGTAGAGTAATAGCTTAACCCCTTAAATCAAATAGCTTTCATCTTAAGCTTATTTCTCAATTCTTCAACCGAATTTTTATAATTAGCATCTGTATCCATCATATCATTTACGGTCTGTACCGCATGAATCACAGTACTATGATCACGGCCTCCAAAATGATATCCAATGGACTTTAATGAGTGATTAGTATATTCTTTACAGAAGTACATCGCTGTTTGACGTGCTATTACAATTTCTTTTTTGCGAATTTTATCTTTAAGATCATCCACTTTTAGATGAAAATATTCTGCAATAGTTTTCTGAATATAGTCTACTCCTACTTCCGTTTCTATGTCTTCTATAATATTTTTTAGAGTCTGCTTAGCCAACTCCAAGTCAATTTCAGCTCTATTTAATGAAGAGTGAGCAATCAAAGATATTATAACTCCTTCAAGTTCTCTGATATTTGTGTCTACACTATATGCCAAGTATTCAATAACATCTTCTGAAATATTAATGCCATCTTCCTCCATTTTTTTATGGATAATAGCAATCCTAGTTTCCAAATCAGGCTGCTGAATATCGGCAGTTAACCCCCATTTAAAACGAGAAAGAAGTCGCTCTTGAAGCCCTTTTAAATCCCTTGGAGGACAATCGCTAGTCATTACAATTTGCTTCCCAGCCTGATGCAAATGGTTGAAAATATGAAAAAATATTTCTTGTGTCTTTTCTTTGCCAGACAAAAATTGGACATCATCAATTATTAAGATATCTACCTGAAGATAAAAATTCTGAAACTCCTGAATTTTATTATTCTTCACTGCATCCATAAACTGATTAGTGAATTTCTCGGAAGAGACATAAAGAACAAATTTATCAGGAAGGTTTTCTTTTATTTCGTTTCCAATAGCTTGTACCAAGTGTGTTTTTCCTAAGCCTACTCCCCCATACAACATCAAAGGGTTGAAAGATGTTATGCCTGGCTTTTGAGCTACTGCCTGTCCTGCGGAACGAGCTAAACGATTACAATCGCCTTCTATATATGAATCAAAAGTGTAGTTATCATTCAGTTGTGATGATTGAAAAACAGAATCTACCGACTTTAATTCAAAAGGACTATTGTAATTTGGTCCAGAGTTATTGGAAGTCTGTTTTCTGTTTTGGTTATTTGGGAGGTTAATTGTATATGGAGCAGCTCCTGAATTTCCCCCTTGATCAACTACCACTGAATATGATAATTTAGCTCCAGGACCCATTACTGCATCTATAGCTCTTTTGAGTACATGAACATAATGCTCTTCTAGCCATTCATAAAAAAACTGACTAGGTACTTGTATAGTGAGAACTTTATCCTCAAGCTTATACGGCTTAATTGGCTTGAACCAAGTTATAAAACTTTGTTCTGCTACATTGTCTTGAATTACACGAAGACAATCGTTCCAAACCGTACCACAATCAACTACAAGCATTAAATATTAAATAAGAAGTATTAACCGATACATCCCCTAAAATTAAAAGGGGTAACAATTTTAGTCAAAAAAAAACGAAGAAAAAAATCCAATTTTATTTGACTTTCTAATAACATTGAAATGCACAATGTAGAGCGTTTTTTGATTCAAAATTTCTTTAACAAATACAACCGCTTCGAATTTTATTACAGTAAAAAATATTGGAAATATTTTAATTATCGAAAATAGTATACCTTAGTATTTAATCTACATCTATATAAGATTCGATTACTTCATTCTATATTTAAATTTTTCTATTCATGAAAAAAATTTTAGGGATTATATTCATCTTGTTGTTTACAGGTTTTGTTGTTTTTTATATTTGGGGAAGCACAGCAAACTTAGCACCAGAAGACTATTCTTCCATTTTATCTTACAATGACTCTCATACCGTTGTCAATAAGGATACTTTTTCTATTTGTACATACAACATTGGCTATTTATCTGGTATGACAAATAATTTACCCTTTATTCCTGATCAAGACTTATTCGAAAATAATCTTACTAAAGCCAAGACGTTACTCAAAATTTTAAATGCAGATTTAATAGGCTTTCAGGAAATAGATTTTAACTCTGCGCGTTCATTTCATGTTGATCAAATGGAAGAATTAGCTATCCATGCCAATTATTTCCAAGGAGCCAGAGCTATTAACTGGGATAAAAATTATGTTCCTTTTCCTTCTTGGCTTCCTTCAATGCAATTTGGAGAAATGTTATCTGGACAAGGAGTATTAAGTAAATACCCTATCTCTAATAATCATATCCGAACCTTAGTAAAACCAAAAAGTAATCCATTTTATTACAATGCATTTTACCTTGATAGATTAGCTCAAATAGTATTAATACAGCTCAATAAAACACCTGTTATAGTTATCAATGTTCATCTCGAAGCATTTGTTCAACCTACGAGGGAAAAACATGCGCAAACAGTGCTAGAAATTTATCGACATTATGCTGAAGATTATCCAGTACTTCTTGTAGGAGACTTTAATAGTACTCCTCCTTTTGTAAACAACAAAAAGTATAAAGGTGATAAAACAATGTTCGGTTTTTTCAATGAACCCAGCTTAGGGGTCGCTATACCTAAAGAACAATATTTAATAAATGAGGAAGGAAATTTTACATTTACTAGTCAAAATCCTTCCGTTAAAATAGATTACATATTTTATAATAAAGATAAAATCGCTCCTGTAAATGGAAGAGTTGTAAATGAAGCAAACGATATTTCAGATCATTTGCCTGTTTGGTTTCAGTTTACTTTAAAATAAACTACTATCTAACAAAACACATTATGGATTACTTTTAGCAGTTACTACTACTTATTCAACAACCTTAATTCTCTATCTTTTGATTACTTTCAGATTGCTTTTTGTAATCTTTTAAGCAATTATTAATGGCAATCACAATCTCATATTGCGTAGAAATTTCAATGTATTTGTTATCCAATTTGCAAAAATTCATAAAATCTTCAACTATATCTTCTTGCAACCCTGTTACTTCTTGAACAATCATAGGATTATATTTTTCAGCTATATTCTTCCATCCTTCATATTCTTTTTCTAACAACTTATATTTTCTTTCTTCCTTCGCTCTTTTACTAGTCTTATAATAGAAATATGATAAAGGGTTCAAAATAGAAGGGCTAACTTCACTCTTTACTCCATAATGTACTCCTGGTAGTTGTATTCGTGCTTGATTATTTTCATTATTAACTTCCAAGTCTAATATTGCTTGTTTAAAAGCCATTTCGTCCTTATATGCAAATACACTAACAGGAGCAAGTTCAAAACTATTTGTGTTCATCTCAATAGTTATATCTAATTGTTTAGTTTCTACCCGTTCACTTAGGTTGAAAATATATTTATCAAAACCAATAGCTGAGAAAACAAGGGTGTCTGAATATTTTATTATTATTGAAAATCTTCCTTGCAAGTTACTTGCTGTTCCAGTTTTGTTACGAATATTTATAACATGCACAAATGGGACAGGTTTATTGTCTTCTTTATTAATAATCACACCATCAATCTGTATTTCTTGCTGCATAACTTCTTGTGCTTTAAGTTGAAAGCATGTGACAATGAAAAATATTAGTGAAACAAATAGGCTAATCTTCATTCTAAAAAATATAGTTTTATTTGCTAACGATGACATACAAAAATAGATACATATTAACACTGGTTTTTATTAACATATAATATATCCTATTTTAGCTGAATAAAACCAACAAATAATATTCATGAAGTATTTCTATACATTAACCCTAATCATTTTTTCCTTTAGTGTTTTCGCACAAAATCCTATAGAACTGATTAGTGTAGGTTCTAAAATAAATACAGGTTACCATGAGGCAGCTCCTATTATTTCCTCTGACGGAACTAAATTATATTTTTTCGTAACTAATCATCCTGATAACACATATGGAAAAGATGGAAGTCAAGATATATGGTTTTCGGAAAGAATAAATAAAGGTGAATGGGGCGATCCTGTACATCTACCAAAACCATTAAACGGACATCATTCAAACCAGGTGTTTACTATATTTTTAGATGGTAAAACCTTGTTTATCCGGGGAGGAAAAAGTAAAAACAGTAAAGGGTTTTCATTTGCACATAAATCAGGGGATTCGTGGACATCTATAGAAGAAATTAAGGTAAATGATTTTAAAAAAATGAATAATGGCAGGTTCTATGGAGCCAGCATGGATAGTGACAAAAAAGTTATGATTCTATATTTTAGTGAAAAAGAAAACAGTGCCATTAGTGATTTGTATATAAGCAAATTACAAAGTGATGGATCTTGGTCATCACCAGCAAAATTAGGATCACCCATTAATACAGGTCGGGATGAATTCGCTCCATTTATAGCCCCAGATAATGAAACAATGTACTATTCTAGTAGTAGAAAAGATATCGGTATTGGTGGGGCTGATATTTACAAAACAAAAAGGCTAGATGATACATGGATGAATTGGTCTAAACCTATAAATATGAAAGCCCCCATAAACACAAAAGGATTTGACGCCTATTTTTCAGTTGATGCTGAGGGTAATATTTTTACTACTTCATCAGGAAGGCAAATAGATGGAGGAAGTTTAGACATATTCACTCTTAAGCCTAAAGATCCTGAATTAAAGCTTATTTCAGTTGTGAGTGATGAAGAAACTCATGAAACAATAATTACTCAGGTACAATTTAAAGCTGAAAAAAAAGGAATTGATACTACTTTAACTACAAGTGATGATGGCAGCTTTATTTTACTTCTTAAAAGAAAAGGAAATTACATTGTATCAATGGAGTCAAATGGTTTTGAACCAAAAAATCAATCTATATCTATCCCTCCATTTGAAGAGGATACCACTATGATATTTGATTTTACTCTTAAACCAATTCCTGCGAAATCTTTTATTTCTGTTACAGTGTATGATAAAAAAACAAAAGAAAAAATTGACGCTGAAATAAGTTATCGATTCAATAATAATTCTATACCTGAAATAGTAAACACTAATGAGGGATATTTTGAAGCAGAAATTGAACAAAAAGGAAAATATGTGTTTGATGTTAATGCCCAAGGATATATTAACACAAGCGATAGCATTGATATTTCAACACTTTCTGATCCTATTTTTGCCAATACTGACATTTATTTAACACCTATTGAGATTGGTACTACCGTAAGATTAGAACATATTTATTTTGATTTTGACAGAGCCACATTAAAAGAAGAATCATTTAAAGAATTAAATAAAGTGGTTAAATTCATGGAGGATAATGAAACGATAACCATAGAAATTGGTGGGCACACTGATAGTAAAGGCTCAGAAGAATATAATCAAAGATTATCTCAAGAACGGGCAGAATCAGTAATGAATTACCTTTTTGAAAATGGTATATATAATGAAAGAGTGAGTGCCATGGGTTATGGTGAATCTCAACCTGAAACCACTAATGAAACAGATGAAGGAAGAGCCATAAATCGGAGAGTTGTATTTACAATTACAAGCAAATAAAAATGCTTTTCAAAGAATTTGAACCATCTAATAAATCTGACTGGATTAATAAGGCTAATCAAGACCTTAATGGGAATCATGTAATTGAAAAATATAGTTGGGAACTGCAAGAAGGTATTGTAGTTTCTCCTTTTTACACAAAAGAGGATTTAGAAGGTTTGGATTATCTAAAACCTTTGGAAAACTCCTTCGCCAATCAAAATGACTCAGAAGGCGAAATTAGATTTTGGGAAAACCAAACTGACATTGTTGTAACTGATGAAAAATCAGCAAACCAAAATGCTCTCTCAGCATTAAAACAAGGAGTAAATGGCATCTGTTTCATTATTAATGAACACAATGTCAATTTTGATGTTTTACTCAAGGATATTTTTTTAAACTATTGCTTTGTTTCTTTTAATATTAAAAGCAATCCAGTAATCATAGTACATGATTATGTTAAATATATAAATTCAAAGGAATATGATTTGGACACTATACGTGGTGTCATTCAAACACAAAACAACATTACTGATCTTACAAGTCTAATTGAAATAACAAGTGATATTACTCTATTAAACGTTATCAGTATTTCATGTGATGGCGCAAATTATACAGAACAATTATTTTCTGGGTTATCAGAGTTATCTGATATTACAACTGCAATACAAAAGAACGGTATTTCGTTTGATGAAATCATGAATAATTGTTCTTTTACTCTAAATATAGGTGCTGAATATTTTGCTGAAATTGCTAAAATTAGGGCTCTACGGTTACTCATAGGAAAATTTTCACAGAGTAGACAATTCAATTTAGCACTTTCAAAAATTCATATCCATTGCAATGGTACTGCTTTTTGTAATGAATTATACGCGCCACACGGAAATATGATTAAAGGCACTACTTCTGCTATGTCAGCACTTCTTGGTGGTGCAAACGCTATCAAAATTATTCCCGAAGATAATACTAGTGCTATGCAACATCGTATAGCACAAAACATTTCTAGCATACTTAAAGAAGAATCATATTTCGGAAAAGTAGCTGATCCCGTAGCAGGAAGTTATTACATCAGTAATTTGGTAAATAAAATTGTCAAAAAAGTATGGGCACAATATTCAAAACAAGAAAATATAACGGATAACATCAATGTACCAAGCAAAAACAATTCTGAAATTATTTTTGAAAATTGGTTATCACCAGAAAAAATAGAAATCACTCCTGTTTACTCAAAAGAGTCATTAATTGAAACAGAGCATACTGATTTTTCAGCAGGCGTACCTCCTTATTTAAGAGGTCCGTATTCTACCATGTATGCTACTCGTCCCTGGACAATCAGACAATATGCTGGATTTTCTACAGCCACTGATTCTAATGCATTTTACAGAAAAAATTTAGCAGCAGGACAAAAAGGGCTTTCTGTAGCTTTTGATCTAGCAACACATAGAGGGTACGATTCTGATCACGATAGAGTAATTGGCGATGTTGGAAAAGCTGGTGTAGCTATAGACTCTGTTTTGGATATGAAAATTCTTTTCGACCAGATTCCTTTAGATAAAATGTCGGTATCAATGACTATGAATGGAGCAGTAATTCCAATCATGGCATTTTATATAGTTGCGGCTGAGGAGCAAGGGGTAAAACCTGAACAACTTAGTGGAACCATTCAAAATGATATTTTAAAAGAGTTTATGGTTCGTAACACATATATATACCCTCCTGCTTCCTCCATGCGTATCATTTCGGATATATTTAAGTATACTTCGAAAAACATGCCCAAATTCAATAGTATTAGTATTAGTGGATATCACATGCAAGAAGCAGGGGCAACAGCCGATATTGAACTAGCATACACTTTAGCAAATGGGTTAGAATATTTAAGAACGGGTATAAAAACAGGTATGGACATTGATTCTTTTGCCCCTCGTTTATCTTTCTTTTGGGGTATTGGGATGAACCATTTTATGGAAATTGCAAAAATGAGAGCTGGCAGGTTACTTTGGGCTAAAATTGTTAATCAGTTTAATCCCAAGAATGCTAAATCGTTAGCTCTTCGAACTCACTGTCAAACTTCGGGATGGAGTTTAACACAACAGGATCCCTATAACAATGTAACCAGAACTTGTGTTGAAGCGTTAGCTGCAGTTTTGGGACACACCCAATCACTTCATACTAATGCCTTAGACGAAGCTATTGCCTTACCTACAGATTATTCTGCACGTATTGCTAGAAATACCCAATTATTTTTACAAAATGAAACAAACATTACCAAAGTAGTTGATCCTTGGGGAGGATCTTATTATGTAGAAAAATTAACACATGATTTGGCAAACAAAGCTTGGGAACTTATTGAAGAAATTGAAGAACTTGGAGGTATGACCAAAGCCATAGAATCAGGAGTTCCTAAAATGAGAATAGAAGAGGCTGCAACTAGAAAACAAGCACGGATAGATTCTGGTCAAGACTACATAGTGGGCATTAATAAATACCAGATAGATGAAGAAACTGACATAGAGTTACTAGAAGTTGATAATGACACTGTTCGCAAAGAACAAATAGAACGATTAGAACAGCTTAAACTTGATAGGGATGAGAAAAAAACACAACAAGCTTTGTCTGTTCTTACTACAAGTGCGTTAACTGGAGAGGGAAACTTATTGGAATTAGCTATTGATGCAGCTCGAAAAAGGGCGTCTTTAGGTGAGATAACCTTGGCAATAGAACAAGTATTTGGAAGACATAAAGCAACTACTCACTCCATCTCTGGAGTTTATTCAAGTGAAATAAAAATGGATGAAAATTTTAGAGAAGCTAAACAACTTTCTGATCAATTTACAGCGTTAGAAGGAAGAAGACCACGTATTTTAATAGCAAAAATGGGGCAAGATGGTCACGACAGAGGAGCTAAAGTAATTGCTACTAGTTTTGCTGATTTAGGTTTTGATGTTGATATAGGGCCTCTTTTTCAGACACCTAAAGAAGTAGCTCAACAAGCTACAGAAAACGATGTTCATATTATTGGTGCATCAAGCTTAGCAGCAGGTCACAAAACATTGATTCCTGAACTTATTGAGCACCTTAATAATTTAGGAAGGTCTGATATTATGGTTATCGTAGGTGGTGTGATTCCTCCAAATGACTACGATTTTTTGTATAAGAAAGGTGTTTCAGGAATATTTGGACCTGGCACTATTATTACTAAGGCCGCAAAGGATGTTCTAATTAAGTTGCTGAATGAGTGAAATTTAACCTAGTAATGGTTAGATTTATATTCGTACAGCAGATGAAAAATTAGTATAATGAAAAATTTCATTTCAAAAATTGTCATAAGCTTTTTTCTGATGACAACTTTCTTTGTTACTTATGGTCAAACTAAGTGGGATAAGACCTTAGACAAAGCAGATGCTTACTATAAAGTTGGCGATTACCGCAAGTCTATAAAGACACTAACAAAATTTAATAAAAAAGTTACTAAAGCATTAGGTGTAGATCATGACTACATAATGCGATACAATTTACAAATGGCTAAAAATAGTTTGGCCTCTGGGTTTTTGGAAGACTTTACTTCTAGAATAAATGAAACTGTAGCCAAAAGCTCAATAAAATTTGGGTCTAACACTGTAGAACATGCCAAAGTATTGTTAGATGCCGCTCAGCTTTATACAATCTATGGTAACTACCTAACAGCCAAAAATTATGTTTACAATGCAAAAAACACTCTTGAATCAAGTGGAAAAATCGAAGATAATTTAAGTGCTAAAATCCAATTAACAACAGCTGAAATATATTCGGGACAAGGTTTTTACAATAAAGCATTATCTTATATCAATGAAATTGATCAATACTTTTCTGGAAGAGCATTCGCAAAAGAAACTTACGTAGACGCTAGTTCTGGAAAACTAAAAACCAAAAAACTAGACCCAAAAGAAGTTCAGGATAGATTAGGAGATTATGCTACACTGTTGATCCTTAAAGCTGAAACTATGGGTAAACAGGGAGATGTTTTTAATGCTGATCCACTTTTTGCTAAAAATTCATTTTGGATAAAAAAAAATTTAGGCAGCCAGCATATTAAATATATTGAAAACAACTACCTATGGGGAAAAATGCTAGAAGCCAACGGTGTTCTTGACCTAAAAGATGCAGTAAAAGAAGCTAGCTTTGAAAAATCACTTTCACTGATTAAAAAAGGGTATGCAGCATCACATTATCTTGCCTTTGATATTTACGAGAGCCTCATGAAAAACTACCTTTATCGGGGTGAAAATGGCAAATACAGAACCATAAGTAATGAGTATGAAAAGATAATTAAAAAACACTTTAAAAAGTCGAGCATTCATTATATCACCCTAAACACAATTGAATTCAATACCAAACTCGATAAACAGAAAACTTCAAAACTACAAGCAAAAGCAGGTAGTTTACTCACTAGTCATAGTGGTATTCCAAAATATCACAAAAAAAGAATTGAAGTATTAGATTTTCTAGTGAAAGTAGCTATTACTAATAAAAACTATAAACATGGTGAGTCATACTTATTAGACTTACTAGAGGTGAAACGGAATCTTTTTGGTGATTTATCCCCTGAGTACCACCTTTCAAAAATCAAATTAGGAAATTTTTATCTTGACTTCACTGGTAAGTTCAAAGAAGCTGGAGAAATATACGATACTAGCTTTCAAGAAATTATCAAAAAAGAAATTGACATTAAACATGTGGATTATTTTGAGATATTAAACCATATGGCTATTTATTATGAGCAAAGCGATGAATATGAAAAAGCTTCTGAAATTCTTAATAGCGCACTTACTGCTGCTCAAGCGAAATACGAAAAACTAGATATCGCATATGGCATAGAGTTAGACAGAATTGCGAGTTTAAAACTTAAAATTGGCGAATACGAGGAAGCTGAAAAATATATTGAAAATGCCATAAGTATTCTAAAAGACCACAGAAAAGATGATAAAGATGTAATCCACTATATCAAATCTTTAGAAACAAAAGCTAGATACGAAGCCATAAAAGGTGATTTCGAGGAAGCCGAAAATATTATTAACACTTCTCAAAAATTATTAAAAAAGGCAGACTCTAAGGTCGGCTATAATGAACTAGCTTCTCAGGAAGAACTTGCCTCACTAGACATTGCTCTAGGAAAATATTCTTCTACTGATAAAATTCTAACTAATATCCTACGTACATACGAAAAACTATACGGCAAGGAGTCCAGAAACATTATCCGTCCTTTAATAGATTATGGTAAACTAAAATTGATAAATGGAGATTATACAGAGGCAGAAAAAATAGCTCGAAGAGCTAACAATATTGCGATAGCAATTTTTGGAGAACATTCCACTAAAACTGCCTCTACATATATCTTGCTAGCTGAAATAACCACCACACTAGGCGATTACGATAAAGCTTATGATTATATTTCTAAAGCTATTCCTATTCAAGAAGCTGCATTTGGAAGAGAACATGTTGAAGTTGCTAAATCTATATCACAACAAGGGTTGATTTTATTTTACCAAGGAGGTTTTAATGACAAGGCAGAGCGCCTTATGAGAGAATCAATGTCAATAATAGCTCAAAAATTGGGAGGAAATAACCCCATGTATGCAGAGGGACTTAAGGACTTGGCTACTGTTGCTATTGCTCAAAAAAAGTATGATGATGCTTTCAATTCATTAGAATTGGCTGAAAAAATATGGGTATCAAAAATAGGAAAACACAATAACATTAATGCTGCAGAAATATACCTACTTACTGGAGATTTGTACTACCATCAGTATAACTATGCTAGAGCCGAAGAGTATTATGAAAAAGCAAAACAGCTTTACACTAAATTTTTTAATATCCAACACCCTGACTATGTAAAAGTAATATCAAAACTTAGCAAAGTATATTACATGAAAGGGGAAAGTAAAAAGGCAGAAAACACAATCAATGAGGCCATCGATAGTTATAACTTATTCATAAAAAATTATTTTCCTTCTCTTAGTGAGCGTGAGAAAACTAAATTTTGGAATACAATAAAACATGATTTTGAGTTTTTCAACTCAATAGCACTAAGCCATACCACTGAGGATAAAAAATTGATGGAAAAAGTGTACAACAATGCACTTACAACAAAAGCATTATTGCTTAATACTTCAATCAAAATTCGTCATAATATTTTAGCAAGTGGTGACAAAGAACTAATTGAAAACTATGATAAATGGCTAGCGAATAAAGAACTGCTGACACAGGCACTGTCAATGAATGAAGAACAACTAGTTGAAAATGGTATTAATTCTTCACAATTGGCTAATGAAGTAGAATTATTAGAAAAAGATTTAAGTGAAAAGTCTGATGCTTTTAAAATTGATGACTCTCTAATTACTTGGGAAAATATTCGAGAATCATTAAGCCCAAATGAGGTAGCTATTGAGATGATCAGATTCAGACATTTTGATCATGTATTTACTGATTCTGTTATTTACGCAGTACTATATTTAAAAAATGAAAAAGAAACACCACGTCCTGGTGTTTCTCTAATTACAAATGGAAAAAATTTAGAACAGAGATATTTTAAGTCGTATAGAAATAGTATTATTTACAAAATAGAAGATAAACATTCGAATGAAGTCTACTGGATGCCAATCAAAAAAATTGCTGGAAATTATGCTACAATATACTTGTCAGCAGATGGTGTATATAACCAAATAAATTTGGAAGCAATACCTACTTCAAGTGGTAAATATGTATTGGATGACTCGAACATTGTTTTGGTGAGCAATACAAGAGATATTTATTACAATAAAAGTGAACAAAAATCTAGAATAAGCGATAATAGAGCACTTATGTTCGGAAATCCCGATTTTTATTTAAGTGCAAGTGCTACCAATAAAATCGCTACCTTACCAGGTACAAAAAAAGAAATTGATGAATTAAAAAATTTATTACTTCGAAAAGGTTGGATCGCACAAGATTACATGAATGAAAGTGCAAGAGAAGACCAACTTAAATTAATTGACAACCCAAAAGTGTTTCATATCGCTACGCATGGTTTCTTCAGAGGTTCAGGTGATATGCTAAAACAAGAGAGTAGTCTTAATATCAATAAAAACAAAGTATATGACAACCCACTTCTCCGAACAGGGTTACTGCTTACTGGAGCTGGCGATATTTTAGATAAAACAAAATCTAACTACAATACAGAAAGTGGAATATTAACTGCGTACGAGGCAATGAATCTCAACCTTGATAATACCGAATTAGTTGTTTTGAGTGCTTGTGAAACAGGATTAGGAGATTTAGAAGTAGGAGAAGGAGTATATGGGCTACAGCGAGCATTCCTTGTTGCAGGTGCAAAAACTTTAATTATGAGTATGTTTAAAGTTGATGATAATGCTACTCAAAAACTTATGATAAACTTTTATAGAAAATGGCTGGAAACAGGACAAATGCGACAATCATTTATTGATGCTAAAAAAGAAGTAAGGAACGAATTCCATGAACCTATATATTGGGGATCATTTATTATGATTGGCATGGAATAACAGCATTTAATTAATAATAATTCTGGTTTTAATTAATTTATATCAATGTCAGAAGAACCTGTAAGCGATAAAAAATGGCGAAATAATATTTACATCATCATTTTTGAAGCCGATACTTTTTTAGGTAAGGTATTTGACGTTACTCTTTTAATTTCAATTCTACTAAGTGTAGTAGTAGTAATGCTTGAAAGTGTAGCCCATTTAAAAGTTGCTTATGGCAATATCTTCAATATTTTAGAATGGAGTTTTACCATCCTTTTCACTTTAGAATATTTCGCTCGTTTATTAGTAATTAAAAAGCCAACTAAATACGCTTTTAGTTTTTTTGGACTAGTAGATTTACTGTCCATTATTCCAACTTACCTTAGTCTATTTGCAGTAGGTTTTCATTCTTTACTAGTAATCAGGAGTTTAAGGTTGCTTCGTGTCTTTAGAATTTTTAAGTTAATGCGATTTCTAGGAGAAGCTTCTCAGCTTAATAGAGCATTAAAAGCTAGTAGAGCTAAAATTATTGTTTTCATTGGTGTAGTAAGTATTTCAGTAGCAATTTTGGGTACACTGATGTATTTGATTGAGGGAGGTGAAAATGGATTCACCAGTATTCCAAGAAGTATTTATTGGGCTATTGTTACTTTAACAACAGTTGGTTATGGCGACATTGCCCCCAACACAGTACTCGGCCAAACTATTGCCTCACTTGTAATGATTTTGGGGTATGGCATTATAGCTGTTCCAACTGGAATTGTAACTTCTGAAATCGCCTTACAAAAACAAAAAGAAAAACTCAACACTAAAGCTTGCTCATCATGCAGTAAAGAAGGTCATGATAACGATGCTCAACACTGTAAATATTGCGGAGAAGCTCTATAAAAAGATGGCTTAACACTTATAATTAGTATAAAAGTAGTGCCATTTAATTCATTTTTGTATATTAGTGCCAGTTTTTCAGGTAAATAAGTGCTTTTTTTCAACTATCGTAGTTAAGATTTTTTTGCTACATAAAATTATAATGAGTCATGCTGCTTCCTATTGCAATAATCAATAACAGACTTACTGTATTGTTCTTGTTTTTATTATCTGTTTTACCAGTATTCAATTCATTTTCTCAAAGTAACATTCCTTACGATGCTAAATGCTATGTTATTGTAGGAGCTTTTAATTTGGAACGTAATGCCGCTCTTTATAAAGCTTATCTAGAAAAGAAAAATATAAATACTACTTACCGAAAAAACACCTACCGAAATTTATACTACGTCTACTCTTTTGAATCAAAAGATAGGGAAGAAACAAAAAGTAAATTATTTAAATTACGAAAAGATTACTCTTTTATTAAAGACTCATGGCTATATGCAGGAAACTTTAGAGGTCCACATATTCCTTCGGATCAATGGTCTACAACTGTCACAAAAAAAACAGAAACAATTTCTAAAGTCAATACAAGTATAAACCAGCCAGTAGAAGAAGTTGTTAATAAAGTTGCTACAACTGCACCTCCGAGAGAAGAAGTTAGGACTGTTGAAGATGTTAAAGTTGTTGAAGAAACAAAAAAACAACCAGAAGTAGTACCTTCTAAAGTTAAAAATGAAGTAGAAAGTGTAGCTGCTCCTCCACTAGAAGTTGGTACTTATCGTATTTATATTAATTCATTTGATGCCAATTCCTTAAAAGAAGTCTCTGGTAGGTTTTCGATTATAGATGCAGAACGCAACAAGACCATTCAAGACATTAATGCTCACAATGCTGTTGTAATAAATAAACCAAATAATGCTACCAATAGAATTACCATAATGTCTAATATTTTTGATTACAGAAGGGAAGATCATACAATAGACCTTGATGAGCCCTTAACTGATGCTGGAGACATCGTGGAAGTACTTGGCGATACCATTATGTTGAATTTCAACTTACTTAGATTCAATAAAGGTGACGTAATTACAATGTGGGAAGTATATTTTTACAAAGATGCTGCTATTATGAAAGAAGAATCGGTAGCACAATTGAGTCAATTACTTCGCATGATGCAATCTAATCCAAACATGAAAATAAAAGTTCATGGACATACCAATGGCAATTCACATGGTAAAGTATTACACCTAAGTGAAGGTGATAAAAATTTCTTTTCTTTAAGTGGAGAATCGCATCAAGAGATTCAAGCCAGTGCTAAAAAACTGTCGGAATTTCGAGCTTATACCCTAGAGCATTGGCTAATAAATCAAGGAATCGATGAAAATAGAGTTTCAAGTGTTGGATGGGGAGGGAAGAAAATGATTTACGACAAACATGACTCAAAAGCTCATAGAAATGTTAGAGTTGAAATTGAGATTTTAGAAGAGTAAATTGAATTCTATATTATTAAAAAAAGAAATACTAAAAGACCGATCAAGTTCTCATAGACAATTTTTAATAGAACAAATCAATAACAGCCCTGATTTATATAGTCACCTCATTGACTATTCTTTTGATAAAAATCAAGTATTAGCTTTTCGAGCTTCTTGGATACTGGATAATGTCACTGAAAAATACCCAACTATCATTAGTCAGCCATCTCATCTACATAAGATAATAAACAAGGTGGTTACACTATCCAATTACTCTGTCATTAGAGCAATTGTAAGACTTCTTACTCGCATTAACATTCCTGAAAAGTATTTGGGAACTATTGTACATCAATGTTTTTTGTGGTTGGAAGCATCACAAACTCCAATAGCCGTAAAAGTACACTGTATGCAAATACTATTAAATGCTGTTAAACGTCAACCCGAATTAAAGAATGAATTGCAAATGGCAATTCAAACTCAATTGCCTTTTGGTAGTAAAGGTTATAAGGCAAGGGGTAAAAGAATTATAGAAGAGTTAGACAATATTTTCTAACTCTGTTCAATCTCTTTTTCGTTAAGTTCTATTCCAAGTTTACTTAATTCTTCCAATATAGGGTTATAAATTTCTTTCTTAATAGGTATATGAACGCCTTTTAAACTGATATTTCCTTTCAGAATTAGTTTTGTTGCTATACCCATTGGTAAACCTACAGTTTTAGACATACCTGTTTGGACTGCATCTTCTCCAACTGCAATCATGGTAGATTGTATCTGTCTGCTTCTTCCATTATCCAAAAAATCAAATTTATGCCACATCACAATCATATCACGATCATCATTATTAAGTGTCCATTTTTTCTTTAAAATATGTTCAAGGATTTGAGCTGGTGTTCCTTTTTTTAAACCTACTTGATCATCATCAAAAATGCCTAACCACTTCAACCGATACATTTCCTGTCCGTCAATATCTAAACCAAGATAGTGCGCAAGTTTTAATTCTATAGAATCATGTGGATTATAAGAAAGAAATGAGTTAATGAAATCTCTATGCGTCATATTCCCTACTCCATCCATAAGGTAGGTATCATCTGTTGCCCCTATCTGAACAAATATATCCCATGCTTTACAAAAGCCTGGACGTCTAAATGTACCTCTATATAATGTTTTGATACCTCTTAAATTATATACATCCAAATACTTAAGTGAATCTCGATTAGCATACCCTTCAAAATACCCATACTTAGGTATATGCACCTGTTCAGTTCTACGGAACAAACGATGATAAGGGATAAACTTATATTTTCCTTCCTGAATAAACTTTACTGAGCCCGTACCAGCCATCACAACATTTCTGGGATTCCATGTAAACTTATACTCCCATGGGTTTTCTTCATCGCTTGGTGCTAGTAAACCACCAGTAAAAGACTCAAATGAAGTAAGTTCATGTCCCTCTTCTCTAATTTTATCAATCACTTTCATTGCCGACATATGATCAATACCTGGGTCTAATCCACACTCATTTAGTATTAAAACACCCTTTTCTTTTGCTTTTTCATCAAGAGCTTTCATTTCTGGAGACACATAAGATGCTGTTACTAAATTGACACCAAAGTCAACGCAAGTTTCTGCCACTAGGATATGAAAATCAGCAGGAAGCATAGAAATCACTATGTCTGCTTTACTTATTATTTTTTTTCTCTCTTGATCATTATTTACATCAATTTTAAGTGCTTCACCATTATTTCTTCCATTAATTTTTTCATTTACCAATGCCAATGAGTAATCTGCTACGGTCACCAACCAGTCTTCTTTTTCAGCATTTTTCAATAAATAATCAATAAGTGATGATGCGGATCTACCAGCTCCTAGAATTAATATTTTTTGTGTCATATTACTTTCATTTCAATGTGAATTGGATCTCAAATTAAATTAATTCAACAGTATATCTCGTAATAAAACAAACTTTCTTCACGCTTTCCTATTTCTGTTTATTTGTAAATCTCTATATTAGATATCTTTTTGAAAATTACACATGATAATATTGAACAATAACAAGATAACTTATAATAGCATAAATGATATCCCTGATGACGAGCAGGAATTAATAAAAAATGCTTTTATGGCTACCAACAATTCCTACGCTCCATATTCTAATTTTCATGTGGGGGCAGCTCTACTATTAGGGAATGGTACAATTATTAAAGGGTCAAATCAAGAAAATGCAGCTTACCCGTCTGGTCTTTGTGCCGAACGTGTTGCAATTTTTCATGTCATGAACTCTTATTCTGATCAAAAAATTAAAAAAATTGCTATAACTGCTCGCAAAAAAGATTCAACTGATTATATACCAGCTTCACCATGTGGTGGTTGTCGTCAAGTAATGTTAGAACAAGAACAAAAACAACAAGAAAAAATTGAGGTGATTTTCCAAAGTAATGGAAATTGGATGAAAGTTTTTACCATAATGGAGCTACTACCATTCAGCTTTGACAAAAACTCATTAAAATAAAGTTGCAAATCATCCTTGATTAATCATTTTTTTGTAGATTAAAAGTTCGATTCGATTTTGAGGCGTAGTTGTATTAATGTTATGCTTTAAATTGAAATTTAGAAATCTAATACTTTTTATGAAATTGAATTTGAAGAATATTTCCATTAGGGATCGTATTTATTTTGTTATCTTCTTATTCCTAGTATCTGCTATATGTAGTGCAATAATACTTCATTCTTTCCTAAATAAAACTAATGAATTCTCGTCACAACTAAGTGCCGTTCATAAGCTTCAAGATCATGTATTATTACTTAACAAAAACTGTAACACTATTTTTAAAAGAAATATCTACGATGTAAAAGAGGAAATAAAAAATCAAGAAGATATAATTAGCAACGATATTTTGGCTATAGCCATGGGAGGAAATGTTTCTCTACTAAACAAAAAAGTAAAGCCACTTTCAAAAAACGCAGCAAAAAATATACAAACAACTATTACAAGTTGGGACTCAAACTTAACTAATCTTGCCCTAATTCAAGAACTTCCCCAGAAAATGGATTCTACGTTTTTTGAAGAAAAATTGATACCGGTAAATGACTCTATCAATCAAAGTGTTTTAATTGAAAAAACCATATTAGTCAATAATGTTGAAATGAAAGAAGCTGTACAAACTGTTTCTAAATCATTACATAATCTTAATCAATCCATTCAAAAGATACTTGATAGTATTTTTATACAACTACAAAATAGCTACTCTAATTACAATATTGCCTTTATTATCTTAGGAGTTATCAACTTAATCATTTTTAGCTTTTCCTTCTATTGGATAAGAAAGAGCGTTGTTATTCCACTCAAAATGGTTGGTCAACATGCTCAAACAATAGCTAATGGAAATTTAAGCAACCAATTTGAATATAAAAATAGTGATGAAATAGGCGATATATCATCCTCAATCAATAGAATGACATCCTATTTACAAAATGCATCTGAGTTTGTTCATCAAATAGGAGATGGAAATCTTGATAGCCAATTTAAAGGTATTGATGAGTCAAAAGTTAATGAGGGTAGTCTGGCTCATGCACTTACCTCTATGAGAGAAAAGCTTAAAGTTATTTCTACTGCCGATGAAAAAAGAAATTGGACTACACAAGGGATCGCAAAATTCGCCAATATCATTCGTAATAATAATGATAGCCTTAAACAATTAAGCAGTGTTATAATGTCATCACTTGTGGAATATTCTGATACTAATCAGGGGTGCATGTACATTCTTGATGAAGATGAAAACGAAGTTCCTTATTTAAATCTCAGCACTTATTATGCATATGATGTTGAAAAATTTCATAAGGATAAAATAATGCTCGGTGAAGGTATAGTAGGTCAGACATTTTTGGAACAAAAAACTACTTACTTGGTAGAAATACCTGAAGGTTATATGAGATTAAAATCTGGACTTGGTCGTTTAGACCCTCATGCGGTATTAGTAGTTCCTCTAATTGTAAACGATGAAGCATTTGGGGTTATAGAATTAGCTTCATTTAATGAAATAGATAAATATAAAATTGAGTTTATTGAACAACTTGGTGAAATGATTGCTTCTTCCATTTCTAATGTTAGAAATAACGAAAGAACTCAGCAGCTTCTAGATGAATCGCAAAAGTTAGCTGAACAAATGAAATCACAAGAAGAAGAAATGCGTCAATACATTTTAGAAAACCTCTCTAACACTCAAGAAGGAAAAAGTGAAGAGGATAGTCAATCACAGGTAATCATTACTGCTATAGAATCTTCTTTTGCAACTGCAGAATTATCTATAGAAAACATTGTAGAAAATGCAAATGCTGAATTTTTGAACTATTCAAAATTCGATAGCTTAGACGATATTATCGGAAAGAATATATCAAACCTCATTACTCCTTATAATTCAGAAGGTACAATATCTAATTTGTCGAGAGATTTAAAAAGTGGAAATACCATTCAGGGAATATACTATATCAACAAAACATTATCGAACGTAGTAATGATACCTACAAAATTAATGAGTGACGAGCATAATAAAATAATGTTTTTCGCCCTACCTATTAATCAAGCTTTAATCCCTTCGGCTACTGACAATCATTTAACTGATCTAGAAGAAGAACTACAGCAAAATTTGGATTCACTTCAGGTTGCAGAAGAGGCAATACGTAATAAAATTAATCATTATAACACGATTGAAGATATATTAGGAATTAGCATTATTGAGAAAATGCAAATTGTATTTGCAAATCAAACATTTAAAAATAGGTTCGGTAATGAATTTACAGTTAAAACTAATAAAATAATGCTTGCTGATATTTTAGATGACAAATTAATTACTTCTATTCAAGAAGCTATTGATAATGTAGTGGAAATTAGTATTAATACCACTCTAGATGATAATGAGGTTAATTTAAAAATTATTCCTATAAAAGGATCAAAACAAACGGTCATGCTATCCTATAATTAGGATGTACTATATGTTGTTACTGAAATACATTACATCATAATAAATATATTAATTTTTTGCCCTTATAATCCTTTAGATATGATATATTTATAGTGTCTATTTTTAGTGAAGTTGGTGGCTTTTAACATTCAATCATAAGTAATATGGCGGAAATCGAAATTGCAGACATAAAAAAGATTGCTGAGGTTGTAAAAAACAAATACAACTACGACTTTACAAATTATGCTATGTCTTCCTTTAAAAGGAGAATTCAACGTATTCTAGATTTATACAAAATAAATAATGTAAATGCTCTTTTAAAGAGAATTTCTGAAGACTCTGCTTTTTTTGAAGAGTTTTTAGTTGAAATAACCGTGAATGTTACTGAAATGTTTCGCGATCCTTCGTTTTGGCGTGTGTTAAGAGATGACATTATCCCTTCTATTATGCTGAATCATGATAAAATTAGAATTTGGCATGCTGGCTGCTCATCAGGGGAAGAAGTTTTTTCAATGGCTATTTTGCTTAAAGAAATGGGTGTTCTAGAAAACACTCAAATAATTGCCACCGATTTAGATAAAGAAATACTTAAGAAGGCTAAATCTGGAAAATATTCTTTAAAAAATATGGAGTTGAATAAAAAAAATTATGTTCGATTTCAGGGCAACTCATCAATTGAAGAATACTATACTGAACAAAAAGGAATTGCAGTTATGAATCCCTCTTTGGTAGAAAATGTTTCTTTCAGAGAACACGATTTAGTGCAAGGCGAAGTCTTTAATAAATTCGATCTTGTTCTATGCAGAAATGTAATGATTTACTTTAATCAAACATTGCAAAACAATGTGTTGAAAAAATTTCATGAAAGTTTATTCAAATTTGGATATTTAATAATAGGCTCTAAAGAGTCATTAATTTGGTGTGATATCGCTAATAAGTTTATTGTAGTAAATAATGAAGAGAAAGTTTATAAAAAATATAAAGACTAAGAACTGCTCGAAATTGGTGATTTCCTAAAATGAACAAATATAATTTAAACAATAAGTATAAAGCAATAGTTATCGGTGGATCGGCAGGTAGCTTCCAAGGTATTACCAAGATTTTATCCAACCTTTCACCTGATTTTAAATTGCCTCTAATATTATGCTTACATAGACTGAAACATGTAAGAAATGGCTTTGTTGAGGCTCTATCGCTTAAAAGCGTGATGACTGTTTGTGAACCTTATGATAAAGAAAATGTAAAAAAAGGGAAAGTATATTTAGCTCCAGCTAACTATCATATGTCAGTAGAACTCGGTAATTACTTTAGCCTTTCAACAGAAGAGATGGTGAATAATTCTCGGCCTTCAATAGACATTACCCTAGGAACATCGGGTTATGTATATAAAGAAAAACTAATTGGAATACTTTTATCTGGAGCTAATAAAGATGGAGCATTAGGAATGAAAAACATAAAAAATAAAGGAGGCCTTACAATTGTTCAAGACCCCAAAGAGTGTATGATTGACACTATGCCTTCTGCAGCTTTAGATATTACTGAAATTGACTATATTTTAGGGGTTGATGGAATTATATCTTTTTTAAATGAATTAAATTCGCATTATAAATAATAGTAGGAATGAGCGAAAAAAATATAAAACTTAACTATTTATTCACAACACTGTTCATCACCAGTATAATATACACTACTTTTAAGCTATTTAGCTTACAAGATGATCTAATTCTTAGCTCACAAGTTTTGGATTCTAGCCAAATAGCATCAATAAGCCCTGTACTATTCCAATTGTACATTGCTGTTGGCTCTGTTATTCTTTCTGGGATAATTGTTTTAGCATTCAGTTTTAAATCTGAATCAATAAATAACGGAATAACCAATATCACTAGTGACAACAACTATACTGAAGATTCAAAAAACAGTTCATCTTCTAACTCAGACAACAATAAAGCAAAGTTAGATGTGGGCTTTATTATAGATGCATTAAAAAACAAAAAAGATAAAAAGGAAGAGTTTAATATTATCTTAAATTTAATTTGCAAAAAGCTTGAACTAGGTCAAGGTGCTATTTATACCCCAGTAGAAATTAAAGGTGTTCGGTATGTTGAATTTAACACTGGCTATGCTTTTAGTTTTGCTGAAAGTGAAACTATTAAGTTCGAATTTGGAGAAGGGTTAATTGGACAAGCTGCCAAAGAGGGTGAGACTTTAGTTATTGATGAAATTCCCGACAATTACATCAATATCATTTCAGGCTTAGGAAATGCCTCTCCAAAACACTTACTTATATTACCGATTTTAAAAGGGAAGACAATACAGGCAGTAGCTGAATTTGCCTCATTCAATAAATTCTCTAATGAAAACATTGACTTAATTAAAGAAAGTTTTAATATTCTATTCAAATCAGTTTCTGAACCTAGTAAGACTGATAATAAAGGAAAAGAAAAGATAATCACTAAGTCTAACGATGAGAAATCAACAAAGTCTGAATCTTCAGCGAAGAATAAAAAATCAGGGAACTGAACTCATATTTAAATTTAATTATGTTTAAAAATATTAAAATAGGGACAAAAATAACATCTGTAGTAATTGCAATAGTTCTTATTACAGTAGCTACCATAAGTTATTTAACCTACAACCTTAGCAAAAAGTCAATTGAACGAAGACAAGATGATAATCTGAATGTTCTTGCAAATATGCGAGTGGACAAAATCAAATCATATATTACTCAAATTAATAAAAATGCTCACCTTATAGCTTCATCTGAACTGGTTAAAAATGCTGTTACAACTAAAAACAATACTGACAACCCTTTCTCCACTAACCCTTTTGGCTCAACCTTAAATGAAGAAGAAGGGGCTATGGGTTTTTTCTTATCATCTTCTACAGAAGATGATTTAAGAATTTATATCAACGATGTAAATAATGCTTTTGATTACAAAAATATAGCCATTACCGATCCTGATGGACAAACTTTATATGCTACTGATATTACTAAAGAAGGAAATACTTACGCTACACCAACTAAGAAGTTTATTAGTGAAGCAAATGATACCCTTGTATATAGCAGCACTTTTATAGAAAAAGGGGGGTTCTATATAATAAATGGATCTCCAATCAAAGATAATTTCAACGTCACTATTGGACTAGTCTTTATCAAATTTGAAATTAGTTCTATATACGATATTCTACAAGACTCTACTGGCCTTGGTAAATCAGGAGAGGTAGTTCTGGGAACTCAAGACCAAAGTAAAACACGAATACTATTTCTTAACCCACTAAAAACTAATAATAATGAAATTCTTAGTCCAAAAGAGTGGGAGAATAACATAGAAAATGCTACTCCTATTCAATTGGCAATTGATGGAAATAATGATGCAGGTAAAGAATTTGACTACAGAGGAACTCCAATTCTAGCTGCATGGAGAAATATTCCAGAATTAAATTGGGGATTGGTTACTAAAATAGATCAAAGTGAAATCTATGCTGAGATTGATGAATTACTGTGGAAATTTGTGTTTTCAGGATTATTCATAGCCTTAATCACTTCATTTATTTCAATTTTATTTTCTAAAATACTTGTTGCTCCTATTCAAGTATTAAAAAATACACTCGATTTAGTAGGTCAGGGTATATTACCTGAAGAAGTCAATTTAAAATCAAACGATGAAGTTGGTCAAATGGCATCGACAGTTAACAACTTAGTACAGGCACTAAAAAGAACCGCTAGCTTTGCCAACCAAATTGGTACTGGAGATTTTGATGCAAAGTTTAAACCCTTGGGAGAAAATGATGCTCTGGGATTATCATTGATTACTATGCGTGACAATCTTGTGGAAGCTGAAAAACGTGATACGGAACGTAATTGGATTGTGACAGGAGTTGCCGAAATAGGGGAAATTCTTCGAATACATAACAATTTGGAAGATTTAGGTGATGATGTAATAAAGTTTATCATCGGTAAAATTGATGCCATTCAAGGAGCTTTTTATGTAGTAGAAGATAGTCAAGAAGATGATCATGGAATTATTTCTTTAAAATCTAGTTATGCCTATAATAGAAAAAAATATCTTCAAGCAGAATTTAAATTTGCTCAAGGACTTGTTGGGCAAGCTGCAATAGAACAAGACACTATCATTCGTACTGAAATCCCAGATGAATATGTGACCATTACTTCTGGTATTTTAGGTGATAAAAAACCTACCTGTATTCTTATTGTACCGCTTATTACTAACGAAAAAGTGTTTGGTGTTCTTGAATTTGCAGGTTTTAATCGATTCTCTGATGTACAGATAAAGTTTGTAGAAGAGCTAAGTTTAATTCTAGCACGTACAGTGTATAACATTAAAGTTAATGACCGTACTAAAAACCTTTTGGAAGAATCTCAAGCAATGAGTACTGAATTACAGGAAAAACAAGAAGTGCTACGACAAAATGCTGAGGAAATGCAGGCTACACAAGAAGAGTTAAAGCGTTCTAATTCTCAGCTCGAAGAACAAATTGAAGAAGTAAATAACTCACAAAAACGTATGCAATTACTTCTAGAAAATGCTTCTGAAGTAATTACTATATATGAGGAGAATGAATCAATTCGATATGTAAGTCCATCGGTTGAGCCTATATTAGGCTATAAACAAAATGAACTTATAGATACCACAGATATTAATTTTGTATTACCTGAATATGTTGAACTTGTAAAAGGTATGTTTGAAAAATTATTAAATAATCCTTACGAACAGGTTACTATTCAATACGAATACATGACTAAAAGAGGTGTGCCTATCTGGATTGAATCAACTGGTACTAATTTCATGTCAAACCCAGCCATTCAAGGTATAATAGTTAACTCTACAGATATTACTGAACAAAGAAGAGCCGAGCAAGAACAACGTATGCGAAGTAAAATGCAAGCTCTATCCGAAAATTCTCCTGATTTAATTACTAGACTTGAAAATGATGGTCCCATTTCCTATATCAATCCAGTTATCGAAACCATTACTGGAAACAAACCTGAGGAATACCTAAATAAAAATTTAGTAGATACAGACATTAATAAATCAATTGTTGATCAATGGTTAAATATTATTGAAGATGTAAAAAACACTAATAAAAACATTGCCGATGAAATTGATTTTATTTCTGAAGAAGGAAAAAGGATTATGCATGTAAATGCTATTCCAGAATTTGATGAATCAAAAAATTTGGAATCTGTTTTAGTTGTATCACATGATATTACTGCAAGAAAATTGATAGAACTTGAAGTTCAAAACAAGAATAAGAAGATAAATGACAGTATCAACTATGCTAAACGTATTCAGGGTGCCATCCTACCAAATACAAACATCATAAATCGTACACTTCCTGATTCATTTATTTTTTATAAGCCAAAAGATGTTGTAAGTGGTGATTTTCCTTGGTATGTACGTGTAGGTGAAGAAATTTATATTGCTGCTGTAGATTGTACTGGGCATGGTGTTCCAGGAGCATTACTTTCTTTGATTGGCTACTTTTTATTAAACGATATAGTGAGAAGCCGGAAAGTAAATGATCCTGGGCAAATATTGGATCAACTAGATGAAGGGGTTACAACTACGCTTCGTCAAGATCAAGATGATTCTAAAACTAAAGATGGAATGGATATAGCCCTATGCAAAATTGACCATGAAAAACGCCATGTTGAATATGCTGGAGCACACCGTCCTCTCTATGTTATGAAAAATAATGAAATGGTGGAGATTAAAGGAAATAAATTTGCTATCGGTGGTGGTATATATAAAAACCAAACCAACTTTACTACTAGTAAATTGAAATTGGAAAAAGGAGATTCTATATATTTCTGCTCTGACGGCTATCCTGATCAATTTGGTGGGCCCGAAAACAGAAAATTTGGACCAAAGAGAACGAGAGAAATCATTCATAATGTGTACGATAAATCTATGCGAGAAGCATCAGAAGAATTTGAGAATCAATGGATAAATTGGCAAGGTGATGAAAAACAGACCGATGATGTATTATTAATCGGAATAAAATTTTAACTTAGGAAATTAAGCATTGGTTTTATTTCCAATGTATTATTAATACTTTTAAATAATTGAAATGAATATCAATAAAAAAGCAAACTCATGAAATATATCTATGAATTGCACAAAAGAATGGTGGATCATGACCTGATTTTGGTGTACGAAGGAGAGTTTACTCAAGAAATCACAAAATCTGTTTTATCCATGGCGGAACGAAACATGGATTCTTCGGGGGAAGAATCAACAATAAAAAGAAAAGTATTCAACGTCATGGTTGAATGTCTGCAAAATGTGGTAAAACATGCTGATCAACTTAATAATAAAAACCCCAATCACAATGCTGTTTTTATGGTTGGTAAACATGAGGATCAATACACCATTATTTCTGGAAATCCTATAAAAGATGAAAACATCTCTATAGTTCAAGAAAAAATTGACCAGATTAATAGTTTGGATAAAGATGGTTTGAAACAACTTTATAAGGATATTATTAAAACTACCGAAATATCTGAAAAAGGAGGTGCTGGTCTTGGGTTTGTAGATATGGCTCGAAAATCTGGACAAAAATTAGAGTATGATTTTGAAAAAATGGATAACGGTTTTTCCTTTTTTGCGCTTAAATCAAATATAAAAAGACAATAACTATTATAAATAATAATCGATATGGAAATTTTAAATCTGGAAGGAGCTGAAGATACCCCTAAAATAATTTTAGATAAAGGAAATGGAATTTATGAAATTTCAGGAAGGTCATTACCTGAAGATTCAGCAGAATTCTATCAACCTGTTTTGGATTGGATCGAAGAGTACAATAAAGATCCTAACCCTGAGACAGAATTTGTTTTTAAATTAGAATATTTTAACACAGCTTCTTCAAAATTAATTTTAGATGTGCTTTCAGCACTTGAAGATGTACAAGGGTGCAAAATCACTTGGTATTTCCATGAGGATGATGAAGACATGGAAGAAGCTGGAGAAGAATTTTCGGAATTGGTGGAAATTCCATTTGAATATAAAACATATTAATTTTTTAGTTGCTCTCTTTCCATTCAATCTATTAAAAGCAACTTTTAGAAATAGTATATGAGCGAGGAAATACTTAAAGCCTTAACACAATTATTTGGTATTATCACTAAACAGGATGGTGGTGTTACGGAAAAAGAACGACAATTTGTTATTGATTTTTTTCAACAGGAATTAGATCAGGATTCTGTTAAAGAATACCTTGAGCTATATGATAAATACGTTGGTTATAAAAAAGAAGGCGAAAAAGAAAATGTAGAAGAGGAAAGCAAGGAAAAATCCCAAAAAAAGAAAGGTAAACTTACCTCTGTACGGGACTCTGTAAAAACCTTGGGGCTTTGTAAAAAAATCAACAAAACCCTTACTCAGAAACAAAAAGTAGTCGTTTTGGTGAAAATTCTTGAACTAGTAGGTTCTGATAAGAATTTTACTCCACAACGGATGGAAATCATTGACACTATTTCATCTGTATTTAATATTGTTAAAGATGAGTATAAGCTTATTGAAAGCTTCGTTTTACAAGAAAATACTGAAAATCTTCAGTTTAACGATATTTTATTAGTAAATAAAGAAATAGTTGATGATAACAAAGAGAGTAAAAGTAAAGAAGAAATAAAAACTGATGAAGCAGGCTTTCCAATTGAAAAAGGGAAAGCAAAGCACTTTCAGGCCGAATTAGATGGTAATCTAATTTTTATGAGCCTTAAGACGGTTGATATGTACTTTGTAAAGTACTTGGGTAGTAATGAAATTGTGATGAATGGCTTCATTATGTTAACCAATCGAGTTTACTTATTTTCACAAGGAAGTACAATTAAAACCCCAGCTGGTGATGCTCTGTATTATAGTGATCTCATCACCCATTTCATTTCTGATTTAAAAATCAGTAACATTTCCTTTAATGCTAATAATATTGTTTTCAAATTTCCTAATGGGGGAATAGGTCTTCGAGATGTAAATATTTCAGAAGGGCCAGGGAAACTCATAGGTATTATGGGAGCTAGTGGAGCGGGGAAAACCACCTTATTAAATGTACTTGCTGGCATTGAAAAACCTACTGAAGGAGAACTACTTATTAATGGGTATAATATCCATACGCAAGAAGATAAAGTTCAAGGAGTAATTGGTTATATAGCACAAGATGATCTTCTTATTGAAGAGTTAACCGTTTACGAAAATCTTTACTATAATGCCAAACTCTGCTTTGCTAACATGTCAGAAGATGAGTTAGATGAACGAGTAATGAACGTTCTTACTAGCTTAGGTCTAGATCAACGTAAAGATCTTAAAGTAGGTAGTGTTTTGGATAAAACAATAAGTGGTGGACAAAGAAAACGCCTGAATATTGCACTCGAATTAATAAGAGAGCCTGCCATAATGTTTGTTGATGAGCCTACATCAGGTCTATCTTCTAGGGATTCGGAAAATGTTATTGATTTACTGAAAGAGCTTTCCTTAAAAGGAAAATTAATTTTCGTTGTCATCCATCAACCTTCATCGGACATCTATAAAATGTTTGATAAGATGTACATTATGGATACAGGTGGTTACCCTATTTTTTATGGAAACCCAATTCATGCAGTTACTCATTTTAAAGAAGTCACCCGTCAAGTAGATAGCCAAAGAGGTCAATGCGAAACCTGTGGTAATGTAAATCCAGAACAAATATTTAACATTATTGAGGCAAAAGTAGTTGATGAATATGGTCAGCTTACTAATAAGCGTAAAATGAGTCCTCCACAATGGAATGAACAATACCTTAAGAAATTTAAAATTGATAAAATAGAAGATGTAAAAGAAGAACCTCCTCAGTCTTTAAATATTCCTTCTAAAATAAAGCAGACCATAATATTTACTGTGAGAGACACACTGTCAAAACTCAGCAACAAACAGTACTTATTAATTAACTTATTGGAGGCTCCTCTTTTAGCTATAATTTTAGCATTCATTATACGTTACAAAAGCTCTCCTGCGGGGGATGAGTATATTTTCAGGTTTAATGAAAATATACCTGCATTTATGTTAATGAGTATTGTTGTTGCCTTATTTATGGGTTTAACAGTAAGTGCTGAAGAAATCATTAGAGATAGAAAAATACTTAAAAGAGAGTCTTTTCTTAATCTTAGCTGGAACAGTTATTTATTTTCAAAATTATTAATCTTATTCACGATGTCTGCCATACAAACATTCATGTTTGTATTAATTGGCAACCTTATCCTTGAAATTCAAGGAATGACTTTTAGTTTTTGGCTCGTGCTATTTTCCGTTTCATGCATGTCAAACGTATTAGGGTTAAATATATCATCAGCATTTAATTCTGCCGTTACTGTATATGTAATTATACCTCTACTTCTTATTCCTCAAATGATTTTAAGTGGATTATTATTTAGTTTCGATAAATTAAATAATATAATAAGTACAAAGGGGAAAGTGCCTATTGTAGCTGATTTCATGGCCTCTAGATGGGCATATGAAGCAATGGCTGTTTATCAATTCAAAGAAAATGATTATTCAAAACCTTATTATAAATACGAGAAACAAGAATTACAAGCTGATTTTAAGTCTTCATATTTAATTAAAGAATTGAAAAAGAAAAATCAGTATGTAATAGAAAATATTGCAACTGAAAATGATTCAATCAAAAATATTATATCAAAAGATCTAAATATTATTAAAGAAGAAATTTATAAGGAAAAATTTAGAGTAGGGCTTGAAGATTTAGATATAAACAAGGCATTAAATATAGAAACTTATAATTCATCCATTAATAAAATTATTGCGAACTACTTTGATGCATTAAGAAAAAATTATTTAGGCTCTTACAATGAAGCTGTAAATACTAGAGAGAAATTCGTGTTATTTAAGGAAAAGTCTGGAGATTATAATTTGAATGAATATAAAAACAAATATTATAATGAAAGCCTATCCGATTTTGTTAGAAATATAAGTGTTAAAGAAAGAATAATTGAGTATAAAGGAAAGTTATTGCAACAGGTTGATCCCATATATCACGATCCTGATAAACCAAATCACTTTCTTGATTACAGAACACATTTTTTCGCACCTGTTAAACATATTGGGGGTCAGTATTTTGATACTTACGGGTTTAACTTATCTGTAATATGGATAATGACATTAGTTTTCTATATCACATTGTATTTCGAATTACTTAGAAAATTCTTATCTTCATTTGAGAAATTTAATTTTTTCAAAAAGAAAGAATAGTCAATGAAATAACTATATATTAGCAATTACAATATTAATATTTGTAATACTTAAATGAATTTTTAATTTTGTTTATGGTAAACAAAAAGTATATGAAAAAATTACTGATAGGAATAATAGTGTTGAGCATTGCTGCATGTGGACCTAGCAAGGATGAACAAGCTCAAAATGAATTTGAAAATCAATTGGCAGCTGATTCTACCAATTCTGGAGGGCCTGAAATTTCTCCAGAGGTTATTGCGTCTATTATTGAGTCCATACCCTCTCCATTGGAAATCTCAGTATTGCTAAAAGAGTCTGGCACGAAATATGACGTAGCATTATTAAATGCTTCAAGTAACACTTCTAAATATAACAGCAACTATAGTAAGTCGCTTAATTTAGGAATTTATGGTACTGATCTAGGGTATACCAATATTTACTCTCAGAATCAAGATGGATTAGATTATATGTCATCTATTAAAGAATTAGCTGACGGATTAAATATTGGACAGTTCTTTGATATTGAAACTATTGGAAAGTTAGCTACAAACAGTAATAATTTAGATTCTTTGCTATTAGTCACTACTCAAAATTTCAACGCAATTAACACTTATTTACAAGATCAGGAACGTTCGCACTTAAGTGTACTATTATTGACTGGAGGGTGGATAGAAGCGATACATATTACATGTCAAGTTTCTTCTAAGGATCCTGAAAATCTACAATTGCAAGAAAAAATAGGTGAGCAAAAAATTATTTTAGAAAACATTATGCTTCTATTATCATTCTATAGTGAAACTTATCCAAATATTGCGACCCTAATGCAGGATTTTGAAGAATTAAAAGGAGCATTTGATGACATTGAAATTACTACCATATACAAAGAATCAACAATGGAAATTGTTGATGGTGTTATGGTAATACATGACAATAGTGAAAGTAATGTAAATATTACAACTGAAAATGTAGAAGAAATTAAAAATCTTATCTCTAAAATAAGAAGTAAGATAATAAGCTAAATAACACAAAGATAATAACGAAAGAATTAGTGTATGAAAAAGTTATTCAATTTACTAGCACTGGGAACAGTTTTGAGTTTAATAAGCATTGATGCTAATGCACAATGTAATGCAGATACATATACAAATACCTGTATTCCTAAATTGTCTTCTGGTTTTAATTTTTTAAAGAGTTATAAAATTGATGGTGCTGGAGGAGGTAAATCAAAAGTTGAGTATTCCTACGTGTTTACAAAAGGCACTCAATACATGATTAATATATGTGCCGAGGGAGAAACAACTGACGGTATTGTTGTTACCTTGTACGATTCAAAGCGTCAAAAAGTAGGAACTAGTGTATATAATGGTCAGTATTTAACAGCTATGGCTTACCCATGTAACACAACCGGGATTTATTATATTACTTACACTTTCGAGAATTCTGCAAACTATTGCGGAGGTAGTGCTCTAGGATTTAAACGATAAGTATTCTAGTATAGTATACACAACCATTCATTTGTCCTGAATGTCAATTATAAATTTGATATTCAGGATTTTTTTATAGGCAACAATTATGAATGATCGTAGTGTCAATTTTCAATATAAAGCACGATATTTTGAATATGGTGATCCAGCAACTGCCAAAGAACTTTGGATAGTCCTTCATGGTCATGGACAACTAGCTCAATATTTTATTCAAAAGTTTAAGATACTAGACTCTAATCAATATTACATAATTGCATCAGAAGGTCTTTCAAGATATTATCTTACTGGTTATTCTGGTAGAGTTGGAGCTACATGGATGACTAAAGAAGACAGGCTAACTGACATCGATAACTATGTTAATTACCTTAATTCTGTATATCAAAATATTAATAATATAAGGTCGAAAGTGAAAATTACAGTACTTGGATTTTCACAAGGTACAGCTACAGTATCAAGATGGATAGCACAATCAGAAATTAAAATTGACAGATTAATATTATGGGCAGGTCTATTCCCTAAAGATATGAATTATAAATTAGCACATGAGCGATTCAAAAATATTGAAATACTTAATATTTATGGAAGAAATGATGAATTTCTAAATGATGATCGTTTGAATGATCAACAAGAAATTGTTGGAAAGTTAGGCATAAAACCAACTACAATAGTATTTGATGGAAATCACTCAATACATCATCAAACATTAATAAAGATAGCTACAAATTCTTATTAAAAACTGTAGTAGATGCCTGATCTGTTGATAACACCAACAAATCGGCAATATTTACATGCTTAGGCCGAGTGATAATAAAATGAATTATATCGGCAATATCTTGAGGTTTTAAAGGTTGATATCCTTTATATGCATTTTCTGCTAGTTCTTCATCACCTTTAAACCTTACTTTAGCAAACTCCGTTTCTACCATTCCAGGATTAATGGATGAAACGCGAATTCCATTCTTATTCAAGTCAATTCGCATTCCTTGTGAAATTGCATCAACTGCATATTTTGATGCACAATAAACATTACCATTAGGATAGACTTCCTTACCCGCAATTGATCCAATATTTATGATATGGCCTCCTCCTTTCTCTATCATACTTGGGATAATAGCTTTTGAAACATACAATAATCCTTTTACATTTATATCTATCATGGCATCCCAGTCTGCTATATCTCCATCTTGAATAGCACTTAATCCGTGAGCATTACCTGCATTGTTTAATAGTACATCGGGCACGATATCTAACCCTCCAAGAACACGCTTTACTTCTTTTTGATTACTAACATCAAATTTAAGTGTCTTAATATTTGAAAATTTACTTAGCTCTTCTTTCAAATTGATCAACCGCTCTTCTCTCCTTCCACATAAAATAAGATCAAACCCATTTTTTGATAATAACCGAGCTGTTTCTAATCCTATTCCTGATGTAGCTCCTGTAATTAGTACTGTTGTAGCCATATTTTTATTGAAATAATAAATAAAGTGTGATAGTATTTACATTTAAACTTTTAATGCCCAAACTCAAGTCATTCGATTTACTTGATAATAACATATTCGATAAACCTCTTGAAAACCTTAATTCTGGCGAGAACTTGAACAAAGGATAATATAGGTCAAAACCAAAACCAAAGTCAACTGACAAATTACTTCCTTGTACAAATAATCCCTCACTATTTTTTTGATTGTCTTTATTTTTACCTGATGCTTCAATTCCAAATTTTCCTCCGCCTACAATATACATTCCAATATTACCCCATCTAACAGATTTATATTTCATAATCAAAGGAAGTTCAACTACAGTACTTTCAACTGTCTCGGTCAAAATAGGGTCATTTGTTCTAATATAATCTAATGTATGCTCATAAAAAGCCACCTTAGGGAGTAAGCGAAGATCAAGAAATTGTGTGAGTCTAAGGTTAACTATAAAACCTAGAGAAAACCCTAAAGAAGATTGCGGCTGAATAGAATGCAATGAATCAATATTATCAAAAGCATCAGCATATTTTATTTTGTACCCCGATGTATGTAATCCAATTAGGAATCCATAACTAATCAAATGATTATCGTATTCTGGGTTGTTCATATTTGGTTTGCGTAGTTGAGCAAAAGATGGACTCATGCACATACCAAAAATAATCACAAACAATACAGCTATTTTTCGCCTACGTAAATTGAACTGATACCAAATGTTAATGATATGCATTTTGTGTTTTTAAAACCCGATTCAGAAAATATTTTTAAAAATTCATCACCATCGGGAAAGTTTTTGACAGATTCAGGGAGATAAGTATAAGCTGCATTGTCTTTAGAAACTAATCGCCCTATTTTTGGTAAAACAAATCTAAAATATAGATTGTATACCTGTTTTAAAGGAAATATTTTTGGTTTAGAAAACTCTACTATCACTGCCTTCCCACCTTTTCTTAACACCCTATTCATATCTTCTAAACCTTTCCTAAGATTTTCGAAATTCCTTACTCCAAAAGAAACGATTACAGCATCAAACTTATTATCTTCGAACAACAATTTTTCGGAGTCTCCCATTTGAAGTTCAATTTTATCCTCCAACCCCTTCCGCTTCATTTTTTCTCTTCCTACTTCTAACATTCCTTCCGATATATCAACTCCAATTACTTTATTTGGACTAAGTTTTAATGCTTCAATTGCAAAATCACCTGTACCAGTAGCAATATCTAGAATTAATTTTGGCTTATCTTCCTTCAATAGCCGAATTGCTTTTTTTCTCCAAAGAATATCAATACCTAGGCTTAAGAAATGATTTAAAAAATCATACTTACGACTTATGTTATTAAACATATCGGCAACCTGTTCTTTTTTTCCAGCTTGCTGTTCTTTATAGGGTAGTACAGTCATTTCTTATAATCAACTTGGATAATCAAACAAATATCCAATTAAGTTTGATGTATTAAAAGGGATATTAAATAAAAAGCCTTAGTTCATTATTTAAACCAAGGCTTCATAATAGTACTATGATATATTTATTTATTGAGAATTTTAAATTCGACTCTACGATTAATCTCTCTTCCCTCACTTTCGTCATCATTACTTGCCAGTGGTCTTTCTTCACCATAACCAACCGCTGTTAATCTTCTTTGGTCTATTCCTTTTTCCATTAAATATCTGATTACAGCTTCAGCTCTTAATAGAGATAGCTTTTTATTATACTTATCATTACCAACAGCATCGGTATGTCCAGATATTTCTACATTTACAGTAGGGTTATCAGCTAACATTTTTTCTAGCTTATTAAGTTCTGTATAAGAGTCTGTTGTAAAAGTCGCTTTATTAAACTCGAAATAAATATTCCTTAATACTTTACTCACACCTACACTCCTCCTAACTTTCTTCAGACTTATCGTTCTTGAAATTTGTTTAGGTTCTACACCTGCTACTGCCTGAATATTTATCTTTGTGTTACTAAACACATACCCAGGTTGTTCTACTGAAAGCATATATTCTGTACTAGCTGCATTACTAACAGTAAATTTATATATTCCCACACTAGCTTTTTTGGAAGCTACAATACGGTTTTCTCCAACCGTTCTCAAGTTAATTTTTGCATCCATCAGCATAGCTGATTGTGCATCTTTTACATTTACTGTCAATATCACTGGTTGCAAAGTGAGTTCAGGTTCTTTACGCTCAGCCTCAGAAGTAGTTTCTATTGGTTTTACTTCAATATTTTGATTTGGCTCTTCAGTTGATGTTGTCTCAATTTGCTTTTTATTATCTACAGCTGCAATTTCTTGATCATCTTGTAGTATAGTTACCATATAGATGTCATTATAACCCATACCATCCTCTCGAACAGAAGCATAATACCCTCTTTTACCATCCTTAGTACTCACAAAATAGATGTCATCATCTGGAGTGTTAATAGGGTATCCTATATTTTGTGGTGCTCCCCATACTCCTTCAGCACTATCATAAACAGAACGAAATATATCAAATCCACCCATTCCTTTTCTACCATTAGAACTAAAATATAGCGTTTTACCATCGTAATCCATAAATGGAGCATCTTCATCAAATTCCGTATTTATTTCCTCACCTAATGTTTTTGGTCTTCCCCATTCTCCATTTCTATCTTTCGTACAATAATAAATATCTGTGTTTTCTACATCACCTACATGTGAAGGCCTGTTACTAGAAAAGAAAAGCATACTCCCATCACTTGATAGACTTACTGATTTTTCAGCATAGCTAGAATTAATATTATCATTTAATGGCTCAGGACTCGTCCATGTGCCATTCTCCAATTTTTTTGATAATAGAATGTCTCCATTGTTATCATCAGTGTAAACAAATAACTGAGCCCCATCAGCCGATAGTGCTAAATTTGAATTATGAAATTCGTCATTAACAACATCTCCAATGTTTTTGGCATATTGCCATTGTCCATTTACTTTTTCCGAAATAAAGATATCCTCATATGGAACATTATCATCAGCTACGTTTTCATTCAAATTACCATCCTGCCTTCTTGAGGTAAAAACCATTAGGGTTTCATCTTCATTTACTACTGGACCATATTCTCTAGACTCAGAATTGATAGCAGGACCTATATTAACTACT
>JAOUKH010000128.1 GCA_029882685.1 Cyclobacteriaceae bacterium
TGAAAACGAATTTTTAAATTATATGAATTGGCTGGAAAAGGTAACTACTAGAGAATACGGATTTTCGATATTATTTTATGTATTGTCAATATATCAGTTGTTAAAACCTGACTATCTTGAAATGGTTTTATATATTATGGCAGGCACGTCTTTTGCCTTAATGGGACTATTAAAAGAGGATAAGTTTCAGAAATACAAAAAAACATTGGATATTATTTTGTGGACTTTAATCATTTTTACAGCTGTTTATTTTTTATTTATGCTTCGAAATGATGCTAATTTTTAAAATAATTTTAGCAAAAAAACAATGACAAGAAATTCTAATTAGTAATATTGGCTATTTCTATGCTTTGTGAAGATCAAGCTAAATGAAATGAATAAAAATAAATTCTATTGGAGTCTTCAGATATTAGGATGGTCATTCTATGCGATTATCAATATAATTGTAGCTAATATTGTCTTAGGAAATCAGGGTACTGTAGCAATTTGGTATTTTCCTCTTATTACTGAGGCAGTTTTCTTTTTGTTAGCAACGCATTTCTTTCGTTTTATATCCAAACGATTAAAATGGATTTACCTCTCAATTGGTTTACTATCTATTAGAGTTGTATTAAGTTCTATTATTATTGGTTCTTCTATTTATTTATTACGTATAGGCGTATCATTTGTACTTGATTTATATGGTTCTGAATCACTTAGTTTAGCAAATATTCTTGGTAATACTTTCCCAAATACACTTGTTGTTTTTATTTGGTCTTTATTTTATTTTATTTTTCAATATTTTGACCGATATAACAAATCATTGAAACATGAAGCTGAGCTTCATCAAATGGAACTCAATAATTTGAAATCACAACTTAATCCACATTTTATTTTTAATTCGCTTAATAGCATAAGAGCCTTGGTAGATGAAAATCCTATTAAATCAAAAACTGCCATTACTCAACTCAGCAATATTCTAAGAAATTCATTAACAACTGATCAAAATAAAGTAGCTCGCTTTGAAGATGAAATTAAAATAGTAAAAGATTATCTTAGCCTTGAAACTATTCGGTATGAGGAACGTTTGCAAACTGAAGTAGTTATTCATCCAAAGTCATATGATTATTATATCCCTCCATTAATGTTGCAGACGTTAGTAGAAAATGGCATAAAACATGGAATTTCGAAATTAAAAGGAGGAGGGAGTTTGAGCATTCATACAACAATTGATAATGATCAGCTAAAAATACAGATTCGAAATACAGGTAAGCTGACCTCTCAAAATATAGATGGAATTAATGTAAGAGGATTGGGAATATCAAATACCAAGAAACGTTTGAAATTGATTTTCAATAATAAAGCCCATTTTAGAATAATAAATGAAACACCAAACACTGTGTTAACAGAAATAATATTACCAAAAGTATAAGAAAATAATGAAGGCATTAATAATCGATGATGAGAGATTAGCACGCAAGGAGTTAATAAATTTGCTTGAGGAGCATAACAGTATAGAAATAATTGGAGAAGCTGTAAATGTAGACGAGGCTTATGATATGATTAATAGATTAAGTCCTGATTTGTTGTTTTTAGACATACAGATGCCAGGAAAAACAGGATTTCAATTGTTAGAAATGTTAGATAGTACTCCTAATGTCATCTTTACTACAGCGTATGATGAATATGCTATAAAGGCATTTGATGTAAATGCTTTAGATTATCTTCTAAAACCTATTCAGCCAGAACGTTTGGCAGATAGCCTTGGTAAACTCTCTAATATTGAAGACAAAAAAGGTGAGCCTGATTCATTGTCAAAACTAGGGCTGCAAGACCAAGTATTTGTGAAGGATGGAGATAAATGTTGGTTTGTTAGTTTATCTAATGTCCGTTTATTTGAGTCAGATGGAAATTATATAAAAGTTTATTTCGATAATTTCAAGCCCATGATACACAAGTCATTAAATGCATTAGATGAAAAACTGGATCATAGGAGTTTTTTTAGAGCAAGTAGAAAACATATTGTAAATTTAAATTGGGTGGAAGGTATAGAACCATGGTTTAATGGAGGTTTAATGGTGAAGTTAAAGGGAGGAGATAAAGTAGAAGTAAGTCGCAGACAAGCTGCCAAATTCAAAGAAAAGATGAGCTTATAAGTGAAAAAATTATTCTTTGCCTTTTACCAATTCTAAAAGTTCTTGATGAACATTCCAATCAAGTGCTAATTGCATCATAGCAGTAGCCTCCATTTCAGTAATGTATCCTTTCAAAAGATTAGCTTGCCAAACAAGATGAATATATTTCGTTCGCTTTTCTTTTGTCATATCACCAATAATACCATTAAGGTATTTTCGAGCTCTATCAAAAGAAGTCATGTGATCCTCTGAAATAAAATCAGAAGCCCATTTTAATTCATTATGCGCACCTAATTCATCTGCTGTTTCATTCAGATTTTGAATTTCGTCCTCATCTAATCCATGGTAATGAAAAATTATGGATTTAAGCAGCATGTATGCTTTTTTTTCGAGTTCAGTCATAATCGAATTTAATAACTTACTCAAATATATGATTTTTGATGTAATTATATCAATACTATTTGATAAAGTACAGGTTTACTTGGTACAGCATCTAGTAAAATACTTGGAATCTGTAAATTGAGCAGATAATTACCATCCTTAATATGGTTATTGATATATACAAGTTCAGTGATTGTGCTATGTTTTCTGGGCATTTTATTAAATCCCCAAAAATTTTTATGAGCTTTTAACGCTCCCCCATCCTCTTCTTTATCAATAGAAGGTATATCTACTAATAAATGATTTACACCTGTGTCACATAAAAATTTAGTAATTCTTGAGTCAAGATAGGGAGGGTTAGTGCCTGAGTATTGGCGGTTTAGTTTATCAGAGTTATTTGGGCTTGTTCTTATTATCACTGCTTCTGGAATATTATTTCCAATTTCTGTCTTAAAAGAATCAAAAGAAATGAATTCATCTCCATTTATCATTTTCGATACAGGAAGAGTGATGAGTTTAGCAATAGAATGAAACGTTTTTAAGCAATTGTTTATATGCCCAGCATTATCAGCAGAAATATGACCATAGCATTCGGTATGAGTACCATTACCGTGAGGGGTTAGTATTACCTTTTGATAATTTACACTTCCACCTTCCTTAACACTTCCCACAAAATCACCAACTTTAATAGTTTCGAATTTCACAGGGTCAGCCCAAAAGCAATTTGGGTTGTCATCCCCATTTTTTAGAGGAATGGAGATATCAATTGGTTTATTTAAGTCACAGCTATATTTGAGGTTATTATAAGATAATGTAATTTTCATTTAATCAATAAATAATTCTGAAGAGATATGATCAGCCAAGAGCATCCCTTTAGTGTTTAATATAATTACGCCTTCATTAATGGTTGCCATATCATTATTTTTTAATTGTTTAATATATTCAGATTTTTCTTTTAATAAATCATAACCATGATGGTTTTTTAAAATAGAAGTATCAAGCCCCCATTTCGTTCTTAAAGAAATTAATATACGCTCATTAATAAAATCATTAATGCTTAATTCGTCCAAAGTATATGGAATTTCATTATTGTTAATAGCTTTCAGGTAATTAGGGTTGTTACTAATATTGTATTGTCGAACTTTACCATTGAAAGAATGTGCACCTGGACCTACACCTAAATATGAAACTTGTTGCCAATAGTTGCTATTATGCTGGCTATGTAATTCTGGTTTAGAAAAATTAGACACCTCATATTGTTCGAACCCATTATCTTGTAGAATATCTACCATTATTTCAAACTGTTGAGCAGAAAAATCATCTTCTACAGAAGATATTTTTCCTTTTTTTACCCAATTACCAAATACTGTTTTTTCTTCTATAGTTAAGCAATAAGATGAAATATGCTCTACATTTAGCTTTATAGCTACGTCAAGATCATTCAACCATATATCATGATTATTAGAAGGCAGACCATAAATTAAATCAATACTAATATTTTTAAAACCAGCAAGACGAGCATTATTGATACAGTTTGTTGCCTCAAAGCTAGTGTGGATTCTATTTAAATAATTGAGGTGTGGTTCATGAAAAGATTGCACCCCTATACTCAAACGATTAATACCTAAACGTTTAAGTGTTTTTAGTTTCTCAAGTGATAAGTCATCAGGGTTGGCTTCCAAAGTTATTTCGGGATTGTTACTAACATTGAAATTTTGATATATTACATCTAATATGGAGTTTAATTCACTTTCTGATAATAAGGAAGGTGTTCCACCCCCAAAGTATATTGTATTTATTAGTTTCTCAGACAAATACTCATATTGCATTTTTAATTCATGCATAATGGCTTTCACCATTTTTTCTTTTAATGAAAGACTAGTACTAAAATGAAAATCACAATAGTAGCAAGCTTGCCTACAAAATGGGATATGTATATAAATTCCAGCCAAAGAAGTTACTGTTAAATAGGTAAAGATAGGTCAATAATAATATTCTTGTTTATTAAATATGACATTGAATAAAATTTTCTTTATAAAATTGATTTCTATTCTGAGATCAAATTATATATCTTCGGCTTTACTCATGAAACACGCAATAATATCATTTGTAATTTGGCTTTTGAGCTGTGTACAATTATTTTCTCAAGACACATTACGTATGGATCTTTCGGAAATGTGGTTTTATTATGATGAAACTGGAGAAAAACATTTGATTGAAAAAGATCGTATTGGGAAAACCATTCATTTATTGATTGATTTTGATGAGTATAAAAATGGTATTATTAGAATTGTAGTACCTAAGAACACTTCTTTTTTTGTAAACAGTAAAATCAATAATGTTTTCTTAAAGAAAGGAAAATTTGATTTTACTGTAACTAAGGAAGATAATATGATTTCTCTGTACCACCCAAAAGGAATTGCTGAATTCAAATCGGAGTTGATTTTTCCAAATATCCCTATTAGTAATAGTAGTCTTAGTATTGAAATTAGGGAAAAAGATATTTTTTCTAATTTCATCATGATTGCGTTATTACTCTTATTTATATTTTATGGATTTATTAAAATCCGAAACTATGAGTTGTTTAATAATTACTTCAAACTATCAAGAGCTATCGCTTTTCGAAGTATTAGTGAAACATTATTTAAAATTAGAATATTAGAAAAAAATAATATGCTTTTAATACTGGCACATAGTTTTGGAATGGGCTTGGCTATTGTAGGGATTATTAATTGGAGTAACCTATCAAATCAATTTGGGAGGTGGTTGGAGTTTTCCAGTATTTGGGAAGCTATACTTAACTGGGTAGTATTGAGTTTTTTGATATGGGGAGCCTTGCTTCTAAAGAGTGTGTTGATCACTGCATTTAGTATTATGTTTAAAATCAAGCAGTTCCGTAGAATACATTATTACACTCACCTAAGATTAACCATTTTTATTTATGCCTTTTGGTTAGTTCTTTTAACGTTTTTCGTTTATCAAATGCCAGAAACAAATGCTTCGACATTATTAATTAATATAGGTTTAACATTAATGTTTATTAGAATAGCAATTATTTTCATAAAGTTATTGAATTATGAAGCACATAGATTTTTGTATTTATTTTCATACATTTGCGCCACAGAAATACTACCTTATTTGTATATGGTAAAAATAACTTATTTATAACGATTACTTTTTTAGAGCAAAAGCATAGTGTGAAGTTATGGCGAATTCAGCAATCAAAATAAACCCAATAAAAAGCATTCTTGTATCACAACCTAAGCCTGTAGATGATAGGTCTCCGTACTATAAACTGGCCGAAAAATATAATATCAAAATAGATTTCCGTCCGTTTATTCAGGTAGACCCAGTTACTGTAAAAGAGTTTAGAAAACAAAAAATTGATATTCTTAATCACACGGCTATTATTTTTACTAGTCGTAATGCCGTTGATCATTTTTTCGGAATTTGTGCAGAACTAAAAATAGAAATGCCCGCTGACATGAAATATTTTTGTATTTCTGAACAAACAGCAAATTATCTTCAGAAATATATAGTTATCAGGAAACGAAAAATTTTTACAGGATTAAGAACAGCTATTGACCTACTAGAAATTCTAAAGAAACATAAAAATGAAAAATATCTTTTTCCTTGTTCGGATATTAGAAAACAAGATATCCCCAATTTTTTAATTGAAAATAATTATCAATTTTCTGAAGCAGTTATTTATAGAACTGTAGCGAGTGATCTTTCTGATCTCGATAATGTATATTATGATGTAATCGCTTTTTTTAGCCCTTCAGGAATAAACTCTTTATTAGTTAATTTCCCAGAATTCAAACAAAATCAGACAAGAATAGCTGCTTTTGGCCCTACCACTGCTAAAGCAGTAATTGATGCTGGACTTAAAATGGATATTGAGGCACCTCTACCAAATGCCCCTTCTATGACAGGTGCATTGGAAATCTACATCAAGAAAGTCAACGGCATAAATTAGCATATTAACCGTTAAATTTTGTAGTTTGACGATTCTTTAACATAGAAGTTTTGAAAAACATTTGAATCTCTCCTGTAAAAAGCCGTATATTTACTATTTGTAATGAAATTATATGAGGAAGATTAGGTATATTTTGTTTTTTGCCATTATCTCAATTATTGGTAATGTGTCACATGCTCAACAGGATCCTCAGTTAACATTATTTATGTTTAACGACCTATTTTATAATCCAGCATTTGCAGGAGTAGAGGGAGTTACTAAGGTTAGTTTGTTGGATCGACATCAATGGATTGGTTATCAACCCACTCTAGATGATGGTGTTGCTCCTACAACTCAAGTGTTAAGTGTAACAACTCCAATATATCGTATATTACCTGGCACTAGTGGGTTTGGTTTAAATGTAGTGAATGATCAGTTAGGTTTACAAAATAACTTATTGATAAATGGATCGTTTTCGTATCACCTAGGAATAAAGAAATCTAAATTAAGTCTGGGGTTAAGGTTTGGAATGTACTCACAATCCTTTGGCAGAAAATTCAGACCACTACAACCAGAAACTTTCCCAGGTCGTGAATCTCAGGTTAGACCAGATATGGCACTTGGTGTATTTTTTAGAGCTGAAAAAGTATATGCAGGGATGAGTTTTAATCATGTACTAAAGTCTAAATTTGATTTTGGTTTGGATAGCTTAAGCAATGCAATGGAAAATCATGCGGTAATCACTGGAGGTTATGTTCATAAAATAAATTTTGACATGACTTTCAGACCATCAGTATTGGTAATGACCGATTTCAATCAGTATACTTTCATAATAGGAGGATATATCGAGTATAAAGAAAAAACTAACATTGGACTGTCATTTAGACAATCAGAAGATATTAATCTTATATTAGGATACAATTTTTTAAAGGACAAATCGTTAAGTATTAACTATTCGATTGGTTATGTCTACAAAAATCAGGAAGCTAAGAATGCAACTTCACATGAGCTTATGCTTGCGTATAGGTTGCCTGTTAGCCCTGGGGGAGGTGAAAAGATAGTTAGAACACCTAGATTTAGACATTAATATTGAAATTTAATTTTGCATTTTGAGATAAAATATACAAATTGTGTGCTATTATTTTTTAATGTTAGTTTTTGGAGATATATTGAATGTCAAGAGAAATTTTGAGTTATTGAATTTTTAATATCTGTTAAGTTGGCTTTGGTTTATACATGCTAAGTATAAATTTTAACAAAAATTAAAGTGCTATGAACAAATTTTTTGTGTTGAGAAAGTATTCCATTCTTATGATGGTTTTAATCGCTTTTTCTTTAGAAAGTTGCGGTCTATTAGGAATTGGAGGAGCTGCAGGTGATGGAGGAGAGTTGATAGGTGTGGCAGGTAGAGAAGGCTGGGTGATGACTCAACCATATCAAATGGTGCCTATTCCTGCTGGTACGTTCCATATGGGACAAGCCGATGAGGATCCAGCTGCATCCCAAATAAATTTCAACAAGCAAGTAACAATAGGTCAGTTCTATATGGACGATACTGAAATTACTAATAACGAGTATCGACAATTTATCAATCATTTATTCGAAGATTCCATTAGTGTGCTAGGAGAAGAAACGATAATGACAGAATACTATCCTGACACTACTTCTTGGGTGAAAGATTTTGCACATCATTTAGGAGATCCTTTGCAAGATTATTATTATTGGCATCCTGGTTATGATCAATACCCTGTAGTAGGAGTTGATTGGGTAGCAGCAAAATATTTTAGTAAGTGGAGAACAAGATACTGGAATGATTTCCGTATTAGTGTTGGGGAAGTACCAATGCCAGCATTTCGTTTACCAACAGAGGCAGAATGGGAGTATGCAGCTAGAGGAGGAAGAGATATGGCTAAATACCCTTGGGGTAACCCATATATCCGTAATGCAAAAGGATGTATGTTAGCAAATTTCAAACCAGGTAGAGGAAATTTTTATGATGATGGCTTTGCTTATACAGCACCAGTAGCAGCATATTTCCCCAATGATTATGGATTGTATGATATGGCTGGAAATGTATCAGAATGGTGCGAAGATGCTTTTAACCCAGCATCTGTACCTGTAGTGTGGGATTTGAACCCTACTTATTACGATGATAATGAAGTACGAAAAGTTGTACGTGGAGGATCTTGGAAAGACGTGGCGTTTTATTTGGAAACGGGAACTAGAACTTACGAATTCAGAGACTCTACAAGAGCATATATAGGTTTCAGAAATGTAATGATGCATTTAGGAAGATCATCTGGAGCTGAATTTTAATATTTCAAATTAAATCTTATATTTAATAAAATTATTTGCATTCTTATTAACTAAAATCTTAAGACAATGAGTAACAAAAAAGGCGGATTAACTGAATTATTGTATAAAACCATTATGCCCAAGGTATATGGTATAGGTGCTGCAGTAGTAATTGTGGGAGCTTTATTTAAAATTCTTCATTTAGCAGGAGCTAATGAAATGTTAACAATAGGACTATTGGTGGAGGCAGCAATATTCTTTTTAAGTGCATTTGAACCAGCACATGCTGAATTAGACTGGTCGAAAGTATATCCTGAACTATCTGAAGACTTCGATGGACCAAAGGCAAGCCCTCGAATTGCAAATAAGCAATCTCCGTCTCAAGAAATGGATAAAATGCTCGAAAAAGCAAAAGTAGGACCTGAGTTGATCGAAAGTTTAGGTAAAGGAATGAGAAATTTGGCTGACTCAGCTTCTAAAATGTCAAATCTTTCGGATGCAGCTGTTGCAACAAACGATTATGCGAAGAATGTAAATACTGCTTCAAAATCTCTTCTTGAGATGAACAAGTCATATGCCAGTACAGTAAATGCTATGGCGGAAATGGCTGATGCTTCTAAAGATGCTAAAGAATATCATAGTCAGGTACAAAGTGTGACTAAAAATTTAGGAGCGTTAAATGCCGTTTATGAAATGGAACTTCAAGATGCAAATAGCCATCTTAAAGCAATGAATAAGTTTTATACTAATCTTTCAGGTGCTATGGACGGTATGTCTAAGGTTGGTGAAAACACACAAAAATTTACAAGTGAAATGAATAAATTAACGGGTAATCTTACCTCGTTGAACAATGTGTATGGTAGCATGCTTAATGCTATGAAAGGTGGCGCAAGCACAAACGCTTAATTATGTGTTTTTCTATATTTTTTGTTAAACTTTAAAAATTAAACACTATGGCAGGAGGAAACGAATCCCCACGGCAGAAAATGATAGGTATGATGTACCTAGTGCTTACTGCGTTATTAGCGTTACAAACAAGTACTTCAGTACTCGAAAAATTTATTTTCATAGATGAAGCATTGCATCAAGCTGCGGAAGAAGTATCTGAAAAAAATGTGAAGACACTTGCAGCTATTACCGCAGAAGTTGAAAAGAAAAAAAATAGAGCAGAAGATGTAAAAGCACTTGATAAAGCAAAAGAAGTGCGTGAGCTGACTAGAGTAACACTTGAACATTTAGATGAATTACGAAAACAATTCGCCATAATTACAGGAGGGGAAGACCCCGATGGTTATGATGATGTGACGGGTCAATTAATTGGCTCCAAGGATTACGATATTGTTGGACATTATATGGTGAATGAAAAACACGGAGATGAATTAAAAGAAGAATTAAATAGCTATGCAGAGAAGTTATCCAAACTAGCAAATGATGAATTTGAACCGCTTGCCAAAGATGCCAAAGATTTGGAGATAGCTAAGGATGATCCAAATCAAAACATGAAGGATTTTTCAGCATATTATTTTGAACATACACCTACAGCGGCAGGTATGGCTACCATAAGTCACATGGAGTCTGAGGTATTACGCTATGAACAAAGGGCTTTGGAAAACATTGCCGAATTGGTAGGGGCAAAAGATATTGATTTTGAAACGATTGTGCCTTTAATTCGCCCAAAATCTAATACGGTTGCTGCTGGAGCCAAGTTTACAGCCGACTTATTTATCACAGCATCTTCCGATGCACTTGATCCAAAGTTTAAGTACAATGGCAAACAATTGGATGTTGGTGTAACAGAGAATGGTATTAAGTATGGTAAGATTGAATTTACAGCTAGTGCTTCAAAATTTGATCCTAAAACTTTATTAGCGGAAGCATCATTTAAAGCAGAAATTGAGTTAAATGACACTACTTATACCATGATTCATAATTATGAAGTAGCTAAACCAGTTATTCAAGTACGTTCTGCAGCAGCTTCAGCTTTATATATGAACTGTGGTAATGAGTTAAATATTCAGGTACCTTCATTAGGAACTGATTACAATCC
>JAOUKH010000129.1 GCA_029882685.1 Cyclobacteriaceae bacterium
ATAGTATCGTTATCACAATCTACCTGTAAATCCTTCACGATTAAAAAATTGCCAGACTCCTCACCCTTAGTCCAGAGCCTGTTTTTACTTCGGCTAAAGAAAGTCACTTTGCCTTCTTGTAGTGTTTTATCGTATGCTTCTTTGTTCATGTAACCCAACATGAGTACTTGTAATGTTAACTCATTTTGAATAACTACAGGAACTAATCCATTTCCTTTTGTAAAGTCTATATTCACCGTATTGCTATTTTTTCTGTTTTTAAATAATTTTTCAGCATTTGTATTGGTATTTCACCATAGTGAAAAATACTAGCTGCTAAACCTCCTGTTGCTCCTGTTTTTTCAAATACATCCTTAAAGTGAGCTTTTGTTCCGGCTCCACCAGATGCAATTACTGGTATGTTAACGGATTTACTTACCTGATCAGTAATATCTAAAGCGAAACCAGCCTTTGTCCCATCATTATTCATAGAGGTAAGTAAAATTTCACCACCCCCTAATTTTTCAATCTGTTTTGCCCAATATATAGTTTTTATTTCGGTAGAAGTTCTGCCTCCATGTACAAAAACTTTCCATTCATTATTTTCGAACTTAGTGTCAATGGCAACTACTACACACTGGCTTCCAAACTGATCAGCAATTTCAGTAATTAACGATGGATTTTTTACTGCAGCTGAATTAATACTTACTTTATCAGCTCCTGCTTTAATAAGCTTGGAAACATCTTCAATAGAGTTAATCCCACCACCAACAGTAAAAGGAATATTTATTTCCAATGCTATTTTTTTCACCAACTCAATTAATGTAGCTCTGTTTTCAATAGTAGCGGTTATGTCTAAAAACACCAATTCATCAGCCCCTTGTTCTACATAGCTTTTGGCCAGTTCAATTGGGTCACCTGCATCTTTAATATCAACGAAATTGATGCCTTTTACAGTTCGTCCATTTTTGATATCTAGACAAGGTATTATTCTTTTTTTTAACATAGCTTTTGTAGTTCTTTTAAAGAAATGTTCCCTTCATAAATGGCTTTACCAATAATAGCACCTTCGCAACCAATTTCTTTTAGTTGTTCTAAATCGTTAATAGAGGAAACCCCTCCGCTTGCTATTAAATTCACTTTTGTTTTAGCTAGTATTTCAACATACAATTCATTTGAAGAACCCTGTAGCATTCCGTCTTTAGCGATATCTGTACAAATAACATTCTGTATTCCTTTTACTTCGTAATTCTTTATAAAGTCAATCAAGTCTAATTCTGAGGTTTCAAGCCATCCATTGGTAGATATTTTTCTATTGTTACTGTCCGCTCCTAAAATAATTCTTTCAGCACCATAGTTAGTTAACCATTTTAAAAATTGTTCAGGATTATTTGCAGCAATACTTCCTCCAGTAATTTGGTTAGCTCCGCAATCAAAAGCAATATTTAAATCTTCATCAGATTTTAACCCTCCACCAAAATCTACTTTTAAATTAGTTTTTGAGGTGATTAAATCTAGTATTTTATAATGAACAATGTGTTTGGATTTTGCACCGTCTAAATCTACTAAGTGTAAATATTTAATTCCGTTATCTTCGAATTCTTTAGCAACTTCTAAAGGATTTTCATTGTATACTTTTTTGGTGTTGTAATCTCCCTTTGATAGTCGCACGCATTTACCATCTATTATATCTATTGCAGGTATTAATCTCATAGTTCTAAAAAATTTTTTAGTAATTGTTCCCCAATGTCTGCAGATTTTTCAGGATGGAATTGGGTAGCATAGAAGTTATCTTTTTGCATAGCAGCACTAAATGGTTCTATATAATCACATGTTGCAATTGTCTGACTGCATATCTCTGCATAAAAGCCATGTACGTAATAAACATTGTTATCAATAGAAATATTATTAAACAAACTTCCATCTATGCTATTAAAATTATTCCAACCCATATGTGGAACAATATCTCTATTGGGAAACTTTTTCACTTTTGCATTAAAAATATTTAAGCATTTGGTATCTCCTTCTTCACTATAATCGCACATTATATGAAGGCCTAAACAAATACCTAGTATAGGATTTTTTATAGATAAAATCACTTTGTCTAACCCTTTTTGGATCAAGTACTTCATTGCAGAACTAGCTTCACCTACACCTGGAAGGATAACCTTTTCAGCATTAAGTATAGCTTCAGGATCGTCTGTGATGATACTTTTATAGCCTAATCGGGTTAATGCGTTTTTTACAGAACTGATATTGCCTGCATTATATTTAATTATTGCTATCATAAAGTTCCTTTAGTACTCGGTATTGAAAAATTATCTGTTTTGGATTTGGCCATCTTTATTGCTTTCGCAAAAGATTTAAAAATAGACTCAATTTTGTGGTGTTCGTTTTCGCCTTCTGCTTTTATGTTTAAATTACATTTGGCAGCATCACTAAATGATTTGAAAAAATGCATAAACATTTCAGTAGGCATTTCACCAATCATTTCTCTTTTGAAATCTGCTTCCCAAACTAACCATGGTCTTCCTCCAAAATCAATTGCTACTTGAGATAAACATTCATCCATTGGCAATAAAAATCCATAGCGTTCTATTGCTTTTTTTGAACCTAAAGCTGTTATGAAAGCTTCTCCTAAAGTTATTGCCACATCTTCTATAGTGTGGTGTTCATCTATTTCTAAATCTCCATCAACCTTTATTTCTAAATCTATATTACCATGTTTGGCAATTTGCTCTAACATGTGATCAAAAAAACCTAGTCCAGTTGAAATACTATTCTTTCCTGTGCCATCTAAATTTATTTCAATATTAATATTTGTTTCATTGGTTTTTCGATTTACTGTGGCCGTTCTAGGTTTCGATTTTAGGAAAGTGTAAATGTCTGACCAGTTTGTTGTAACCAATTCTGCATCAGCTACTTTTTCTTTTCCAATAAAAATGGCTTTACTCTTCAAGTTTTTGGCTAGTTCAACATCAGTTAATCTATCCCCGATTACATAGGAGTTCCTTAAATCGTATTCACCATAAATATATTTTTGGAGCAGACCCGTTCTTGGCTTTCGTGTTGGTGCATTGTCTTCAGGGAAACTTTTGTCTATTAATATTTCACTGAACTCAATCCCTTCATTTTTAAATGCTTCGATTATTTTGTTTTGTGCAGGCCAAAAAGTTTCCTCAGGAAAAGAAGTTGTCCCCAATCCATCTTGATTTGTTACCATTACTAATTCATAGTCGAATTCATGAGCAATTTTGGATAACCATTGAAATACACCAGGGTAAAACTCTAACTTTTCCAAGCTATCAAGTTGATAATCTACAGGAGGTTCAATGACTATAGTGCCATCTCTATCTATAAAAAGTACTTTTTTCATCTATTTATATTTTTTAAAGCATTTAATAATATTTCATTTTCCTTTGGTGTTCCAATTGAAATACGAATGCAGTTCCTAATGACATTGTTTCTATTTCTTGTTATTATTTTTTGGTCTACTAAATCATTATAAATCCTATTAGCATCGGTAACTTCTACCAGTAAAAAATTAGCGTCAGATGGATAAATTTTCATCACCAGATCTAGTTGATTTAATTCGAGTGTTAGTTTTTCTTTCTCTTTTTTTATGGCTTGAATGTTTTCCAAAAAGTTATTGTAATCAGATAATGCACTTATGGCTGCATTTTGATTAGGTTCGCTCATGTTATAAGGAGGTTTCACCCTATTAAATAATTGAATTATCTCCTTGCTTGCATAAGCTACTCCAACTCTAGCAGCTGCTAAACCCCAGGCTTTACTGAAAGTTTGGCTAACAATTAAATTAGGGTATTGATCTAACATTGTACACCATGATTCAGAAGAACAAAAATCTATATAAGCTTCATCAATGATAACAATGCCCTTAAAACTATTTAATAGATATTCAATATCTGATTTATCAATTATGTTACCTGTAGGATTATTTGGAGAGCATATAAAAATAATTTTTAGAGCACTTTCAGATAAATAATCATTAGTCAAATTTAAATCTATTTGAAACTTATCAGTTAAAGGGATTTTAATTAATTCAATAGCATTTATAGCAGCAGAAACATCATACATCCCATAAGTAGGGGAGAAGGTCAATACCTTGTCATTGTTTGGTTCACAAAAAATTCGGTATGCAAGATCAATTACTTCATCACTGCCATTTCCAACAAAAATATTATCATTGTCTACCTTTTTTAGTTTAGCTAGTTTTTGCTTTAGAACTTTTTGGTAAGGGTCAGGATATCTGTTTAGTTTCCCAAAAGGGTTTTCATTGGCATCTAAAAACACACCTGAAGTCCCGCTAAACTCATCTCTAGCACTAGAATAAGGTTGGAGCGATAAGATGTTCTTTCTTACTATTCTTTCTAACTTAAACATTATTAATATTTTTCAATCTGATTGAAACTGCATTTTTGTGTGCAAATAACCCTTCTGCTTCAGCCATTTTTTCAATTGCTGAACCTATATTTTTTATACCTTCGCTATTGAGCTTTTGAAAAGTTATTTTTTTCTGAAAACTGTCAAGTGAAACTCCACTGTAACTTTTAGCAAAGCCATTTGTTGGTAATGTGTGATTTGTTCCACTTGCATAATCACCTGCGCTTTCGCAACTATAATTACCAAGAAACACAGAACCTGCATTTACTACTTTGTCGATATATTTGGAAGCGTTTTCAGAAGCAATTATTAAATGTTCAGGAGCATATAAATTACTAAAATCCAAGCATGTATCTATGCTATTTAATTCTATAGCTTTACTGTTTTCTAATGCTATTGTAGCTATACCTACTCTTGGTAATTGAGCCAACTGCTTTTCAATTTCAACTATCGACTGATTAATAATCGATACGTTATTAGATAGTAAAATAACCTGACTATCTGACCCGTGTTCAGCTTGCGACAATAAATCGGCAGCGATATATGCTGGATTGCTTGTTTCATCAGCAATTATGAGAACTTCACTTGGTCCAGCAGGCATATCAATTGCTACTCCTTCTTGCTGAATTAATTCTTTTGCCTTGGTAACAAATTGATTTCCTGGCCCGAAAATTTTATATACTTGTGGAACTGTTTCTGTGCCATATGTCATAGCAGCAATAGCTTGAGCTCCACCAACTTTGTATATTTTGGTAATTCCAATTAAATCTGCGGTGTATAATATAGCAGGATTTATTTCTCCATTTTGATCTGGAGGTGTACATAAAACGATTTCGTTGCAGCCAGCCAATTTTGCTGGAATGCCTAGCATTAATATTGTTGAAAAAAGAGGAGCTGTACCACCTGGAATATATAATCCTACTTTTTCTATTCCTACACTTTTTCTCCAGCACTTAACACCAGCAGTAGTTTCAATTATTTGCTCTTCAGTTTTTTGTGAACTATGGAATTTTTCAATGTTTTGCCTAGCAATTTCAATTGCAGATTTCAATTCATCAGGCACTAAGATTTTAGCTTCGGCAAGCTCTACATCTGTTATTTCAATCTGCTCTAGTTTCACATCATCAAATTTTTCAGCATATTGAAAAAGAGCTTTATCTCCTTTGATTTTAACATCATGTAAAATTGAATTAACAAGTTTGTCTAGTTTATTTTTTTCAATTTCTGGGCGAAGTGCTAATTCTTGCCATTTTTTAATATCTGGATTCTTGAAAACTTTCATTACAATACCATTTTATCAATTGGGACTATTAAAATTCCTTCAGCTCCAGCATTTTTTAATTCATCAATTACATCCCAAAATTTATCTTCATCAATTACACTATGAAGAGAACTCCACCCTTTTTCTGCTAAAGGAAGAATAGTTGGGCTTTTCAATACTGGCAAAATAGAACTTACTTCTTCTATTTTTGAATCAGGCACATTCATCAAGATATATTTGGTGTTTTTGGCTCTTAATACAGCTTTCATTCTAAATAAAAGCTTGTCTAATATTTGTCCTTTTTCTTTACTTAGGGTAAGTGATTTTACGAGAACAGCTTCAGACTTTAATATTTCTTTTGTTTCTCGTAATCCGTTTTTGAAAAGTGTACTTCCAGAGCTCACTATATCACAAATTCCATCTGCTAGACCAATGCTGGGAGCGATTTCAACAGATCCAGAAATAACATGTATTTCTGCATTGATATTATTTTTCTTTAAAAAAGCGTTTAATGTATTAGGGTAAGAAGTGGCAATTTTTTTACCTTCAAAATAAGCTAATGAATTGTCTTTAATTTCTTTTGGAACAGCTAAGGATACTCTGCATTTAGAAAACCCGAGCTTTTCAATTACTTCAACTTTCTTTTGTTTTTCTATAAGAAGATTTTCACCAATTATAGCTATATCGGCTACTCCATCTTCTAAATATTGAGGAATATCTGAATTTCTTAAGTACAAAATTTCCAAAGGGAAATTAGGGGCGTTTACTTTTAGTTGGTCTTTACCATTCTCTATTGCTACCCCACAATCTTTCAACAGCTTTAGAGAGTCTTGATTTAATCGTCCACTTTTTTGGACTGCAATTTTTAGTTTACTCATTTTCATTTTTTTGGTCTGAGCAAACATTGAGGTTAATAAAAGAAAAACCCCATTTGATTTGCTCAGACGGGGTTTAGATATTATTAACTATTACACATATCAATTCCTTATCGCCTGATTGCAATTGTGAAAATGATGATGATGTAATGGTATGATTTTCATCTGAAATTATTTTTCCTCAAAATTAGGAAGTATTTATTAATTAACAAACTATTATCTGCAATGTATAGCAAATTAGCTCTACTTCTAAAGTATTAGATTACTTGTTTTCTGCTGAAATTCTCTGTATTAAATATTTTTCATAACTCTTCTGTTAAAATTGCTATCATGGTTTTTATTCCTTCACGATAGTTTCCTAAACGGATATTTTCGTTGGGGCTGTGTTGGTTATTATCTCTATTTACGGTAGGTACAGTAACTGCGGGAATACCTAGTGTAGTTACAAACGGTGAAATTGGAATAGACCCACCACTCATTCTAATCATAATAGGTGCTTCATTAAATGCTTTTTCTGTTGCTCTTCTAAGCCACATACCTACTTCGGAGTCAAAATCTGTTCGGAATGATTGATAGGAAATTTCTGAGCTAAAAGTGGCTACTTTAGCGTTATTCATTCTTTCAGCTTTGGTAGGAATATTATCAGTTACATAATAACCCTCATTTTCAATATGTTGTTTTATTAATCGAATTAATCTTTCAGGATCAGATTCGAGTACTAGACGTACATCAATTTCAGCTCTAGCCCATCCTGGGATTATTGTACGCACTTTTTTATCAATCCAACCTGATTGCATGCCTCTAATATTTAAAGAAGGGTATTGAATAGACTCTTGGTAATAACTACCTACTTTATCAACGCTTCCTAATTGGAGTCTATCATGAATCTGATTTTCGTCATCTGGCACTGCTCTTAGGATTTTTTCGGTTTCGGGATCAATGGTAATGCCATCATAGAACTCTGGAATGGTTACCCTACCTTCATCATCTTTCATTGAAGCAAGTAATTTGGACAATCGAAGTGCAGGATTTGGAGCATAATTCCCAAAATGTCCGCTGTGTTGCGCCACCACTGGACCATAGGTAGTTAGAGTAATTGTGGCAATACCTCTTGCACCAAAAGTCAATGTGGGTTTATTGGTTATATGCCTTGGGCCATCGAATATAATGAGCATGTCGGATTTCAATAATTCGGTGTTATCCCTAACAGCTTGTGGCAGACGAGGAGACCCGAGTTCTTCCTCAAAATCCATAATCACTTTAATATTGAAATTTGGTTCAAACTTTTCATTAGCAATAGCATCAATAGATGCAAGAAACATAGCCACAGGACCTTTTGCATCAGATGCAGAACGGGCAAACACTCTCCATTCATCATTATATTCTTCTATATTGTCCCAAGGTATTTCTTCCCAATTTCCATTGGCATTTTGTTTTTTTAAAACTGGTAGATATGGATTTTCTTGAAACCATCTGGAAGAATCAACAGGTTGACCATCAATTTGAAGGTAAATTAGCACTGTCTTTTTTGCTTTTTTATTCTTTCGTTCTGCTAAAAGCAAGGGGACAGTTGCTGTTTCTATTCTTGTAGTAGTGAAATTTCTAGTATTGAAGGCATGTTCACACCATTGTACATTTTTCTCAATATCTGTGGGGTAGGAGGCATCATTTGGAATACTTAATAGAGCTTTGAGTAACGGAAAGGAATTTTTCGCATAAGATGCAGATAAAGAATTAAGTTGTTCCTGATCAAATTTTTGAGAAAATGCAAAAAATGAGAATAAGATAAAGTACGAGAAAAATATTGTATGTTTCATTGTAGGTTAGTTAGTATCAGTGAAAGTTAATAAATTCTGGTGAATCTATTACTCAATTTTATACACCGTACAGGGAAAACGCATTTAAACCCGAAATATGCAATAGAAAATCCCTGCCTTGCCGGCCAGGCAGGTATTCCGATCCAAAACAACTGTGAATCAGCCGCTTTACTCAAATTATGTCCTTAAGCATAGCGGTGCTATGATTTTCGTCCATAACTCGCTGATACTTTGTTCTTTTGAATCTCATAACGAATCCTATCGCATGATTCGGGTTAAAACTAGAAGTGCTGAGACCTCCAAGATTAAACATTTGTAAATAAAAAAGCTTCTTCTATTTTTTGTAAAATTCATTAAATCACAATCCTGGAGGTGCCCTAATACACGATAGGCTAGACTTCACTGACTCTCTATTTGGTTTCTTTCGTACTCAAATGTTGTGCCCACAGGAATAAAATTGTAACCTGAGTCATTAACAGGGATAAGAAATTGAAAGTTTAAATAGTTCCTCCATCATTTTCTCTAAAACTAAACCCAAATCCCATATTAAACGATTGATATTTTTGTAGGGTGTAATCAAAATTTAATGTGAAAATTGCGAGTTTTAAACGGAATCCTGCAGTAAATTTAGGAGTTCCTTTTTTAAATGATAAGTCAATAGGGTCTTGCACATCTACTCCTGATGGAACTAAATTAATCACTCCATCTTTATCAAGATCATAATCGCCTAATAATTTTAGTCCAGAATTAGTTGAACTAAAACCTAACCCACCATAAAGTGTTATCACTGATAGTTTTTTAGATATTAATGCCTGATAAATTAAACTATTAAACCCAATTTCTGCATTACCCACAGTTCCAGTATTTGGATCCTCTAAATCCATATTCATGGATATTTTAGTATAGCCAACCATAACGGATAAATCGAAAGGTATTTTTTTAACGACAGGTAAGTACTGTTTTATATCGTGCAAAATGCCAAATCCTAATAAGCCAATTGTACTATTATTACTAATGCTAGTTTCTGGCAAAAATCTAAACTTAATATCAGTACCTTTTACTATGCCTAAACCAATCTGTGGAACAGCAAATGGAACAGCATTAAAACCAATTTTATCTTTCATTCCAATTCCAGGTATCATTTCAACTTGACCAACTCTTGGAGATTTCAGATTTAGTGGTTGAGGAGCAATACTTGAACCGAAAATTGTAGGCAAATCACTTTGAGGATCATCTATTAAATTCATGTTAGTAGGACGAAAGGTAAGTTCATCATCAGGAACAAAAGCCAATCCGGCAACAAATCCTATATCCATTCCGAATGATTTATGTGGTGCCGCAGTATTGAACCAACCATTGTTCATCCCTATACCCAATCCATGCATGAGAGGGCTCATGTAGCCTTCTAAAAGTGTATTTGCATCTTGAGTTCCAGCATTTTTGTCTTCTTGTACAATCTCAAGAAGAACATTTATATTACTTTGAGATTTGGCTGAAGAATAAGTTATTAGTAAACCAATAAATAGAAAGAAACCGATTTTTAGAAATATATTTTTCATATTTTATTATTAATTGCATACTAAATATATATAATTTAATGAAATAAACTCTATAATAGTAGCTTTGAAGCTATAACAACTTATAAGTACTATCTATCAAAGCATCGTAAAAATTTAACACCTTTGGTTATGCTGATAGTGGATCAGTTAGTAACTTTGTAAGAAAGAATATTTATCAAAAATTAAAATTAAACTCATGGTATTAGTAGGAAAAAAAGCTCCAGATTTTACTGCACAAGCAGTTATCAATGGTGGAGAAATAGTTAGTGAATTCTCATTGAGTGATTACAAAGGAAAATATGTAGTATTATTCTTTTACCCTAAAGATTTTACTTTTGTTTGTCCTTCAGAATTGTTTGCATTTCAAGAAGCATTAGCTGAATTTGAATCAAAAAATGTACAAGTAATTGCTGTTTCAACAGATACAGAGCAATCACACTGGGGATGGTTACAAATGGAAAAAAACAAAGGTGGAATAAAGGGAGTAACTTATCCATTGGTAGCTGATACTAATAAAACAATTTCAGCTAATTACGATGTATTACAAGGAGAATGGGATTACAATGAAGAGGGAGAAATGATTTCCACAGGAACTTTAGTTCCATTTAGAGGGTTGTTTTTAATAGACAAAGAAGGAATTGTAAAACACCAATTAGTTAATGTAGAGCCAATAGGCAGAAACGTTGAGGATACAATGAGAGTTGTGGATGCATTACAGTTTCATGAAGAACATGGTGATGTTTGTCCAGCTAACTGGTCAAAAGGTAAGGATGCAATGAAAGAAACCCACGAAGGTGTAGCTGAATATCTTTCTAATCACTAAATAAGTTAAAAACATTATTTTGGTTGAACCCTGACAGAATCGTCAGGGTTTTTTATTTTTGTATAGATAGTTT
>JAOUKH010000130.1 GCA_029882685.1 Cyclobacteriaceae bacterium
GCTTGGTCTAGGTGATCTCCTTGTAATTGGATTGTAGTATTGGTAAGCGATCTTGATTTATCAACAGTTAATAAATTTTCCAACTTCTCACCATTAGGATACGTAATGGTAAAAGACTTAAGAACAGGCTTATCATTCACAATTTTAAACTTTCTGATATGAACGGTTTTACCATTTCTGGTCACTTTAATTTCATATTCACCTAACGCAATATTTCCTGTAGTTTTCAAATAAATAGGATGAGCATACGTATTTTCTTCATTAATATTTCCAAGTATCCCTAACGGATAGGAAATTCCCATTTCATCCTCTTCTTGTAGACAATCTCCATGACATAAAAATTGAATATTGCCATTTCCGTTTGGTCCAAACACATAAAATTCTTCGTTTCCTTGATAATCCACTTCTGAATGAAGTAATTCCCTTGAAAAATAAGGAGCAGCTACTATTTCTGATAACGTTATTTCAGGGTCATACAAATCAATTTTTCTGATATTCGAGTTTTGAGCAAAACAAATTGAAGCAATCGGAATAAGAAGGAAAGAAACGATGTATTTCATTGATTATTAAGTTTTTAGACGAAATAAGAGGGGAATTGGCACAAGAAATAATGCAATTCTTGCTACAAAAAAACGATTTAGTAATCAAAACATCAAAAAAAACGCCTATTATATCGAAAATATGAATTGTGAAAGACTACAATAAGCCTATACTATTACGTGAATAAAAGTAGACTCGTTTGTTTATGCTATTTTTATTTAATGCTGTACTTTCCTTCAAACCAACGAGCTTAAACCGTAAAATCTTCTTTTGTATTTCTGTTTTTAAAATCAATTGGCCTTTTTAATTGATGTTGCCCTTTTATATTTCTAACAGAGCCCGTCAGTGCCCTTATCACCAAACTATGAGTCGTAACTCCCGCTTCTCTATCGAAGTGTACGCCCTCTAGAAAAGAGCCGTCCGTTATTCCAGTAGCAGCAAAAAATGCATCATCTGAGTTGATCAAATTATCTAAAAAAAGGACCTCATCAATATCTACATTATCATTTTTTAAATTTTCTTCTTCTTCTTTTATCTGCGGAGCTCTTTGCCCTTGCATACCACCTCCCAAGGCTTTAACCGCAGCAGCAGCAATAACCCCTTCAGGGGTGCCACCAATACCCATTAATACATCAATCCCCGTACCTGGGATAGCCGCCATCAATGCTCCCATCACATCTCCTTCACTATGAAGGGCTATACGGGCTCCCGATGCCCTAATCTCATCAATCATTTTATTATGCCTAGGTTTGTCAAGTATAAATACGGTTAAATCTTTCACCTCCCTACATAACGCCTCTCCTATTGCCAATAAATTTTCGGTAGGTGTTTTAGTAATATCTATTGCATTTTTAGCCTTTTTTTCTACTACTAATTTGTTCATATAATACGAATTTCCAGGATGCCACATACTCCCCTTTTCAGACATGGCTATCACCGCAATTGAATTTGGTCTTCCATAGGCCAATAAACTAGTCCCTTCAACTGGGTCGACAGCCACATCTACTTCTGGGCCAATCCCCATCCCTACTAGCTCGCCATTGTATAGCATTGGCGCTTCGTCCTTTTCTCCTTCACCAATTATTACCGTGCCTTTTACAGGTACCGTTTCCAAAACTGCTCTCATAGCATCTACTGCTGCTTGATCTCCAGCTTCCTTATCCCCCGTTCCCATATATCTGGCAGCTGATATAGCCGCAGCTTCGGTAATTCTCACCATATCCATGGCAAGGTTTCTATCTGGTTTATTTTTTATAGACATTTTATTGTGATTAATATTCAAAAAAATAGTACAAATCAATTACTAGAATATAGTCAAATGATTATTTTACTATTTTTATTTCTAACTACTATATTTTATTGATGCTCTTGTCTCAATAGATCATTGACGGTTTTTACAGGATTGAACGTGATTTGTGGTACTTCAACGAATAACGTATTCCAATTGGCCATTGCTCCATTCCATAAACCTGGCAACTCTAAAGCTTTGAGCTCTTTCCCGCTTTTTGATTTTTGAGTGACAAAACCAGTATTTATATCTCTGTACTCTAAAAGATTAAATTTTTCTCCTTTATAATTCTTCACCCCACAAACCAAGTCAACAGGATTAAAATGAGTAGCTTTTTGAACGCAATGTTGAGTATTAGCATCGTGCAGATCGAGTTGTGACATTTCTACAATTTGAAGAGATACTTCCCCATTGCTTTCCGCTACCCAAAATGGACCACCACCTGGTTCTCCTGTGTTTTTCACCATACCACACACACGCATTGGTCTATCTAGTTTTTTTATCAAATACGCTATTTTCTTCTTTATGTTCCAATGTTTGTATTCTTCCTGAAAATGAATACACATCGTATTTTGCATAAATTTTTCTATTTCGATAATAAGGTTTTCTGATGTATCAGTTTCTAACTGATGAAGAAACGAAAAAGATTGCTGCTGCACCGAAAGCAACCAACCTGCCAGTATTTTTTTATAGGTAATGGTTTCATCCCTCAACCGGTCTGGCACAACATTATCAATGTTTTTGATAAATATAAGGTCAGCGTTAATGTCATTCAAATTTTCTATTAATGCCCCATGACCTGCGGGCCGAAAGATCAGACTTCCATCTTCATCTTCAAAAGGTTGATTTTGTAAATCAACGGCTATGGTATTGGTTTTTACTTTTTGCTGTGAAAAAGTGACATTAATATTATGTTTTTTAAACTTCAACATCAATTCATCCAAAAGATTCTGAAAACCATCTAAATGTTCTGGAGAAATAGTAAAATGAATAGTTATTCCATCATCCTTCCCAACAGCATAGGCTATCGCTTCTCTCAAATGTTCCTCTACGGGTGTTATTACATCATTCTCTCCTTTATGAAACAGAAGTAGCCCTTTGGGCAACCAGCCATAGTTTAATCCTTCCTTGTGTAATAAAGTACGGATGAGTTTTTTATACTCTTTTTGATCGATTAGTTTCTTGATAGCGCTTCCTTGATGACTCAATGCTTCATCCAGCACCGTTGAAAATGCAAAATTATCGATTGAATCAATGAATACCTGAATAATTTCAGTCATTTCTTCATCGTCAAGAAAATCATATAATGCTTTGAACATTCTACTCGCAGCACCACTAGCGGGCACAAATTTCACTATCGTTAACGATTTGCATTTATCTGAGTAATATGAAATACAATCACTAGCCAATGTATCAGAAACCACCACAATCCCATCACCTATTAAGGCAGGTTTAATAATCTTAATAAAAGGGAATCCCTCTCGAAAATGACGCAATTCATCATCGACCTGCGAAGGGTTCATTTTCTGAAATAAAATTTGCTGCTGTAGTTTAGCGTTCATTTTGGAGTGATTATTCAATAATACTTTAATACCTTGAAAGATAATCATCAAATTCCAAACAAAAAAAGTCCTGTATAAATACAGAGCTTTTTATTTTATGTAGACCATAACCTGAATCGAATCTAGGCTACCACAAGTTTGTAACCTGTGGCTTGTACTATCTGCTATGAAGTTGAAACCATTGCTCATCTCCCAAAACAATACATCAAATCTTAATAGTTATCTTTTCTTTGCTTTATTTCCTCCAAGTTGCAAACTTGAAGGAACGGGAGTTGCAAACTTGAAGGAACGGGTAAAAAGGATGATTTGAGTCTACTGATCACCTCAATACTGTTCTTCATATTTTTGATTTACTTTTACACTATTCTGAAAGATTTGCTGTAACAGAGCCACTTGGTCCTTGGTCAGCACTGCACCCTTCCGATTCACCTGGGTAAGCTGCACTATCACCATTACTTGTGCTTCCTTCCATTGTTATCGTAGCGATATCGATATAGCCATCAAAGTCGTTTTCTACGTAGCTTCCAGGTACCCCTGGAAAAAATAAATAAACATACATTTCACCTTCTGGAGCATTAACTCCAGGTTCATATACATATCCATCGATAAATGTAGAAGATGCATTATTTAAGTTTACCTCACCTGAAAAAGTACCATCATGGTTATCTATTATAGTATAAGAAATTTCCATTTGGCCAGTAAGTTCTGCATTACATGACCAAGAATATGTTCCAGTCCATGTGCCACTTATATTGTGCGAAGTAATAGTGATTGCTATTTCAGATTGACCACCATTTGAACTAATACTAATTATTTCAGAGAATGTGCCTAGGCTATAATTAAATACATCCGCTTCTATATTTATTCTCCCAGAATTTAAACCATTAGTTTTGTCAATAGAAATGTTTGAACTTGAGTTCATAACTTCCCAAATCAAATCTTCCTCACCGCCATTACTAATATCTAAAAAGGCAGTTTGAGTACCCTTATCAAATTCTATAGATGTTTCTGAAATAATTAAGAGAGGAGGAGTGGGAATGGTGATAATTATTGATATTTCTTTATTGCCACCATTTGATTGAATTGTAATACCTTCGTTGGTGATGCCTGCTTGATACTTTAATATGTCAATTGAGATGCTTAAAATAGAACTGTTAGTTCCAGTTGTTTTATCTACTGAGATATTGTTACTTGAATTTAAAACTTCCCATTCTAGCTCCCCTTCTCCACTATTACTTATTTCTATTGTCGTGGAAGTAATATTCTTATTAAATTGAACTTCACTCTTGGATATATTAAGTATTGGAGCTGGATCATTAGTTACTAACTCACAAGATATTAATGGCATTAAGGTTAGAATGATATAAATGGTGCTTATGTATTTCATATTATAATTATTAAAAAACGTGAAGATATGGCATTTTGATATTATTAATAGCTGTTGCTAAATTTTAATTTACGCTTAACGCCATAGTTTATTTAATAGTAACAAACTAAGTACTTTTTGAGTTATTGGCGTGTTTATCATAAATTTTAGAAAATTTCTGCGTATAATTTATCGTCTAACGTGAACAGATGAAAGTGGTAATGAAAAACTAAAACCCTAAAAGTGCGAGCTTCACACAGAAACTTACTTTAATTACTTAAACCGAACAAGTATGAAGATATACATTCAACATGCTGTGGCACGTTAATTTTTAAATATTTTGAATGAAAGTATCTTGTTTCCGTTTTCAATATTAACAAAATACGTTCTTGATAAATCATTCAGTATTATTGTTATGTTATTCTCGTTAATTGCTTCGACACTGAATGGGATTGATTTACCCTCTGAATTAAAAATTTTGATTTCTGAATCTTTAAGATTAAAATCTTTAGTACTTATAGTAAAAGATTCCTTAAATGGATTGGGATAGATTTTAAAGTTATTTAACTGCTCACTATCTGTGGCTAATATTACAATTGATGCTTCCTCAGAATAATCGGAAATTCCCAATTCATTTTTTGAATATATTCTATATATGATTTCATCCTCAAGATTGTTAGTGTCGACAAACTCCGTAATATTGGAACTAACTGAATCTATTTTCTCAAAAGTGTCACTACCTGATAGCTTTCGTTCTATTATAAAATATTCTTCGGTTATAGAATTGTCTATCCAGCCTAGCTTAACACCATTTGAAACCATTGACAGGCTTAGTTCGGTTGGGGTTCCATTGATGGTAGATGATGCAATGGAAGAATAGTCTGAAACGCCATATAAATTACTGGCTTGTATTTGGTAGTTCACTGTAAATGAAGGTGGGAGTTTTTCATCAATGAATGATACAGTATTCGTTGTAACAGAATCAAACTTTACAAATATTTCTTCCGCACCAAGTTTTCGCTCTATTATGAAAAACTCTTCATTTATAGCATTATCAGTCCAGTTAATTGAAGTACCTCCTGTTGGCAAACTTATATTGAGTTCAGTTGGCGTTCCATCTATAATAGATGATACAATGGAAGAATAGTCTGAAACTCCGTTAGGGTTGCTAGCTTGGGCACGGTATTCAACCGAAAAAGATGGTGGAAGTTTTTCGTCAGTAAATGACACTATATCCGTTGTAACAGAGTCAAACTTTACGAGCATTACATCCGCACCAAGCTTTCGTTCAATTATAAAAAACTCTTCATTATTAGATATATCTTCCCATAAGAGTTGAAGATGATCTATCTCATTAAGAGAAAGACTTTGAGGAGGGTTAGGAAGCCCTATATAAAAAGTAGAAGGATCAGAAAATAGAGATGCTTTGTATCCAGCATCAATAGATTGCACATATGCATAATATTGACCATTTTCAAGACCTTTAAATTGCCAGGTATTGGAAAGCCCCACATTTCCTTCCCATACCCTTTTTAGAAATCCAGATTCAAGATTAGCGTATGAAGAAAAAATAGTATTAGATTCTGCATCTTCAACATGAAGGTTATAGGTTAATGCATTGAAGTTTGTTTCATTATCAAAAGAGCTTTCCCAAGAAATATCTACGTTATTCATCTCAAATGAATTTGTTGTGAGGTTAGGTGGAGAGGTTGGTGGGGTATTAGGTGTTGCAAGATTATTTTTATAAATAATCAACTGAGGATTATTAACATCAACATAACCTGTTGTTAGAACGTCTAGATCACCATCATTATCATAATCTCCCCAGGATGCAGATCCGTATGCTAAATTTTGGAAATTTACTTCATCAAGATGGCTGAACTGGTCATTCCCATTATTAATCATGATTTCAAAAGACCATTCATTTGAAGATTCACCGTTAAAGAGCAAATCCAAATCACCGTCATTGTCATAATCACCCCATTGAACGGATCCGCTTCTTCCAACGTGTCCATTGAGTCCACTATTTTCTATTACAATTAGATCACCTCCGACATTTTTATATAACAGAGTAGTGTCTCTTAGGAATTCATTATATCCAGTAAGTATGACATCCAAATAGCCATCACTATTATAATCTCCAACATCTAGAGAGGTGTTTTGAAGCTGCTCTAATGCTATATTAGATAAAATAAAAGTGTTGTTTTCATTTAGGTATACATCTGTTCTTTGATAGGGAAAATCTCCATTATTACCCGAAATGATTAAATCTAAATCCATATCATTATCGATATCAAAAAGTTCCAAACCAGATAAGTAAGCACCACCTGTGATTGGAGAACTACTTATAAAATCATTGTTTTGATCTCTTGTGTAAAGAATGGTTTCAATATTAGGGTTTCCATCTACAAATCCATTAATGCCTGAAATAATGATATCTTCTTTTAAGTCATTGTTCCAATCTCTAGCTGTAACAGACGCATATGTTCCTCCAAGAAGAAAATCAATATTTGAATTTTGAATTTCAAAGGAAGTATTGTTATTTGAGTAAACACTTGTCGGGTCGCTTCCCGCTCCAATTTTTCTTCCATTTATTACCAAATCAATGAATTGATCTCCGTTCAAGTTCATTAATTCTAGTCCTGTTTCTGAATACCCTCCTAGTACCGTATATAATTCAAATGTGTCATTTCCATTATTTTGATAAATTCTTGTGTGAAGATCATTCGTATTAGATTGACCGGTTATAATAAAATCCAAGTCATTGTCATTGTCAAAATCAACCCAAACAACTTCCCCGTTGTAAACACCTTGAGCGTTATTTATTGCGATGGGAGTAAAATTCTGTCCGTAACTATTAGTTAAAACAGTACTTAGAAAGATTAAGGTTGATATTGTTCTTCTTTTCATATTTTGTTTGTGACATAAAGACTAACTAACTACGATACTCCATAAAATAAAAATACAGCAACGTATATATTTTACACCTAAAGATAATGATATATTCCTATAACCCAACCCACCAAACAGTAATTTAATTACTATAAAAAATAATGTTCTATTCTGTTTTATCCGAATAATAAACGGATAATCATAGTTAATTCGGTTTAAATGGTGTGCAGCACTACTTATAGGGAGGCCTTAACGCAAATCATTAGCGCTTAGTTGTTGTCCTCTGTAATGCTCATTGTTATTTTTCTTGTCCTGTAAATGTTATTTCTGGTTTGGTGTGATAATTATCCTTTTTCCAAAAACGCAGTAAAAAATCAATGTCATCTAAGTATGATTTACCAACACCATCATTAAAAAAAGGGAGTTCTGATTTACAATTATCAATACAGTACATTGCTAATTCTACTGATACGCTTTCATCCATCAGTACTCGTATAATGTGCTCTTCACTTTCCGATTCCTCAAAATATGGATTATTGGGTAATGGAAAAGCACTATTGGCAGCTAAGATCATTTCTACACCACTTTTAGGATTAAAGAAAACTAAAGCCGTCTCCGATACATCATCATATTTTACTGACTTATCTTCTGTTCCTATAAAGCCTTCGGCTCTTGCTCTTTGATTTGCCTCTTCATATTTTTTTGATGATAATTTTAAAGAAGCATTAAAATATTCCGTATAATTTTTAACAAAATCATCTACTTTTTCTGACGGTAAAAATGCTATTGGAGAGCCGTTATTATAATCTAAAAAAGCCTTGTATTGTTTTTCTAACACATCAAATACATCTTCTTTATTATCTAAAAAATTGACTTGCCTTCTGGATGCTATCGAATTTTTTTCGTCTAAAATTAAATCAGCATTAAAGGGTTGATGAAAAAAGATGCCCGAAAACCACCATTCGGTCTGCCATTGTGCAATGCCCATATACAATATAGTGTCTATTTTTTCTAGGGAATCTCCATGATCGAAAGATTTTTTAGTAAGGTTGAATTTTTTCCCCGAAGCTATGTGTTCAATAAAAACGTTTTTTTTGTCTTGTCCTTTGTAAAAAAAATAGCCTCTAATGCGGTTAGAAATATTTAAGAAATCCTTTTTAAGCGGATGATTTCCCCCTATTATATTGGCTGCCCACTCTTTAGCTGTTAAGCTTAATAAACGTGTATGCGTTTTGTGTAATGTATCATCTCTATTGTCATTCAAAAACATTTGAACGTTTTCTTTAACATCGGGATTATTTATTATTTCAAGTTCTTTCTCTTTAATAATTTGCGCAGTGTCGGGGTAAAATAAATACGATTGAAACAGCACTATATCATTTATGGCTCTGGCCTCATAAAAATCAGTTTCATCTTCACTTATTTGATAAAACTTCTTTAGATAATCGTTTTCTGGAGCGTAATCCCAAGATTTCTCGAAAAGAACCATTACTTTTTCTGCTGTTTCAAAAATGAAATCATTGAAAGGAGCAATAAATTTTTCCCCTTGTATGGTATTCATAAAATACCACATCAAAAAGCAAACATCTTGAAGATTTATTTCATCTTCAATGTACTCCTCTAAATAATAAAAAGGTAATTGCTTGTTATACAATTCTTTATGATTTTTTACAAATGAACTCCACAGATTCGTTTCCGAAATAATATCTTCAAAATAAGAAGTAAGAAAACAAGCCAATTTATTCATTTCTTGTGGTTGCAAATACGCCTGCAACACTAATGATTGGCTATTGGTGGAAATCGCTTCTTTCACTTCATTACTCAATTTTAGGTAATAAATATCTGTTGTGGTATGACTTTCGTAGGGTTTAAAATCTAACCACTGCTGTATGTATATTCTATTTTTCATGTTTTATTATACTAATAGCTAACTATAAATGGTTGCTAATTTTTATGTTTCGGGTTAAACGTAGCTTCTTATGTTGAAACCATTGCTCATCTCCCAAAACAATACATCAAACCTTAATAGTTATCTTTTATTTGTCATTATTTCCTTCAAGTTGCAAACTTGAAGGAACGGGGGCATGTTACAAAGTACAAACCTTCTTGATTATTAATCGTGTAGCTATTACTCATTTGTCTATCGATATTTTCTTAGCACAAAGTTAAAAATGATTATGCGTTACCACAAGTTTGTAACTTGTGGCTTATTGTAGCTTCTGATATTGAAACCTTTTCTCATGTCCCAAAACGATACATCAAACCTTAATAGTTGTCTTTTCTTTGCTTTATTTCCTCCAAGTTGCAAACTTGAAGGAACGGGTTGTTATCCAACAAATTCAATATGCAATAATCCTTTTCTACCGCTGTAATCTCTTGCACTACTATACAAATAGAGTTCAGCTTCATCTACTATGCCAGCTACAACAGGATTATGATGTATATAGTCGAGTTTCTGCTTGGTAAATTGATTTGTCAACAGCTCTTCGGCATGGTTATCTTGTTTCCAGAACTGATAGTTTTTATTATTGCTATTTTCTTTTCCTGCCTTAGAAAAAATATTGACCATCCACTCTTTTCTGCTTTCTGATGCTGACTTTATTGATTCAATTATTTTTTTGCTTGTATATTTTTTAAAATCTCTTAATATCCCTGATAAGTCACCATTGTTGGCACGTACAATCATATGCATGTGGTTACTCATGATACACCAGCTATAAATAATCAACCCTTTTTGCTGCTGACAATGTTCTAAACTTTCCAATAACATGTCACGATATCGTTGCCTAGTGAACACATCAACCCAATTTACCACAGTGCATGTTACAAAGTACAAACCTTCTTGATTATTAATCGTGTAGCTATTACTCATTTATCTATCGATGTTACCTTCTTAGCACAAAGTTAAAAATGATTATGCGTTACCACAAGTTTGTAACTTGTGGCTTATTGTAGCTTCTGATATTGAAACCTTTGCTCATGTCCCAAAACGATACATCAAACCTTAATAGTTGTCTTTTGTTTGTCATTATTTCCTCCAAGTTGCAAACTTGAAGGAACGGGC
>JAOUKH010000132.1 GCA_029882685.1 Cyclobacteriaceae bacterium
TAAGAACATTTTTTCAGTAGAGTGATTGGTTATGCTCATAATTATTGGTGTAGGTAATTTGCCATAATGATTAGTTGCAAATGAACGTCTACATATATGACTTGTTACTAACTCATATTTGGCGTACATGCCAGATTCTTTTCTTTTAGTCTGTGGATTAATTTTAGCTCCCTCAACTAATTGTGTAAACCCTACTCTTTCACAAACTTCCTTTATATAATCATTAAATCGTTGATCGGATATTTTGCGAGGAAAATCACCATTATTCTTAATAAGTATCTTTTTAAGATTATCATGAACAGGAACTATTGTTAAGGCTTTTGTTTTTTCTTGCGTAAATTCCAAAAAATCACCTTTTATAGTAGTTTTCTTAAACTTCATGAAATCACTTACTCGCTGCCCTGTATGTAGTCCTACTATTAACCAATCACGAGCATTATCTAAATAAGGTGTTTTTGAGAAATCGAAATTAATGATTTCCTCAATTTCGTTTTCATTAAAGTAAATGAATTTAGTCTTTTCTTTAAATCCAGTTATTTCAATTAATTGTGGACTCACTTGATATCCCTTTTTTACGGCATCATTACATATGGTTTTTATGTAAACAATGTTTCTGCCTATTGTATTAATGCTAAGTTTTTCAACTTCCTTTAGATAATTGATGTAGTCTACCTGAAAACCATCATTAATATCGAGGAGGTGAAGTTGTTTCTTAGCATGTTTTTGATAGTTTATTATTTTATTGAGTACATTATTATATTTCCAAATCGTAGTTTGAGAAGCCCCTAATCTTCCTGTTTTTTTGTCAAGTTTGTTTGGGAGGTTGTTAATATAATACTTACAATAATTAACAAACACATTTAAATTTACATCTTCCTTTTTATTACCGTCTTGATTATGATATTTTTCAAAACAAGTTTTTAACCAATCAGAATCAATTAAAACACCATCGTTATAATCCTTTACAAATTGTTCATTTAAATGCGTGCAAATTTTGTTAAGGTAATTGTTTATTTCATCACGATTTTTTACCTCAGCAATTCTTCTTACTTTATTTTTTTCATTATTCCATTGTGATGGTTTGATTTTGTGTTTTGTAACTACTGTGTAATCGTGATTTCTGCCTTCTGTAAATCGGATGTAAATCGTAGTTTCATTATCAGTCTTGCCTTTTCTTATGATCGGTCTAATGTTAGCCATCGGAATACAATTGATATGATAATACAATATAGTAATTGTTCTTAATCCTTCCCGACATTTTCTTTATTTACTCTTATTTCATCTTATTTAGGTTAATTTCTAAAAACCTATAAAAATAGCTAAATAGTTAATTTACAGCTCGTATAGGCTGTTTTTGGGGCAAAATCAAAATATGAATATTAAGTGAATTCGAGTCCTGAGCGGATCACTAAAAAAGCCCCTTTAGAAAAATTTTCTGAAGGGGCTTTTAAATTTTCTGAAAAACAATCTATAAGTTGAATATTTAGGAATTTTTTTTTAATATCCTAAATATTCAACCCTCAAGAAATATCATTCTTGACTCTTTTATTGCAGACTAATTAGCGCAGTTAGTATATAGCACGGTTGTTTGTAGACCATTAGTGTTAGTGCTGTATAACAATCTACCATTAGCGTTGTCATAATTGTACGTATAGGTGTTAGTACTTGACACACCGTTTAAGTCGGTAACAGTATGTGAGGTAATGTTATTTGCATTTAGCCCTAACATAATATCAAAAGGAATAAGGTTTCCATTTAAAGGATTTGGAGTGTTTTCATATTGAAAATCCTCAGTACTTGCTAAAACTGGAGCGTAACTAGCTGGATCCTGACCAAATAATAATGAAAATATAGATGTAAGATCTATGTGAGTTTCTTTTTTAGTAATATTCCCAGAAGTCACAGTAAGAGCAAGATGCCCAATTTGGAAAAATGTACCATTAGCATTTGGCATGTATGACTGGAATTCTACCAAAGTACCATTATTATATACAAATCGTGATTCATTGGTCAACACAGCTGTATTAGTGATAGGGTCAGTAATAGTGTATTCTGTAAACTTATCTATTTCTGTGCCATTATACACTACATCATAATACTTTACTTGAACGGCCGTATCACCTGCTCCCTCTATGTGTTTGATTCTACTAAGTACATTATTGGTATAAGTGTATTGTAAATTATAGAAACTTGTATCTGAGCTAACTAATATATTGCTTAAATTTCCAGTTCCACTTGGGTCAAAAGTGTACTGATAGTAAGCAACATTACCACCTTCTACAATTACCCCTTTGAAAGGGCATATTACTACTGGTTCATCTTCTTTACAAGAGCTACTTATACTAGCAATAATTACTAGTGCAAGTAAATTAATTTTGATTAGATTCATAATTGATTAAATGTTATGTTGTTTTTAAAATGCTTAAATTAAGTAAATATATGCCGTATTATAATGACAAGTAACCCGATAATATTATAGTAATTCTTTGTTAATTTTATAACTTATTGCTAATCAGTAGATAATGGTTTTTTGTTTTTATTTTAGGTTGTAATGTTATACTCAAATAAACGTCTTCTAAAGAATAGATATTGTGGTGAGTTGACCTAATGATTGAATAAGTTTGTCTTGAACTCATGTAAGTAAGGTATTGGTAATTAATGCACAGGATTTGATTTTGTATTTTACTATCTTACATCAATATTTAATTTACAAATACTTGAATTTTATGAAAAAGCTACTAATTCCTATTTTGTTTCTATTGTTCCCAATTAGTTTTAGTTGTGAAGAATTGTTAACTACACAGTTGTCTGATGATGAAATTGTTGAAGGGCTTAAAGCTGCTCTCGATATTGGATTGGATAACTCTGTAGCAACAGCATCTGTACAAGATGGTTACCTTAAACACGAAATCATTAAAATACTACTTCCTCCTGAAGTGAAAGCACTTCAAGATAAAATTCAAAATGAATCTATATCGCTTTTCAATGGAGTTGTAAATATTCAATACGCAGATATTATGTCGGCTTACGTTTTATTAGCTCCTAATATTAGTATAGATCCTTTTGAGGAATTAATAGTGGCGATGAATAAGGGAGCAGAAAATGCGGCTGATAAGGCTTTGCCAATATTTGGAAATGCAATTGTAAATATGTCAATATCTGATGGATTATCTATTTTACAGGGGGACAGTACAGCAGCAACTGATTATTTTTATACCAACACGAATACAGCTCTTATCACAGCCTTCCAGCCTGATGTGAAAAATGCACTTGACCAAACTAAAGCGAATGGTATATACCAAGATTTAGTAGGTTTTTTGAACTTTCAATATGAATTTAATTATTTACTAGGAACACAAACACTAAAGGTAAGCGACTATATAAATCTTTCATTGCCTGCTACGTTAGATGAATACGCCACTCAAAAAGCTACAGATGGGCTATTTCATTTGGTAGGAGAGGAAGAGAAGAAAATCAGAAAAGACCCTTTTGCATGGGCTAGTGATATTATCGCAAAAGTATTTGGCAGTATTGAAGCTCAAGGAGGTTAAATAGCACTTATTTTTTAATACGATCATAAAAATCGTTTCCAGCTTCAAATAAGTAAAAAATTCAACTCAGTAATGAGTTTAGAAAAATATTGAAAATTTAATATCCATTACTCTGTCGTCTGACCAGCAATTTTCTTTTCTTTACTACTCAAATTTAGAGTGTGTAGAAGCTAAGAAGTATAAAACTGGATACTAATAAGCTCTCTAATGAATTATTATTGTGGTTTGTGGTGAAAAAAATATAAAAGTATGAACAGTGCTATTTTATATCAAGCTCATGAAACAGCAGTTATAGATAAAGGGTGCTCAATTGGAGAAGGAAGTAAAATTTGGCATTTTTCTCATATAATGAGTGATTGTGAGATAGGAAAAGGTTGTAACATAGGGCAAAATGTTGTGGTTTCACCTGGTGTGGTACTTGGTAATAATGTAAAAGTTCAAAACAATGTGTCGATATATACAGGAGTGAAATGTGAAGATGATGTGTTTTTAGGACCATCAATGGTGTTTACGAATGTTATTAACCCAAGGAGTGCTATTATAAGGAAAGATGAGTATAAAGAAACACATGTAGGTAAAGGTGCTTCAATAGGTGCAAATGCAACTATTGTATGTGGAAACCCTATTGGAGAATATGCTTTAATAGGGGCAGGAGCTGTTGTTACAAAAAAAGTGCAACCTTATGCATTGGTGGTGGGAAACCCTGCAAGACAAACAGGATGGGTAAGTGAATATGGACATAAACTTAATTTTAATGATGAAAATATTGCCATTTGTGAAGAGAGTAAAGAAAAGTATTTGTTGGAAAATGGTTCAGTATCAAAAATAAAATAAATAATGAAGAAATTTGCATTGATAGGTGCAGCTGGCTTTGTAGCACCTAGACATTTAAAAGCTATAAAAGATACAGGTAATGAGTTAGTGGCTGCTGTTGATAAGTTTGATAGTGTTGGCGTGATGGATAGTTATTTCCCAAAAGCAGATTTTTTCACTGAATTTGAACGGTTTGGAAGGCACATAGATAAGCTGAAACGAAGTAACAATAAAATTGATTATGTAAGTGTTTGTTCTCCAAATTATTTGCATGATTCACACATTCGTTTTGGTTTACGTGAAAATGCAGATGTGATATGTGAAAAACCAATCGTACTTAATCCGTGGAATGTTGTTTCACTGCAAGAAATAGAAAAGGAAACAGGTAATAAGGTGTTTAATATTTTGCAATTAAGATTACACCCAAGTATCATCCAATTAAAAAATGAAATTGATGCCTCGGATTCTAATTCGAAAAAAGAGGTGGATTTAACCTATATCACTTCTAGAGGCCATTGGTATTATACAAGTTGGAAAGGAGAATTATCTAAATCTGGAGGGATTGCAACAAATATTGGAATTCATTTTTTTGATATGTTGATGTGGGTTTTTGGTAAAGTACAGAAAAATGTAGTGCATTTGCATGAGCATGACAGAGCTGCAGGGTATTTAGAACTTGAAAAAGCAAGAGTAAGATGGTTTTTAAGTATAAATAGTGACAATTTACCCAAAGAAGTGAAAAATAATAAGATACCCACTTTTCGATCCATTAGAGTAGATAATACGGAATTTGAATTTAGCGGGGGTTTCACTGATTTACATACAAAAAGTTATGAAAATGTAATTTTGGGTAATGGATTTGGACTAGAAAAGACATTGCCTTCAATTCATTTAGCTCATGAAATAAGAAATGCTTCGCCAATAGGAATAAAAGGAGATTACCACCCAAGTGCAAAACTTCCTTTGGCTACTCACCCATTTTCTGTTCAATAATATGTTAAGGAGTATATTTTCAGTTCAAAAATGGAAATATCTTTTCAAGATGTTTAATGACATTAGAAAAGTCAATCAACGGTTGAAAGATATTATTGAAGATGCAGGAATAATTGAAGAAACGCACTTTGTAAAGTTAAATGGTGGATATCATTTCTTTAGTTATCCTGCTAAAGAATATCAAAAACAATGGTATTTTTTGTTAAATAAAAAAATCAAAAGATATGTTCCTCCAGAATGTATGAACGTACTTTTTGATATTAGTTTTCGTTATGTAGGACCTAAATCAAAGCAAGAGGCTTTTGATGAAGGAAAATACTTAGATGTAGATGCGGGAGCACATGTTATTGAAATAGGTGCATTCATTGGACTTCAGGCTATTCGTATGTCTGAAAAAGTGGGAGAAAAGGGGAGGGTTGTAGCAGTTGAGGCGGTTAAAGAAAATTTTGAATTGATGAAGAAAAACATTGAATACAATGGTATTTCGAATATCGATTTTTATAATGTTGCCATTTGGAAGGAAAAGGGAACACTTGATTTTTATTTTGATGATGCTCAAAAAAATAGTGCCGATGCCTCTGTGGTAAAGCATAAACGGGTAGAAGTAGTACCCTGTGATACAATTGACAACATAATACAAATTTCTTCTTTAAGAAAAGTTGATTTTGTTAGAATACAAGTGAATGGAGTTGAAAAAGAAGCCATAGAAGGAATGCCTATGACTATAAAAAATAGACCCAAAATATTAGTAGCTGTACCTTATAAAAACAGACTTAAAATAAAGGGAAAGTTGGAAGAGAACAGTTATAAAGTTATGGAATCGAAACATAGCCTTTTGGCTGAAGTATAATGAACTATATCATAGTTCATTATACTTCATTGTTTTGATAGTATATCAAATTATTTCTTTAACGACATAAAAATACTACCACCAAAAATTAGTAGAATTAATAGTGATGATACTAACATAATTGGATTTCCTATGGCGTAGGCATTTGGAGAGAAGGTAAATTCAATAATGTGTTCTCCCGATGGAATTTCTAACCCTCGAAGTACATAGTTAGCTTGTATTATCTCTGTAGGTGTTCCATCAATTGTGGCAGTCCATCCTTTAGGGTAATATATTTCAGAAAACACAGCAAAAGCTTGACCTGAAGTTGTAGTTTTATATTTTAGATAGTTGGGTTTATACTCCTCTATACTGATACTTCCATTACTGTTGTAAGTATCAGTATGTAAATTAAAGTTAGTACTATTTACAATGGCTGTAGATTTGGTATTAATTTCATTTAATGCCTGAATTTCTTCATTAGCACTTGCCACATTTTTAATATCATTAACGAACCATACAGCACCATTAGCGTTGTAATTTGGAATAACAGCATTTTTCTCAGCACCAGCGATAAAATATTTGGTGTTGAGCATATTAATAACCCCTAGATTATTAAAATTAAATGACTGTGCTCGTAACGAATCAATTAATTGCTGCATTTCTGGAGCTAAGTGATTCTCAATTAAATCCTGATACCTGCGCATTTTAGCACCGTGATACCCCCCTAACGATTGATGGTGATAAGATGTGCGAGCATCATTCCATGGGTTGATTAAATTAAACACTCTATAGTGTGAAGGGTCTTTTTTTATTTCAAGATCAGCACCATTAGCAACAAAAAATTCTTTTTTCGGGCTTCTTCCATAGTTGTTTTCTCCAAAAACTCTACTATTAACATTCCACATGTCAATAAGTATTAATATGGCGATCAATGACCAAGCAATGTTTTGAGATAATTTTGACTTCAAAACCATATAAATGATTACAGAACTAGCAAGAATAAAGATTAATGCACGCCCAGCATCTGCTCTAAGTAAGCTTATTCTATCTTGTTTTAAAGCAGAAACCAACCATACAGGTAATTGTTCATCAATTGGTGATTTAAAACTGCCAAACCCTCCTGTTAGTAAAAAAAGAAATAGAACACCTACAACTGATCCAAAAGCAATTAATGCTTTCTTTTGAGTTTGTTTGTTTATCCCTTTTTCAAGCAATTTTTCAAGACCAAGAAAACCGAGTAGATTCATGGCAAGAATAGGAAATATAATAGCAAATGTAACTGAGCGAAATTTATTGTATCCAGGAAAATAATCGAACATTAAATAGTTGAAACCTGAAAAATTCTTTCCCCAGGAAAGCATAATTCCTAATATACTGACTGAAACCAGCCACCAAACATATTTTTTATCTGCAAACGCTACTCCAAGAGCAAATAATAGAACAATAACAGCTCCTCCATAATAAGGTGCAGTAATGGGTTGTTGTCCCCAATAGGCTGAAGTATATCGTGCTAATTGATTAGCTTGTTGTGGATTTTGAGCTAAAGCCTTGTAGGTCGCACTTTCCTGATCTTGAACTAGATAGTTAGCACTAGCTCCTCCTAATACGTTAGGAAGAAGTAATGTGAAAGGTTCAATTATCCCATTACTGTACTGAAAAGCATAATCTTTGTCCAACCCATCTTTTGAAGTATTGGTATTATTTTCAGATGATAGCTCAGACTTACCACGGATGGAATATTTACCATATTCATATGTAGCCCAAAACGATCCAATAAAAGACCCTAATGCAAGTAGTGCAGCTAGAATTAAGAGAGAAGATTTTTTGATAAAACGTCCTACTTCTTTCTTCTTAATAGCATCAATTAAAAATATCAGTCCGTAAATAAGAAGAATTAGAAACAGATAATAAGTGATTTGAAGATGGTTTACTCTTAAATGCATAGCTAAACCTATAGCTGTTAAACCGAAACCAAGCCATGTTTTATTTTGAAACATAAGGTGAACGCCTGCAATTACTAATGGGGCAAGTGCAATAGCCGAAATTCGTGCATTATGTCCTGCGCCAATTCCTATAATCATGAAGGATGAGAGTCCAAAGGCTAATGCTCCTCCAATAGCTAGAAAAGGTCTAATACCAAAAGAAAGTAGTAAAACATAGTAGGAGACAAATGCAATAAAAATTAAACTGAAAGGGTGAGGAAGTCCTACAGAAATGATATGATGAACTATTTTTATCGGGTAATTGCTCCAGTGTACATTCACCAAATAGCCTGGCATACCACTAAACATTGAGTTAGTCCACAAGCCTTCTTCTCCTGTGGCTTCTCTATAATCAATAAGTTCTTTGGCACCTCCTTCCCATTGTAATATATCGTGCTGAGATAAGGTTTTATTATCAAAGAATACAGGTTTAAAAAATAATATAGTAACAATTAAAAAAACAAGAACAGCTATTACATGTGGTAATACATCTTTTAACCAGTTTATTTTTTTCATAATTAAAAATTGAATGTTGAAATTAGTGAACTAGGTTCATTTAGTTCAGTTTTTAGGAAAAATTCTCTAATAATTTTGCAACAGTAGATTCTAGCAGGTTGTTTTCTGATAAAATTCGTTCCACAAATTCTCGAAAAGCACCATCTCCACCTTTTTTTTCTAACTTCCATTGGGCTTCTTTCTTTATATACTCACTAGCATTGGCAGGGCATGCAGATATTCCAGCTTTACGAAGTAATTTAACATCATTAAAATCATCGCCAATGTAGGCTACCTCATTTAAAGAAATACCTAATTCATCACATAACGATGACACTTTAATGCATTTATCATCGCATCCTTGGAATAAATAATCAATTTTTAATTTAGCAGCCCTTCTTTTTACAATTTCGGTTTCTTCACCAGTTACAATACATATAGGTATTCCTAATGTTTTTAATAACAACACGCCTGCACCATCATTGGCATTAAATTTTTTTAGTTGATTATTTTCATTATCGTAATACATTCCAGCATCTGTCCATACGCCATCAATGTCTGTAGCTACTAATTTTATATTCATTATAGAGGTTTGGTTTTTATAATATCTCAAATGCAATATAAATTAAAAAAACGGCAATGATATTAGTCTCAATTATGCAAATATGTTTAAAATAGAAATTGATTTTTTCTTATAGTCTCATTTATAAAATTATACCACAGGAATTATCTTGTTTTTAGCTTTCAATCTATTATCTGTGTATTTGAAGTATTCTCTTTTTAAGAAAAATGTTGTTTAATGAGAATTATCTGATCTTTAACAATTCATTTATGGTGCTTTATCACTGTTTTGTCATTTGGCACAGCTATTGTATAGTTGATTGTTATGAAAATAATAAAAAACACTATATCAGATTTTAAAATAGTAACAGAATTGAGTATGATATTTTCGTCCTTAGTATTTATGATAGGTTGTTGTGTAATATCATATGAATGTTTGCTCTAAAAGCAAAAAACAAACTCTTTCAAAACGCTAATCCAATAGTTTTATAATGGCTTCGTTGAATGGTTCTGTTTTGGTATCAAAGTAGCCAATGAGTTTTCCTTTCTCATCTATCAAAAATTTATTAAAGTTCCAGGAAATTTTGTAGTCATCCACACCATTACGTTTTTTTTGTGTGAGCCATTTATAAATAGGATGTTGATTTTCTCCTTTTACATCTATCTTGGTGGTCATCGGAAATGTAACGCCATAATTCTTTTCACAAAACTCTTTTATTGCTAATTCACTATCAGGCTCTTGCCCCATAAATTGGTTGCAAGGGAATCCAATAATTACAAGTTTGTCCTCATACATTTCGTAGAGTTTTTGCAAATCTTTGTATTGAGGAGTAAAACCACATTTCGAGGCTACATTTACAATTAAAATCTTTTTACCAGCATAGTCCGACAGTTTTATTTCTTGGTCACTCTCCAAAGCTTGAATGCTGTAGTCATGTATGCTATTATTAAATGAAATGAGTGCTGAAAGCATAATAGATAGTAAAATCATGGCAATATATTTTAAGTTTAAAGATATACATAATTTTTTACGATAATGGTTTAATACAAAAAAATATGTTAGTGGAGTATTGTTAAAAACGAGTAATATCAATATGAAACCTGACAAAAAAACAGCTATATTTAGCTACTGTAAAAAGATAATAATAGTTTGTAAATCAATGAAAATAATACACTAAATAAGTATGGGAGGGAGATAAAATGTAAAAGCTGGATAATTGGTTTGATATATAAGAAAAAAATAAATTTAGGATATAAGTAATAAAGAATACTAGCATGAAACTCAGGATTAATAAAGGTAACACACTACGGATAAGGATGTCTCAAACAGAGGCAAATGAATTGGCTTCTACTGGAAAAGTAGAGGAGGTGTTGAATTTTGGAAAAGCTACCTTGGTCTATACCGTAGAAAGTTCAAGTAATGAATCTGTTTCAGTAGATTTTAAGGATAAT
>JAOUKH010000131.1 GCA_029882685.1 Cyclobacteriaceae bacterium
ATTTAAGTTATTTGTAATTTTCTTAATTAAGCATTATCTTTGTTTGATTAAATAATTATGAAAAAATTTAATTCTGGATATCAAGTAAGTCAAGAAACCCACAAAAGTTTTCAGCCCGATAAAATTAATCGGAAATGGACTTTGACAAGCATAGAAATCATCAACTTATTGAGTAAAGCAGATAGACAACTAGGAAGGCTTGACATGTACTCAGAATACATCCCAAATATAGATTTATTCATAAGTATGCATGTATTAAAAGAAGCAACTCAATCAAGTAAAATTGAAGGAACAAAAACGAACATAGAAGAAGCACTTCAAGACAAATCTGATGTTTCCGAAGAAAAAAGAAATGATTGGGAGGAAGTTCAAAACTACATTGAGGCATTAGATACAGCAATAAAGGAACTGGATAAGCTTCCATTTTCTTCAAGATTAATCAAGAAAACTCATAAAATACTACTTCAGGGAGTTAGAGGGAAACATAAAGTTCCTGGAGAATTTAGAACAAGCCAAAATTGGATTGGAGGAGCTTCTATATTAGATGCGGTATTTATTCCTTCTGTAGATAAAGAAGTTAATGATTTAATGAGCGATTTAGAGAAATTTGCTCACAATGACGCAATTCAATTTCCAGAATTATTAAAGATTGCATTAATTCATTACCAGTTTGAAACAATTCACCCTTTTCTTGATGGTAATGGAAGAGTTGGAAGGCTGATGATAACTCTTTATTTGGTTGAAAAAGGAATACTTAAAAAGCCTATTCTTTATCTGTCAGACTTTTTTGAGAGAAACAAAAACCTATACTATTTAAACCTTACTAAGGTTCGAGAACAAAATGACATTGAACAATGGTTTAAGTTTTTTCTTGTTGGTGTAATTGAAACTGCAAAAAGCAGTATTGATACTTTCGATAAAATTCTAAAACTTCAAAAAGAAGTTGATGAAAAACTTCAAAAACTTGGAAGTAGAACCAAAAATGCAAGAACCGTAATTGGATATCTATACCAAAAACCAATAATTAATGCTAACAAAGTAAAGGAGATAACCCATATTTCGATGCCCTCAGCTTATAAATTAATTACAGAGTTAGAAAAACTTGAAATTTTAGAAGAAATTACCGGAGGGCAACGAAGCAAACAATATTGGTTCAATACCTATATCAATATCTTTAAATAAACAACCTCGGGGAAGAGCCTACGAGGAATTTCGGAATTTTTTTAATTATTTGAGGCAAGCCTCGAGGTATTCGTTATCCTAAGTGTGAATAAAAAGGAATTTAGTATCTTCAACATTCAACTACTAAAATTATGAATAGAACTTGTATACTTCTTATACTGTGGGTTGCGCCATTGGTATTATCAGCACAAAACAATATCATTGGTTTTACTGAATCCAATGCCAAAACTCAAAAAACGCTTGAAAAGGAATTTGACACAAAATTATCGGCAGAAAATTTAGATAATTGGATGCAGCGATTATCAGCTCACCCTCATTATGTGGGGACTGATTATGGCCGTCAAAATGCAGAATGGATGGTGAAACAATTCAAATCATGGGGGTTTGATGCTAAAATTGAGACCTACCATGTATTGTTTCCTTATCCCAAAGTTCGTTTACTCGAATTAACAGCACCTACTACTTACAAGGCAAAGCTCTCTGCCATACCTATTGATGAGGACAAGTACACACAACAAACCGATGAGCTTCTTCCAAGTTACAATGCGTTTTCTGCCGATGGAGATGTAGAAGCAGAGCTTGTATTTGTAAATTATGGAATTCCTGCTGATTACGATGAGCTTGAAAAATTGGGTATTAATGTAAAAGGTAAGATTGTTATCGCAAAGTATTATGGATCTTGGAGAGGAATAAAACCAAAATTAGCAGCCGAAAAAGGAGCAATTGGTTGTATAATTTATTCCGACCCAAAAGATGATGGCTATTATAGAGGAGATACATATCCAAATGGTGCATTTAAAAATGAAACAGGTGTACAACGAGGGTCGGTAATGGACATGCCACTATATCCTGGGGATGTGCTAACACCTGGCTATGGAGCAACTAAAAAAGCAAAAAGAATTGATCGAAAAGATGCACCCACGATCACAAAAATTCCTGTTTTACCCATATCGTATCAAGATGCTCAACCTTTATTGAAGGCACTAAATGGACCAGTAGTGCCACAATCATGGAAAGGGGCATTGCCCATTACTTACCATGTTGGACCAGGTCCTGCAAAAGTACATTTGAAGCTTGAATTCGATTGGCAGCTAAAGCCTGCACACAATGTTATTGCTAAAATGAAAGGAGATATTTATCCTGACCAATGGGTAATGAGAGGAAACCATCATGATGCATGGGTACATGGAGCAAATGACCCAGTAAGTGGTATGGTCGCATTACTTGAAGAGGCACGTGCAATAGGCGAACTGGTTAAGTCAGGGTATAAGCCTAAAAGAACGTTGGTTTACTGTGCTTGGGATGCTGAAGAACCAGGATTAATAGGCTCTACAGAATGGGTGGAAGATCATAAAGAAGAATTGCAGAAAAAAGTAGTAGCATATGTAAATACAGACTCTAATGGGAGAGGATATATGAATGCTGGTGGTTCTCATACACTGCAAGCCATGGTAATGGAAGTAGCTGATGATGTTATTGACCCACAAAAAAATGTTTCTGTTCGGGAAAGAAGAAGTGCTTTAGATTTGGTAAACGGAGGAGATGGAAATCCAAGATTATATGCACTTGGGTCAGGGTCTGATTATACCCCCTTTATTCAACATGCTGGTATAGCAGCTATTAATTTGGGATATGGAGGAGAAAATGCAGGTGGAGAATACCACACCATTTATGATACTTATCCACATTATAAACGATTTAAAGACCCAGATTTTAATTATGGCATAGCACTTGCAAAAACCGCTGGTAGGATTGTACTACGGCTAACAAATTCGGATGTGTTGCCTTTTGAATTTCAACAATGGCATAGCACTGTTTCAGGTTATCTAGCGGAATTAATAAAGCTAACAGAAGACATGAGAATTGAAGTGGAAAAACACAACTTGATGGTTGATAAAAATGTATTCGAATTATCTTCAGACTCCAAAAAACCTTTTGTAAAACCAGTAAAGAAAGAATTAATCCCTTTTTTAGATTTTACACCCCTTCAAAATCAGTTAGTTGCCATTAATGCCAATATTGCACTTTTTGCTTCTGCTGACATGAATAAGTTATCTCAAGATAAAATGATTCTATTGAATGAGAAATTACTTTTTACGGAGCACGCTTTAACTAATGAGGCAGGATTACCACGAAGACCATGGTATAAACATCAGATTTATGCACCAGGATTTTATACTGGATACGGAGTAAAAACATTACCAGGAGTAAGAGAAGCTATTGAACAAGAAAACTGGGGTGAAGCAACAGCACAAATTAATCTTTTAGCAAATACATTGAAGGGCTTTAATAATCATATAAATGAATTGTTAAATAGTATGAAATAGGCGAAAAATCATAACATTAATCTACCTACACTATTCCTCCCATACTTCCTCCTTCTATTTTAATGGCAGCTCCATTAGTGGCAGCTGAGAGTGGGCTTGCATAGTAGGTTATCGTATTTGCTACTTCTTCTACCGAGGCAAAACGCTGTAATAAAGATGAGGTGCGTACTTTTTTAAAAAAATCACCCTCCACTTCTTCTTTTGTTTTATTTTCCTTTTGTGCCACATTTGTCAAAAACTGCTCAGCTCCTTCAGTAAGCGTAGAACCAGGAATTAATGTATTTACTGTTACTTCAGTGCCTGATGTCAGTTGTGATAGCCCCCTTGAAAGAGCCAATATAGCAGCCTTTGTAGCGCTATAGGCAATTAAATCTTCAGGCACAAGGGAAGCACATTCGCTTGATATAAAAATTATTCTACCCCAATTTTCTCGAAGCATTTTAGGTAAAAAATATTTAGATAAACGTACTCCACTCATCAGGTTTACTTCCATTTGTCTCTGCCAATTTTCATCTGTAGTTTCAAAAAATGTTTGAGAGGTGTAGATGCCTACATTATTAATAAGTATATCCAAATGAGGTAGTTGATCCACCAATGCGGCTACTTCTTCTACATTGGAAAAATCTGTAGCTATTCCTTCTACTTCGCCATTTGGAACTAGTTTTTTAAGCCTTTCTATTGCATCGACAATGCTTGATTTCTTCCTGCCATTTATTATAACTCTTACATCTTCTTGCAATAATAATTTTGCCGTAGCAAAGCCAATCCCTGATGTTGATCCCGTAATGAAAGCTGTTTTCCCACTAAGTTGTAAATCCATATATTTTAGCCAGTTTTACTCTTCCAAGCATGAGGAAGAACACAATATTCGCAAGGTAAAAATATTTATTATTACAAATATTGTCATCTAACAAAAAAGCGTACAATATCTGTTATTTTGATACGTTAACTGTAATGCTCAAATACGTTGACTTCAACTGCCTCAGCCAACGTGTTTGAATAAAACATACCACCTATTTGAAAAGAAGATTAAATGTCACCAATCTTTTAGCCCCAATAACTTCATGCCTAACTCTGATAATGGTGCTCTTTCATATTTTTCTTTCTCCCAATTTCGAGGATCGCCAGGAAAAGCATAACCTTCAGGTGCAATTCTGTTTTTCCACGAATTGATTCGCCATTCCCTTAACTCTGAATTGTCCATCTGTGCAGGCATCATTGAAATATATTGCGCCACCCTCACTTTATCTTTGGAATTATTTGGACGAATACCATGAGGTTCCGAACTGTTAAAAATTAATAAATCACCTGCTTCCATGGGTACTTTTACAATCTTATCTTCTAACCCTGTAATATCTGGTTGAAAACGATCTCTATTCTTCGGTTGTGTTAATTTCCAAGTATCATAATTTCTAAACAACCATGGTATGCACTGAAAACCACCCATGTTTTCGTCTGTTTGGTCAACTAAAGCCAGGACGCCTTGTACATTTTGTGGCTTAGTTTCAGGGTCATAATCCCAATGGATAAACCCTTTATATTCATGTCCTTCACGCATTGGGAAATTCAAGTTGGCTCTATCTATCGTCACCCATAGTTTTTCAACACCCCAAATATCTACAAAAGCATCATATACTCTTTGTGTTTGTCGGTTGTTCCAAAGGTGTTTGTTATTATAAACTTCCACCATTCCTGCTCCTGCGAGTTCTTTCATCTGAATTTCTGCACGAGGGGCAGTGTACCACGTGTCCTTATTATGAGGACTTTTTTCTTCAAATTCCCATAAAAAATCAGCCGTTTTTTGAGCTTTTTCAACAGAAACGGCATTTTTAACGACCACATAACCATTATGCTTCCAGAATTCCCATTGTTCAATAGTTAATACTCTGAGCGAATCTTCTGTAGCTTCTTGTCTTAAATTTATTGCACTACTTTTTGCGGTGGAGGGATTACCAGGTATATCTGTATGTTGGTTGTCTGGTATCATTGTGGTTGTAGTATCATTCATGGGTCAATACAATTTACGTTATGATACAAAGTTGATGTATTAAGCAATAAAATATTTCACTAAATTTAGCCAATAGTTGTACAATATTGATTATTTGTAACCCTATTTAGTATTTTTATCTTGTTTTTGTGAAAGCACATGAAGATTCAACTAGAAACGATAACCAGTAATACCAATAGCTCATTTTCTATGATGTTCAACCCACAACTTAGTGATTTGTTTTATTGGCATTTTCATCCTGAATACGAATTGGTATATATAGAAGGGGCAACTGGTACACGACATGTAGGAGAGCACATTTCAACTTACCATGGGAGTGATTTAGTTTTGATTGGCTCAAATATTCCTCACCTAAATTTTGATTATGGTGTGAAGACAGAATATAGAAAAGTGGTAGCTCATTTAAAAAAGGATTTTATCGAAAAACACATTCTTGAAACGCCTGAATTATCACTTATTCCTAAATTATTCGAAAAATCGAGACATGGAATTGCTTTTAAAGGAGGTATTAAAAAATCAGTAGGAGATAAATTGTTCAATTTTCAAAACTTAAACTCTTTTAATCAGTATATACAATTATTGGAAGTTTTTCAGATACTAGCCGGGTCGAAAGATATTGTATTGTTGCATGAACAGCCTTATACCAAAAAATACAGTGAACGAGAACAAGGAAGAATAAGGTCAATATATGCATACGTAGATAAAAACTACCATCAAAAAATAGAGTTAAATGAAATAGCAGGTATTAGTAACATGACTAAAGAAGCTTTTTGTCGATATTTTAAAAAAGCTACCAGTAATACATTTATTGATTTTTTAAACCGTTATAGAATCAGTCAATCAAAACGCCACTTAATGTCTGGAAAAAGCGTTAGTGAAGCTAGTTATAGTTGTGGTTTTGAAAGCCTTTCATACTACAACCGAATTTTTAAAAAAATCACAAATGAAAATCCGAGCGATTTTAGAAAAAGATACTTATAATCCATGGTATTCTTCTAAGAAACATTTACTAAAACCTTTAATTATAGATGTTTAAACCAAAAAAGTATATTTTTTTTATTCAATAAGCATATTTAATTTTTTTTTTTTAAGATGGAAGATTATTTTTGGTCGTTAACTTAATATATAATTACATATTAATTTCAAGATATGGATACAGAGGAAAAAACCAGATATTCAGATGCCGAGCTTAAGGAGTTTGAAGAATTGATTCTGGCGAAAATAGAAAAAGCAAAAACCGAGCTGGACATATTAAAAAAGACGCTGAATAAAAGTGGAGATTCAGGTACAGATACTACAGCCACAGGTTCCAAGGTTTTAGAAGATGGTGCTGACACTGCTGAAAGGGAGGCGATTAGTCAGTTAGCGGCCCGACAACAAAAATTCATGATCAATCTTGAAAATGCATTGGTTAGAATAAAGAATGGCACATACGGTATTTGTAAAGATACAGGTAAGTTAATCTCTAAAGAAAGGCTAAAGGCTGTACCTCATACAACACAATGCATTGAAGCTAAGATGAACCAAAACAACTAAATTGGATTATCTTCAAAATCATATTGAAGCATTAATTTTTTGTTCGCCAAGCCCAATAAAGCTTGGCGAACTTCAAAATTGCTTAACCGAAATGTTTGAAGCAGACATTCCAAAAACCGATATAGAAATTGCCCTTCAACAACTAAAAGAAAAATATGCTGGGGATGAGTATTCTTTTGAAATAAGTTCAACTAGTGGGGGATATCAATTTCTAACGAAGCCTGCATATCAGGCAAGTATTGGAATATTACTTAAACAACAATCAAAGAAAAGACTTTCTACATCCGCCTTAGAAACCATGGCAATTATTGCCTATAAACAGCCTATCACTAAAGGTGAAATGGAGCAAATTCGTGGCGTAAATTGTGATTACTCTGTTCAAAAATTATTAGAAAAAGGACTCGTAGAAATAAAAGGAAAATCAGAGTCAATTGGTCGCCCTTTACTATGGGGAACTACTGATCAGTTTATGGAATATTTTGGTATCAATAATATTTCAGAATTGCCTACACTTAAAGATTTCTCCACCGAAGACAATACAATTGGAGAAACCGAGAAACAAGAAGGGTAAAAAAGTTTTATTATTAAAAACTTAATACTTCTTTTAATCTTGAATAACCTGAACGACTTACACTAATTTTTTGTCCTTCTTTAAGGTGAAGAACGTACGATTCTTTATCATATACCTCAATTTTATCGATAAATTCAATATTAACTATGAATGAACGGTGAGTTCGAACAAACTTATCAGTAGGCAAATGAGCTTCCAAATATTTCATGGTTATTTGCTTGAGATATTTACCCTCATGGGTATAAATATCTACATAATCGTCCTGTGCCTGAATATAACGGATGGTTTCTAATCCGATTATGTGAATTTTATTTCCAAACCTGACGACTATTCTATCAAGTATTTCTACAGATTCCTGATGATCTTTTATTATTTTCTGAGTGGCAATGGGAGCGTTACTATTAATTTTTTGTGTAGCTTTTTCTAGTGCTTCTAGAAATCGCTCTTTCGAGTACGGCTTTAGCAAATAGTCTGCGGCATTTGCTTCAAATGCTTTTAATGCAAAATTATCAAAAGCAGTACTAAAAATAATATGAGGTGGTTCATCAATCATTTCTAGCATTTCAAAACCATTGATTTTTGGCATTTGAATATCCAAAAAAACAAGATCTGGTTTGAGGTCATTTATTGCTTTTACACCTTCAAAACCGTTGCTACATTCTGCCAAAACTTTCAAGTCAATATTGTCTTTCAAGTACGACTTTATGATATCTCGAGCCAATGGCTCATCATCTATAATTAGTGCTTTTATCATGAGGGTTCAATTTCCTGAGGTATTTCTATAGTTGCTATAAATCGATTGCCTTCAGTTTTAATTATAAGTAGCTTATCACTCCCAAAATGGATTTTTAAACGTTCTTGAATATTTTGTAACCCTATTCCCTTTCCTTTTTTTACCACACTAGAAGGATCAAAACTATTACTTATAGTTACACTTAGTACTTTGTCTTGTAAATTAGCTTTTGTTTCAATTTCAACCTTGTCAAACGTTTCGTATAGTCCATACTTTATTGCGTTTTCGTAAAGTGGTTGCAAAATCAGAGTTGGAACTTTAGCATTATTTGCAGCATCAGAAATTATATTGTTAATGTCCAGTCGATCACCAAATCGTACTTTTTCAATTTCCAAATACAATGATATGTTATTTAGCTCTTCAGACAGTGAGCTAAATTGATCATTATTATTTCCCAGCGAATAACGTAAAAAATCAGAAAGCTTTATCACCATTTCCTGTGCCTTTTCAGGTGAAGTTATGGTAAGCGAACTCACTGAGTTAAGGCTGTTGAAAATAAAGTGAGGATTAATTTGTGATTTAAGCGCATTAAGCTCGGTTTCTTTAAGTAATGTTTCCAACTTAGTTTCATTTTGCTTTCGCTCACTCAAATCAACATTGTACTGTATAAAATAATAAGCAATAAGAATGGAAGTAAAATAAAACCCTGATGCTGAAATTCTCCATAGTCTGGCTTCATTGATAAAACTCAGGAATACCTCATCTACAATAAACACACTTCGTAATAACGTGTCTGAAGCAAAATAGGCACTAGCTGCTCCCACTAATATTAATGCTAAATAACTTACAAAAGTATTTATTGACTCAGAATCAACACTTATATAATAAAATGCAAAACCAAAGGCATAGCCCAAAAGAGCTATTATACCATTAAAAACAAATGCATCTTGTATGGCTATTGTTACTGAATGATCATAATATAAATGTAAAATGCCAATATGAACAACTACGATTATCACCCAAATAATGAGATAATAAACATAGGCTTTACTATAGGCTAAGGGGTGTTTCAAAAATATATTTTACTTAAAAACATGTCAAACATGAATCAATTTAAGCAGAAATTCTTTTCGGACTTCGATTCGCAGTCATTTTTGATTGTTTGGATATCATGTTGTGTTTTTAATTCTTTATTACTGCTGAAAGGATAAACCCGTTCATTATTAATAATAAGGTTCAATTCCTCAATGGAAATTGCTTCAAATGCTACTTTAACTTTTTCAACACCCATTTCAATAAGCTGTTGATTACTCAACACCTCTTTTTTCTCTTTCTCCTTTATTTCAATATTAGCATCAAAGCTAATTGAAGGAAATATAGTTGGAAAAAGTAAATAGATAATTGATTTAGAAAACATGAGTTTGTGATTTTAGTTTAAACTAAAAGTTTTGGACAATTATTTCATCGCCCAAAACAATGTTATTACTAACTTTTTACTTCTCCTCCACCAAAAATAATTAACCCCTTTATTACCAGTGTTTTATCTGGATTATTTACTACGTTAACTACACTCTTTCTTTTATCGCTAAAGCCTCCAAATATTGCTGATGTTTCAACTTTAACTGTCCAGTCTTCTGGAACTATAACATCTGTACCACCAAACATGGTAAATATATCTATTAATGGAGTAGTTCCACCTTCAATACCAGCTTGTGAAAGATTTATCTTTGACCCTCCAAATATGGCAGTCACTTTACCCCCTCTAAAATTCTGAGACGTGATTTTTTTTTCTCCACCTCCAAAAACGGCCATATCATCAATATAATCAGGATCACCTTTAACTACTGTTGCACTTGGTCCGCGTTTAAGAACTAACGCACCCCCTAAAAATAGTAGAACAGAAGGCCAGAAAACTTCCCAAAATCGTATATCTAACCAAAAAATATCATCTAATAGTAAAAAACCACCTATAAGCATCAGCATAAGTCCAATTGCTTTTTTATCTCTTCCAAAGAAAAGAAACGCTCCTATAATGATTAGAAATGATCTCCATGAAATCAGATAGTGAGGAATTAAATCTTCAAAATAAGGAATGTTTAAGTTATTTAATAACCATAAGCCTCCTAGAATCAGGAATATTATTCCTAGCCATAATCTTTTGCTGTCGTTGTCTTCTGCCATTGTATTATTGTTTTATGTACTTTAATGTACGAGTAGTTTGCCTGATTTTGTTGACACTAATCGGTAAATAACAGCTACAAATCGGTGAACGAACGAATTGGTGAAGTGGAGGTTTTGATAATTGATTGTTGAAAATAAAAA
>JAOUKH010000133.1 GCA_029882685.1 Cyclobacteriaceae bacterium
ACATAATGCTAGGGGTTGGTAGATTTTGTGTTGGATAATTCTCCTCGAAATCCTCTTTAGCAAATTCATGATCTAGCATAGTTAAACCCAATGTAAGTCTGCTCTTTGATCCGATTGAAAAATCTACATTTCCTGAAATAAACCCCTTGCCAATTAGCTCGATATACACCGCAGTTTTTGGAGATTCGTTTTCTTGTGCGAATACAACAAAACTCTCATTTACAAGGAACAATATCAATATAAAAGTTCTAATAAGCACATTGAAATATACTTTATAGAATATTATAAAATAGTATTATTTGTCATGTCAACACATGAGACTTCTCACTGTTAATAACTTCATTCTCTAGGCTTAGTAGTAGTCTAGAAGTGATTGGATTAAGTGCTAAACATGGCTATGCAGTATACGAAAGGTAGTTTAATTTTGCTACCCAACGACATTTTTAGCATGGCGTTGAGTATTGGGAAATAAGCCCCTCACAGATCCATATTTTCCTTAGAAATAATATTTATTAAATATAAGATCATTTAAAAGACTCTATTTTGTATATTTGTTGTCAAATAAGAGCAAAATGATACGAGAAATTTCAAAATACCAGGTACTAGAACGTATTCGATTTGAAAATCCCTGGTGGATAGAAGGGAAAATTGAAACTGATTATAATGAGATGCCTCGAAGACTATACTTTGAACTCTTCAAACCATTAGTTAAAGAAAGAGATATTAGAAGAGCAGTTGTGTTAATGGGACCCAGAAGAGTTGGAAAGACAGTTATGCTCTATCACATGGTTCAGGAATTAATAGAAAATGGGGCAAATCCCAAAAAAATAATATTTATAACCATAGAAAACCCTATTTACAACAATATCTCTCTTGAACAACTGTTTAACTATTCAAAAGAAGCCACTGGTCTGACTGACAAATCAGATTGGCATATAATATTTGATGAAATACAATATTGTAGAAATTGGGAAGTTCACCTAAAGTCATTAGTAGATAGTTACAGAAAAGATAAGTTTATTGTATCTGGCTCTGCAGCTGCGGCTTTAAAATTTGCAAGTAATGAAAGTGGGGCTGGTAGATTTACCGATTTCCTGCTTCCTCCCCTTACCTTCAATGAATACATATCTTTAAAAGGATTGGATAGCCTTATAAAGCCTATACAGCTAAATTGGAATGATAAACAGACAGAATTTTATTCCACAAGTCATTTAGATGAACTAAATAGGCATTTTATAGATTACATTAACTTTGGAGGTTATCCAGAAGTTATACTTTCAGAGAAAATACAAGCAAACCCAGGACGTTATATTAGACAAGATATTGTAGACAAAGTCATCCTTAGAGATTTACCTAGTCTTTATGGCATAAGCGACACGAGAGAGCTGTATTCTTTGTTCACAACAATTGCATACAATAGTGGTGGTGAATTTTCACTGGAGACATTGAGTAAACAATCACAAGTACCTAAAAAAACACTGAAAAGGTATATAGAATATTTAGAAGCAGCTTTCCTAATTAAACAAGTTAAACGAATTGATCAAAGTGGAAAGAGGTTCAAACGAGATAATTTTTTCAAAATTTATCTGACAAATCCCTCATTAAGAAGTGCATTATTTACACCTATAACTTCTACTGATGAAATGATAGGAAATATGGTTGAAACAGCAATATTTGCTCAATGGATGCATAGAGATTGGTTTACACCGTATTACGCTAGATGGAGTAATGGAGAAGTAGATATGGTTGGACTGAGTGATACATTGAAGCCTATTTGGGCTCTCGAGATCAAATGGTCTGATCGATATTTTGAAAAACCAAAAGAATTAAAAAGTTTAATAAAGTTTTGCCAAGAAAATAATATTAAAACACCAATTGTTACGTCAATAAGCAAAGAGGGAGAAGTCGAATATGCAGGGGTTCATTTTCAATTTTTACCTTCATCAGCTTACGCATACACAGTCGGGAAAAATACCCTTGATATGAAAATCAATAAATAAACACTCTACAACAATCTGTGAAATCATGACTGTTAGTGGGTTAATCTAGTTTAAATTCTTCGTAGAAAGTCCATCAATTCGCAGGATTGACTTACTGTTTTTTGATAATTTAGCAAGCCAATCCTGTGGATTGTCAATGTGATAAACAGATATTTTAGTACATTTAATGCAGCCACAATTCATACTGTGGCGTTATCAAGGGATGTGTCGTTCCTAAAGAATAATTTATTAGTTCTATTTCAATGAAATAGGTATACCACCACAATTCAGAAAGACACTTACTATCGCGTTTTTAATATAAACTACGTGCCACAGTTTACAATTTGTTAAAAACAAACTACTTTTGACTAAACCAAACCCTATGATAATGAAAAAACATGTACTACAAGCCTTGATATTTATTCTTATTGGTGTATTTTTTATCTATTGGGCTCAAGATCACTCTCCAAAAGCAGGATTAGGAAAAATTGTGGGTAACGAGTTATCTGGTTCATATACCATGAACGAAACATCCTACTATATTACTTTAGCAATAGGTGCTGGATTAACCGTTTTGGGTATAATGAAGTTTATAAAAAAATAGTTGATTAGAGAGTACTTGATAATTAATTTTGACACTTTTAGCCCTTTTTCTTCCTACTTTCTTTCTTGATAAAGAAAGTAGACAAAGAAATCAAGCCTGCCTGCACGTAGCCGTTACGGCAAAGACAGGACTGTGAGAAAATAGGTTAAAATTTGCTTTAAACGACTAAAATTCAAAAACTCAACGTCTTGCAGACGTTTCAAACAGTTTGAATTTTTACGTGCTTTTTCACAAATTTCTTGATACAATATTCTCAAGGTCGAAGAACGTAAACCCCAATTTTGTTGAAAATCATTGAATTTTGAGGTTTTGGCACTTGTTATTTTACATGTCAAACTATCTTTATATGCTATTGAAGGATATTTTTACTAGAAAATAATTTTCAAGGATAGCCTAATTAATCTTTTTTACGTTTTTTAGGTGTTGTGGATACTTGACTTCGATGCCTCAGTCCGCGTGTTATAAAATCAGATTACTAATCATTTTTTGAGTCATTATTATCATCTTCAATATCAAAGAATTGATCTTCATCGAAACTACTATCTCCAGTAGACTTAAAGATATCTCCAACTTCCAGAATTTTAAATTCTGTGCGTCTATTTACTTGGTGTTCCTCTTCTGTTTCCGCATTTTCAATGATTAGCTTAGTTTCTCCATATCCTTTTGCAGTAAGTCGAGAAGACTCAATACCTTGTGAAACGATGTAGTTTACAGCTGATTTTGCTCTACGCTGCGAAAGTTCTAGGTTGTAATTATCTGGTGCTCGGCTATCGGTGTGTGCACTTAATTCAATTTTTATCTCTGGGTTGTCGCTAAGCATAACCACCAACTTATCTAATTCTAATGCTGCGTCATCTCTAATATCCCATTTATCTAAATCGTAATAAATATTTTCCAGCACAATAATCTTATTCACCTCTTTCTTTTCGAGTACCAACATGGTATCCAAAGTTATATTAGTCACCAATTTTGTCAGGTTTTCTTGTGGTACTGATTTTCCAAAAGTTGTAAAATCTTCTCTTGTTTTTAAATATCGTTCTGTTTTTCCTACATACTCACCAATGAGCACATAATGTTCATGTTCATACACCCTGAACAAAAACTCGCCATTATTACTGGTAATAGTTTCGTCCAAAATTTCATTATTGATATCAAGCAATTGAACTTTTGTTTTGGGAAGAATTTTAAGGCTATCGTTATCATCGTGTGTCATGGTTATCCCTCTCAAATAATAGTTCACCACTTTTAAGTTGGGGTCATCATTCACAAAAGTGTAAATATCATCATCTCCTTTTCCTTCTTCCCTATTTGATGTAAAGAAACCTCTATCCGCTTTAAATAGGTATAATCCAAAATCATCAGCATTAGAGTTTAGTGGTTCTCCCAAGTTTTCAACAACTGTTTTGCCATTGCTTCTTTTAGCATAAAAAAGATCAAGCCCCCCAAAACCTGGATGGCCATCAGAAGCAAAATACATGTGTCCATCATCTGATATATACGGAAACATTTCATTACCTGAGGTGTTTATAGATGCACCAAGATTTTTCACTTTACTAAACCTTCCTCGTGAATTCATTTTAGCAGAATAAATATCTGTTCCTCCAAATCCACCCTTCCTATTTGAAGCAAAATACAACGTCTTACCATTCGAACTAAAAGCAGGAGAAGAATCCCAATAATTTACTTTATTAATACTAAGCATTCGAGGTGCAATCCACACACCATTTCTCAAACGAGTCATGAATAAGTTTACATCTGCAGCTCCTTTTTTCTTGCCATTATTGCCTCTTGCAAAAACCATTGTTTTTCCATCTGGAGAGAAGGTAACAGAGCCTTCGTTGATGTCATAGTTATTTATTGCTTCGCCAAGTATTTCTATTTTTTCTATATCTACTTTTGCTCCAGCCGTAGGTACACGATAAATATTACTAAATGGGGTTCCTGTAGCCTTATAAACTTTACTTTTGTCAGATCTACTAGAGGTAAAATAAAGATATCCATCTTCATATACTGGAGAATATTCAGCACCTGAAGTATTTACATTCTCTAAATTTTTTACCCGATAATAATTTTGTTTTTCTCGAAGCTTATCTAAATAACTAATGTTCTGAATTTCATCATTAGCGCGCTTCAAATAATATTCATCATTAATGCTTGCAATGTAGTTTTCAAGCTGATTATTGGCACTAGCATATTTCCCTGATGACTTAAGTGCATATGCATAAAATAAACCTACAGAATCATTTTTAACTCCATATTTAATTGCTTTTTCGTAATAAGGTGCTGCTTTATATATTCTATTAGATTGTCTAAAAGATTCCGCAATAAAAAAGTTAGCATTGGCATTATTCGGCTCCTTTTCCAAGATTGCCTCATATTTATCAATTGCATTTTGAAACTCACCTTTTTTAAATATTTTTTCTGCTTTTTTTGAAGCAGAACACGAAGTGAGAGCCAATAAAATTAAACTGTAAAAAATGACCTTTATTTTCATGTCAGTATTAAAAGTATTTTGCTAAAATTAATCAAAATGATTGATTACCAAAGCCATTGCTCTTAAAAGTAACGTGCTAACCAAGTGTTTTGAGCTGGTGAAACCCACTTTTCTTTCATTTCGCCTTTAGTAGCTACAAGGTTATTAAATGTAAGCGTACTGCTTTCGATATCTCCCTTTTCAATTTTATGTTTTAGGTTATGAATTGATTCCAAATATATTTCGTCATTTAATAGAAAAGCAACTTTTGTTCTGTCGAAAAAATTAACTCTAAATTTTTCTTCCATACTTCTAACAAAAGCAACTGAACTGTCAATTGAGCAACCTGAGGCACTGTGTTGCGATTCATCCACTGATAAAACTAGAAATTGATTGTGAAATACTTTTGCCGATGCCATCAATCCAGTACCATGCGCAGCCCACTGTTCTGTAAACACTTTTGCTTCACCTTCTAATGCATCTACTTCCTTTTGAGATAGTTTTTTATCCGCCTGATAAATCCAAATTCTCGCTTTATCTTCTATTTTATCAAATTCTACGTACATACTGTCTATTGGTTTATTCTTTTAACTGAAATCAGTAATAATATGTTCCATTATTTTTCAATAAATACAAATATAAAGTATTGCTTATTTTGATAACAATACCAGATAGTTTATTCCACTACTTTTGTTAACATATCTTCAATGTCACCTGGGGTTGACATTATTTTTGTAAATGTACCCATCGTTAAATCGGGAAAAGATACCGCAATTCGATAACGACCATGTAACATATGTACTTCATCTCCCATTACTAGTATTTCGTATGGTAGAAATGCTGTGTGTTGGGGTATGGATATATCAATTTTTGGTAAAAATGTTTTTTCACCATCTTCACCAGAAAGACCAAGCCCATAAATGGTTAAATCTTTATCAGGAATATCAACCTTATAAACCAATTTAACATTGGCTACTCCTTTTTTTAGATTAGCATCAATTTTTGTTATAGCTGCTGCATAAGAATCAAAGGTTTTTAATTCTTCTGTATCATCAAAGTAGGGCATTCCCATCATATATTGATATTCACGGAGATCTTCTATTTCAACGCCATCTTTAGAACCAAATGTGATCCCTTTATAATCATTTATTGATTTCAAAGCAGTAACAAAAGCTTTACTAACAATACTGTAATTAGCTTTTACTTTAGTAAAATCATCTCTGAAATATGCATTGCCCCAATATTCAGGATTAGTATATGATACATTAGTAATAGAACCTTCCCGTGTAATCCCAACACGTAAAGTGGCTGCAAATCCTGCTAAGCCCCCAATTTGTTGAACCGCTTTTTCAAGCTGGTTATGTGATACCACAATAATTAGTCGGTTTTTATCCGATGCAGGCATGTATGAGCCAACTATCTTTAACCCATTACTGGAAAGTGCCTCAGAAACTACTGTTTTAAGACTTGCAATTGATTCAGTTGAAGACACCCCAAAAATATAGGGTTTCAATGTTTGTGCATTTACTTGAATGAATAGAACAGCGGAGAGTAAAAGTGTAAGGATAAGTTTCATTTTTATATTTTTTGATTACAATATAAAAATAAAACCATATACTTTGTACTCTTATTATATTATTTACGCTAAATTTTGAAAACAGCACTTTTTGTGGTCTGTTTTTTTATGCTGTATACAACATAAAAATGCCATAAAGGTTAATTCACCGACATTTTTTTAACTATCTATTCAACATTTTTGAAAAATAAAAAATGTATGAAACGACTGGTTTATATCGCTGTATTAATTCTAACAAGTTGTGTGGGCACAGACTTTGTAGAAGTGAATTATGAAAATATTGAATTATTAAACCCTATTCAATCTCTAGCTTTAGGAGGAAATCATTTGTTTGAAACAAAGTATACGAGTATATTAGGAGTGGAAGAGCAGGCTATTATATATTGGGAATCATCAAACCCAAGTGTTGCAACAATAGATCAAAATGGATTAGTTAATGGGGTTGCATTAGGAGAAGTAACAATAACCTATTCTACCAATACTATCCAAAGAAGTATAACTTTTGAAGTAGCGCAAACAACTATTATTGATTTTCAAAAAACAGCCACTTTACAGGGTAGTGGAAGATATAATGCTAGTGGTACAGCATTATTATATAAAAATGACAATGATATACTAATTTTAGAATTATCGAATGATTTTGATACCGATTTTGCACTAGGCACATTCGTTTATTTAGCAAATAGTATTGATGGGCAAACCGTTAAATCATCGGGGCTTGACCTCGGAGAAATAACATCAGGAGGAGCAAAATCTTTCAACATCACTAATTTCAATTCTGCTGCCGATTTAAGTACATATAAATATATAGTAATCCTATGCAAACCAGCAGGTATAACGTTTGGATTTGGAGAATTTAACTAAATAAAAATGAAAAATTATCTTATAAAATTGTTTACAGTTGTACTATTGTTTACTAGCTATTTCGCAACTGCGGGAGGAGGTTGGCCACAAAAAAAAGGAAAGGGTTTTTTCAAACTAGGTCAGTCTGCAATTATTGCCAATAAATATTTTGATAGTGATGGCAATGTTATTGACATCACCACGATTAGCCTCTATACTACAAGTTTATATGGTGAATATGGCTTTACTGATAGAATAACAGCCATTGCCTATGTTCCCTTCTTTGTGAGAAGCACCTTAAATAAGACACAGAATACTCAAACAGGTGCTATTATACCTGGTGATGAACTAAATGCCTTCGGTGATACCGATTTAGGGTTGAAGTTTGGCCTAACCAACAACAAACCTATTGCAATTAGTGCTTCAATTATTTTTGGTTTACCACTTGGAAAAAGTGCATTAATAGATGAGAACTTTCTTCAATCTGGAGATGGAGAATTCAATCAAATTATAATGCTTGATGCTGGAAAAGGTTTCAACAAATGGTATTTAAATGCAGGAATAGGTTTCAATAATAGAACTCAGGGGTTTTCTGACGAATTTCGTTATACCTATGAAATGGGATATACTGGATATGAAAAATTGTTGTTGACTTTAAAAGTAAATGGCGTAAAGCCAATTAACAATGGAAGTACTTATGAAACAATAGGTAATGGAGTGTTTGCCAACAAAGTAGAATATTTAGCTTATGGACCAGAAATAAGTTACAAAATTAAAGACAACTTTGGCGTTTCAGGTTCTGCCTTTTTTGCAGTTGCTGCAAAACGAATACTTGCTAGTCCAAACTTTGGGGTAGGGTTGTTTTATACTTTGTAGACAAAACTAATATATTTATTTTCGGGCATGCAAATTGAAATTTCTACCCCCGCACTACTTTTTCCTGCCATTACCCTTTTACTTTTGGCTTTTACAAATCGGTTTTTGGCAATAGCTACTTTAATCAGAAGTCTTCATGCTAAATACAAAGCCAATCCCAATCAAGATATTATCTTCGATCAGATTGAAAATTTAAAAATACGCTTAAATATGATTCGCTGGATGCAAGCATTTGGTGTTTTTAGTTTTTTACTAACTGTAATCTGTATGTTTTTACTGTTTCAAGAATTGAATTTAGCTGCTAATTATCTTTTTGGTGCCAGCCTTTTATCTTTGCTGCTTTCACTTATAGTATCCCTTATGGAAATTCAAATTTCCACTAAAGCATTAAACCTTGAGCTGAAAGACATGGAGAAGTAATTTTCGAAATGGTAATACAGTGTTTTTTTATTACCTTCAATGTTTCCAAAAGTAATATATCTATGAAAAACACTATTGTATTTATCTGTCTACTGAGTGTTGTAATTTCTTGCAACCAAAAAAACAACAACTTTGAAGAAGCCTATAATTCTATCAATGAAGAGGATTTAAAAAGAAGGGTTTCACAATTAGCTTCAGACGAGTTTCTAGGAAGAAAACCATTTACTGAGGGGGAGACAATAACTATTAATTATTTGAAAGATGAATTTCAAAAATTAGGTCTTCAACCTGGAAACGGAGATAGTTACTTTCAAGAAGTCCCCATGGTGGAACTTACTGCAAGTGTAAAAGATTCAGCTATGATAATTACTGGTGGTGCTGAAGATATGAAACTGAATTATTGGGATGACTTTCTTTCCCTTACTCGAAGAGTAGCGGACAGTGTGGAAGTACAGGAAAGTGAAATGGTTTTTGTAGGATATGGCATTGTAGCCCCTGAATATGATTGGAATGATTATGAAGGGCTTGATGTAAAAGGAAAAACCGTTGTGATATTAATAAATGATCCTGGTTTCGGAAGTGAAGATAAGTCCTTTTTCAAAGGCAATGAAATGACATATTACGGTCGTTGGACCTATAAGTATGAAGAAGCGGCTAAACAAGGAGCGGCAGCTGCAATAATTATACATGAAACAGCACATGCAAGCTACCCATTCGAAGTAGTACAAGGAGGTTGGAGTGGAGCAAATCTATATTTAGAAAGCAAAAACGGAAACATGGATCGTTGTGCTATTGAGGGGTGGGTTTCATTAGAAAGTGCTAATGAAATTTTTTTAAATGCTGATATATCAGATTATAATTTTTATGAAGAAGCTCGAAAAAGAGACTTTGTAGCTATTGACCTAAAGCAAAAAATGTCATTAAGTCTTACAAATACAATTGTTAAATCAAAATCGAACAATGTGGTAGCCAAATATGAGGGAACAGAAAGAGCAGATGAAACTATTATCTATTCTGCACACTGGGATCATTTTGGGATTGGTCAGCCAGTTGATGGTGATTCTATATACAATGGTGCTGTTGACAACGGAACAGGAGTAGGCGCAATTATACAAGTAGCTCAGGCATTTACCAAGTTGGATCAAAAAACCAAAAGATCCGTTGTATTCATTGCAGTTACTGCGGAGGAACAAGGCCTTTTAGGTTCTGAACATTATTCAGCAAACCCAATTTATGATCCTTCAAAAACAGTAGCGAATATAAATGTAGATGCCATTCGTCCAATTGGAAGAGTTAACGATTTTTCGATTGTTGGATATGGTCAGTCGGAATTAGAAGAATATGCAGAAAGTGCTGCAGAAAGACAAGGAAGATATCTCAGCCCCGACTCACATCCTGAGGCTGGCTACTTCTTTAGATCAGATCATTTCAATTTTGCTAAAATTGGTATCCCTGCACTTTATGGTAAAGGTGGAATAGATAGCGATGCCAATGGAAAAGAATGGGGTGAAAAGGAATCTGCATACTACACTAGTCAACAATATCATAAGCCTTCGGATGAATATTATGACGACTTTAATTTTGAAGGAGTAATACTTGATGCTCAAATCTATTTTGAGGTTGGATATACACTTGCCAATGAAAGCACTTTTCCTAAATACAAAGAAGGGTCTGAATTTAGAGCGATAAGGGAATAGTGGTTATATTTTTCTTTCCTATTGAAATAATATGAGCGTGTTCTCATGGCAAAATTTATATACATAATCACTACTAAACT
>JAOUKH010000134.1 GCA_029882685.1 Cyclobacteriaceae bacterium
TCCAGCTAAATATCCTCCTATTCCTTTATAATTTGAGTTCGGCAATCGAGCCAATGATTTAATAATTATAGTTTTGTTAGTGGGATCATTGTAATCCTTAATGGAGAAAGAAAGTGCTTGTATTTCACCAGTTGAATCTTCAACAATCCAAACCAATTCGGGATTGAACAATTGTTGAAACTTCATGTATTTATCTACAAAATTATTTGGCTCTATTGGAGTATATAAAAAATTATCTGCAAAAGCCTTGATGCTAAATTGAGCAATTTTATAAAGATCAACTTCAAGATTTTCCAAATTTATATTTCTAAATACCGCTCCTTTATCGCTGTAATGTTGCTCCAATCTATCAAGTTGTTCCTGATCAAAATCAAGATTAGCATCTAAATTTGAAAGATAGTGAGCTATAGGTTTAAAATTTCCATCAATAAAATGTTGATTATAGTATGTGTGGTGATAAGGCTCCATAAAAAAATTAGGTTCACGGTTTTGTGTGCTAAACCGGTAACTATTCCATGTAGACCCTTCCATAGACCCAATAAGCCACTGAAAATTTAAATCTCTAGCTAGTTGTTTGGCATATTCCAGTAATACTTTTGAGGCTTGAGGATTATTGATAAATTCATAGCTTCCTAGGCAACCTGTTGGTTGGTTTCTATATCTTAAAGCTGGATTGATATAAAATGAAAACCTGCCAATTGGTTCATTGTTTTCTAGCATTACATAACAACCCTCTAAATGTTCCTCAACTGGATCGTGACCAAGTATAAATCGCTGACTATTTTTTTTATATATTTTTTTTGGAAGGTCTTCAAATAGATTGAAGTTATCTTTCTCTGGTAATGTTTTTATGAATTTATAATTGCTCATTAGGCTATAAAGAATTCTTTAAAAACCACTAATACTAAAAGTGCGCTAAAAGGAATGGTAAGGTTATCATATCCTCTATGAGAAATTGCCTCAGCAAAAGAAGTAGCCAAAGAGATAAATATTGCTACTACAATTACTTGAACAAAATGAATCTGCTCTAGACCTAAAATGAGAACAGTGCATGTCAACATTGCTGCAATAAAAAAACCAACTGATCCACTTAACGTTTTCATGTGACCAAAAGTAGCATATTTTCCCAAGGGAAACTTTTTCCCAACTAAAGCAGCTATTGGATCGCAGATAGCTAAAATTAAGATAGGGATGTAATAAAAAATAAATTGATTATAATACATAAAAACCAAATAGCAACAATAGACAATAATTGGGTATAGTATACTACCCCTTGTGACTCTAACAATTGCATTAATGGAGGGTAGTTTTTTAAAACGAAGACTTATAAATAAAATAATCAGAAAGCTGCCACATAATAATAACACCAACCAATGATTTCCTATTAGAGGAGGAAATAACATTGACAATATACCTGTAGAAAAGTGTACATATTTACGGGTTATTTCAGCCTTAACCTTAAATTTATGGTATAGTAATTCTGAACTTGCAAAAAGCACTAAAAAAGCAAGTGCTAAATAGATAGTATTCAATAAACTGTAGCTCATAACTTAATATCTACATTAAAATTGGAATAAAAGAACCCCTTGTCATTCTTCGAAAGGTTCTTTGATATATCTTCTTCTTTTTTCAAATGCTTAACCGCTTTAGTCATATCTCTTGGTACCATTAAATTCCAATAGGCATAAGTTGCTTTCTCGGCACCATATTCTACAAGGTTTTTAGCAACTGTCTTAAACAATTCTGGACTCATGTATTCAAATATATTTGACAAATTGAATTTATTGAATTCTGCATACTGCTGAAAGGCATCCTCTGCCAGCCCACTAAATATTGTTAGTTTTTCAATATTGTTCTTGATTATTTCAAAATTAGCTTTTCGGGCATAATGTGGCAGAAAAGAGCCAAACTCACCTTTAAGAATATAATTTAGCAAATAATTTTTTTGACACTCAATGGAACTTAAATGTTTTTCGGCCTGACCTAATATAAAAGATCCTACTGAAACATTTACTTCTTTCAAAAATGCTGGATCACGACCAAACTTCCCCATTACATAATTGCTAAAAAATACTTTAAACAAAGTTTTCCAACGCCAACTATTCCAATGCTGATAAAAAAATATTTTCTGTTGACTTAGAGACTTTTCAGCAAACAGACGGTCAATCCTTTTTTTTGAATGAATGAAAGGAAGAATTTTTGAGTGAAATAAAATAAAATATCGCTCTAACTTACCTTGGTAGATGATACCATTTTCTATATCTTCTTTACGGTTTTCCCAAAACTGTTGCAGATTAGTAGCGAGATGTTTTTTTACAATATCAAACAAATCGAGCCTTCTACTACTTTCTTTAAAGCCTAAAAATTCAAGAAAAGAAGAATGATCCAATGTGGTAATGGCTGATTTTTTGAGTTCTATTAAATTAAGTTGGATAGGATTAATGTCTACAGCAACTACCAATTCAGGATTATTTACAAGTAATGAAAAACTATTATCTCCTGCCGAACCAATTGAGAGTACTCTATCGTCTTGCTGTACATTCAAGCCATCTAATAATACATCGGCATCTTCCCAGCAATTGGCATACCGTATGTAATCATGTCGAACATTAATAAGTTGCTCTTGCATTATTTAACAATCTTTATTTCTCCCGTACTACCATCCATTCGTACCTCATCTCCTGTCTTTAATGTACGTAATAATCCCGTGACGCTTACAATACATGGAATTCCCATTTCGCGTGATACTATAGCTGAATGGCTCAACATACTTCCGCGTTCCACAATAATGGCCGATGCTGTGGGAAATAATGTCACCCATCCTGGATCAGTACTTGAAGTAACCAAAATATCCCCATTCAATGAGTCTATTTCGTTAGGGTCATTTATTACCTGTACTTTTTTCTGCACCTGTCCTGGACAGCATCCAATTCCTTTTAAATCACCAACTATAGGCTCCAATTTTTCTGTAGAGTAGATGTAATCATCAGTAAAATTAGTGCCATAAGTAAAAAAGCGTTCTTGCGGAGGTTGCTGATGCCCATATTGTTCAAACTCTACTTTTCTTGTTTCAATCTTTTCTTTTAAAGAATTATCAAGAGTTCTTTTTTCTAGTGTTTTTATCTCTGATAACTCTAAATAGAAAACATCTCTTTTATCCAAAATTAGCCCTGTTTTAAACCATTGTTCTCCCAATGCAGTAAACATTGTGCGTACCATGCCAAAACCACGGGTTCTTTCATAGCGAAGATTTTCACGATTACTAACCAGATCTCTAGCTTTTCGTAGTATATAATTAAACCACCACCGTTTAAGTGGTTTTCCTTTTAATACACTAAACATCTTTTCTTCAGCAGAATTGCGCAATTCATTTTCTAAATTAGAATTCACTCTTTTTTGTGTAATTCTCTGCTTCAAGTACGATTGAATTATCTTTACAAATAAGGTAGGGTCTTGTGAATAGGAGATGGTCTCCAACTTCAATTCTCCAACACACCTCTCACCAAATTGATCAATATAATTATCTATTGATGCTTTAATTTCTTGAAAGTTTCCAGAACACATATAGCTCCATATGTCAGCTGGAGTATTGTCCATGAAAAAGGACCTGGCAATTTTATCGTTTTGCACCAAATTGGCAATTTCTATGCTTCTATGTATTGGTTCTACCGAAATAATGTCCTGACTTCCACACAGAAGATCATTCTGTATATTTGGCTCTTCTGGACAATTTTTGGCAGTTTGTTTTTTTAACATACCAAACCATATCATTGCAAAAAAGTCATTAATTAAAGGGGCTTTCCACTTCAATAAAAGTGTATTTTCAAAAACTTTGTATCTGGCAATAATTTCTTCGGGCTGTAATGTTGTAAAATCAATTGCTTTATAATTACCCATTATTTTATTCAAGTGTTTCAAAAAACGTTTTCTTTCTTTTGGAAGTCTCCATTGAATCCACAACATTTTAAACACCATACCAAAAATTCTTAATCGTGCTACGCCCTTACTCATTTTATAGCCCTCTTCTAACTCAAAATGCTCTTTTACACCCATCATATTTTCCATGTATTCCGCATTAATAGAATATCCGGGTAGCATTGCGAGCATTTTATACCAACTCAACAAATTGTAATATACTCTGCCACGAACCAAGCCTAACGTATTGGCAAAAACATCAGCATGTTTCTCAATTTCATTATCGTTTACTCCCATCAGTCCAACAAATTGACGATACACCATTTCATACATTTTAATTATGAATGAAAAAGTAAGTGGAGTAGTAATGCCAGGGTAAGACTCAATAATATTACTATTATCCCATAACGTATATTCACCCTGACTTGAAGTTGTAATTGGGCGTGTTTGCAATAGGTATAATTGCTCTTTTGAAAAGGCAAATTCAATATCTTGAGGTGATCCTATCACCTCTTCAAGTTTGTCCAATAACGAGGTTATCTCATTGAGTTGTTCATGCCTTAAGGAAGGCAAATCTTGCTTCTTCTTTTCAACTTTGACCTTTGCTATTCCATACCCACTTGTCGATTGGACAAAGGAATGTGTTTTACATGCCAAAATATGCTCAACGTGACCTTGACTAATTGTAAAAGTATCGGCATCTAATTCTCCAGAAACCAAACCTTCTCCAAGACCGTAAACTGCTGAAACAATTTTTTTATTCTTGTTGCCTGAAACCGGATCCATACCAAATGCTACTCCTGACACCTCTGGAGATATCATTTCCTGAATGATCACACCTATACCAAGTTGAAGATGCAAGTTGTTTTCTTTACGATATCCCTGAACACGATCAGAAATAACAGATTGCCAAATTGCGATTATCTTTTCTTCAATTTCTTCAAACGGTACATGTAAAAATGTTTCAAATTGTCCTGCGAACGAAAATTGACTTCCATCTTCATCAATGGCTGAAGAGCGCACAGCATAAGTTTTTTCATAACAGTTTTCACCAAAGTAGAGAGAAAGTTTTTTGAAAATCTCCTGAGGAACATTCAGATTTTTGAAATGTTTTTTTGTTTCTGAAAAATTGGAACTGTTAGGAATTTGTGATAACAATACATGTTGAGGGATAACAGTCCAAGGAGGCACATTTATCCCTAGACTTTGCAGTTTTACTAAATTAGCTGCTTTTCCACCAATTTCTTTTTTGCTAGATATTGCATCATTTCCTAATAATACGCTCATACTATCAAAAGTTTAAGCATGGGAATTCCTCCTAGTGCCAAGTACATTAAGGCAGTCCAACCAGCAGAAGCATATTCGATGTACTTTGTTTTTTTAACTGTAGGATTAATTAAAAACGACCAACCAGAAAACGAAAACAGTAAAAAACATGTCCCGAAAACAGTATAGGCCAACCATCCATATCCAGCAAAATGAGAAGCTCCCATTGCTATAGCCATTGTTGCAAACATTAATATTATCCATATTAATGTACCTCCTTTTGTACCATACATACCTGTATAAGAAATAACTCCTTCCTCTTCTGTTTCAGGGGTTCTAATTTTTCTTCCAAACTCTAAAACCAGACCATTCATATAGGACACAGCAAAAAACCATGCTAATCCCCAGTGAGGAGTTCCTCCATTCAGCACCCAATCTAATCCACTAGCGTAAATGTCAATTAAAGGAATAATCACCATGTGTGAGGTTATGTACACAATTTGATGTTGTTTTAACCAAACAGGAACAAAAAATTCTACCCCCATTAATAATAAATAGGCTAGCACCACTACATAGAGATAGAGCATTTCCAACTGAAAAACTGCGATGACAACTAATTGTACAATAACAACTATCCACCCAATATTTTTTAGTTCTTTTAGAGAAATAAGACCTCTAGGTATGGGCAAATAAGCGCGATATTTAGCATCATCTTCCCTGTCTTTAAATTCATCAAAAATGCGTACAAGAAAAAAAAGTGTAACGGTAGCAAAGATGCCTATTAAAAAGTCAGACCAATTAATAAACCCTGACAGCCTTCGGCATATGCGAGAATAGGAAACTGCTGAAAAGGTAAAAGAAGCAATCATTAGCCCATGAGCTAAAAAAGGGAAACGTTCCTTTTGATAAATAAGAAACCGTTTATAGAAGGGATACTCATTTTGTTCCTTACTCACTACTTTTTCGTCCTAGAGTTTTATGTGCACTAGTAAAATGATTAGCAGCCATGGCAGCAGCAATGGATATTTCTCCTGCTAATGAAACCGCACAACAAATTTCTGCAAATTTCCGAGCTTTACCTTCTCCAGCACAATCCATCATATTTAAACATTCAAGTTGTGAAGGCAATCCAGTTCCCCCACCTACTGTTCCAACTATCAATGAGGGTAGTGTCAATGAAACATACAAATTGCCATCAGAATTACTCTCCATTCTGGTAAGACCAATCGATGACTCTGAAATACATGCCACATCTTGTCCACAAGCAATAAATAATGCTGTTAGTCCATTAGCAACGTGTCCCTGCGCCCCAATTGATCCACTTTGTGTAACGGCTAAAGTGGAAGATTTCCAGTAAAGCGAAATTTTTTCAGGAGTTGTTTTAAGTATTTCGGTAACTATTTTTCTTGGTATTACGATTTCAGAAGTAACTTTTTTTCCCCTTACATTAGAAAATGATAAGGCAGTAGCCTTCTTATCTCCTGAATAATTACTTTCGATATACCATTCAATTGGCTGGAATTCGAAATTTTGTAAAATGTACTTACAAATTTCGTTAGTGCAAATTGTCACCATATTTTGACCCGCTGCATCACCAGTAGTATATTCGAATGTTAGTATAACACTATTTCCTTCAATATTAGTTTTAACCTCGTTTAGTATGGCATAGCTGCTGCTATTTTTGACAATCTCCGTAAATACATCAATCTTATTATGAACCCATTTCACAAATGAAACAACGTTGGCAATAGTTTTAAATTTAAAAAACGGACTTCTTTGAACTCCTTCCACCAAACATGCAGAAGTTATTCCCCCACTCAATCGGCAAACTTTCATCCCTCTGTTGTACGATGCCACCAAAGCTCCTTCTGTTGTAGCAAGAGGAATTAAGAAATCACCATTTGCCTCACTACCTCTAACCAATAAAGGGCCTGCCATACCTATTGGAATTTGAGCCATTCCAATATAATTTTCAATATTACCTTTTAATGATTCGGGGTTGGTCAACTGTTTATTTCCAGTAATAACATCTGTAGATTTCCCCTTATTCTTTAAATAGCTTATTCTTTCTTGTTGCCCAAGCAAATTAGGATCAGTACTATATTTCAAATTGTCTAAGTGTGACAACTCCTCTTCCGTTAAAGGAGTGAAATTTTTTGAAATTGATTCTATAGACTCTACTTTTTCAATTTCGTTGATAATTCGTTTTATAGATTTATGTTCCTTTGACATTTTTATGAAAATAAAAGTCTAACTATAAAAATTATGATCTCGAAACTTTAATTAAGAAATATAACAAAATTAATTTTATAAGATTGATTTATATGAATTAAATAAAAAAATAATCATATATCAATGGGGTGAAATTATTAATATCAGTATTTGATTCGAGCCTTATTCTGACCCATATACTGAGCCGATGTAGACTGATCAAATCTTTAAAGTCCTATTTATAAGTATGTAACTCTTTCTTTGATTGGACTCGCATTACTAACGCCAATATAGCCATCTATTTATATCACAGGAAATATGCTCTTTCTACAAAAAATTGACTTACAGAACCTCAGCCTGTATATCCAAATGATAATCATAAACACGGATTCAAAGGTAATGTAAATTTTGCGTAAATAATTCTGGTAAATTTTATTACATTTGGCGCACGAGTTAACAACAAAATATATCATGTCCAAAATAATAGAAAACGTAAAACGAAGAAACCCTGGAGAGACAGAGTTTCACCAAGCTGTAGAGGAAGTTTACGAGACGGTAGAAAGGGTAATCAAGAAAAATAATAAGTATCAAAAAGCTAAAATATTCGAAAGAATAACTGAGCCAGAAAAATTATTCTATTTCCGTGTAAATTGGGTTGATGACAAGGGGGAAGTTCAAATAAATCGAGGATATAGGGTACAGATGAACAGTGCCATAGGTCCATACAAAGGAGGACTACGATTTCATCCATCTGTAAACGCTAGCATACTGAAATTTTTAGCTTTCGAGCAAATATTTAAAAATGCACTTACTGGACTTCCTATAGGTGGAGGTAAAGGAGGTTCAGATTTCGACCCTAAAGGAAAATCCGATGCTGAAATTATGCGTTTTTGTCAAGGGTTTATGGGTGAGCTTTCTAAGCATATCGGTAATCGTCTTGATGTTCCTGCGGGAGATATTGGTGTTGGAGGAAGAGAGATTGGCTATTTGTTTGGAGCCTATAAAAAAATGCGCAATGAATTTACCGGAGTATTAACGGGCAAAGGAATTGGCTGGGGAGGTAGCTTAATTCGTGCAGAAGCTACAGGTTATGGATTGGCTTATTTTGCACAGAATATGTTAGCAGAAAAGAAAGACTCTTTACAAGGGAAAACCTGCTTGGTTTCTGGGTCTGGTAATGTGGCTCAATATGCAATGAAAAAAATATTAAATCTTGGAGGTAAGCCTGTTACAGCATCTGATTCATCTGGGTATATTTATGATAAAGCTGGTATTGATGATGAGAAATTGGAATTTATCATGGACTTAAAAAACAACAAACGAGGAAGAATTTCAGAATATGTAGATAAATTTCCTTCAGCAATATTTACTGCCACTGATAAATCCATTGATCATAATCCAATTTGGTCACATTCAGCTGACTGTGCCTTTCCTTGTGCCACACAAAATGAAATTGATATTAATGATGCGCATAACCTAGTAAAAGGAGGTGTAAAGTTATTAGCTGAGGGAGCTAATATGCCTACCACCTCACCAGCTATAAATGTGCTACTAGAAAATGGTGTAATGTATGCCCCAGGAAAAGCTTCCAATGCAGGCGGTGTAGCAACATCAGGCTTAGAAATGGTACAGAACTACAATGGAATGTACTGGACAAGAAATGAAGTAGATAGTAAATTAAAGGATATCATGAAGGATATTCATGACACTTGTTTAAATGCTGCAAAAGAATTTGGCATGGATGGCAATTATCAGGCGGGAGCAAATATTGCGGGCTTCCAAAAAGTAGCTGATGCTATGTTGGCTCAGGGAGTTATTTAAAACGAATTTCAACTAATTCAAAACCCTAAGTAATTTCTCTTAGGGTTTTTTTATCTTTGCAGCATAAAAAACAAAAATATAATGAGACAAAAAATTGTAGCAGGAAATTGGAAAATGAATAACACAATAGAAGAAGGTCAAAAACTAACTTCTGAAATTGTAGACTTAGTAAAAAATGAAGTAACAGATGATGTTAGCATTATAATAGCACCATCATTTATCCATTTATCAACTACAATTGGTCTGTTGGAAGGTGTATCAAATATTGCTCTAAGTTCTCAAAATTGTAGTGAAAACGAATCAGGAGCTTTTACTGGTGAAGTTTCCGTTAATATGTTAAACTCCATTGGAGTTGAGTATGTAATTATCGGTCATAGTGAGCGTAGAGAGTATAACCATGAAACTAATGAGCAATTAACAAAAAAGGTGGATACAGTACTAAAACATGGTCTAACCCCAATTTTCTGTTGTGGAGAAACCTTAGCTACACGTGAAGGTGGCAATCATTTTGAATATGTATGTAACCAATTAACAGAAAGTTTATTCCACTTAAGTGAAGACGATTTTAAAAAAGTAGTAATCGCATACGAACCAATTTGGGCTATAGGTACTGGTGTTACAGCTTCTTCTGATCAGGCTCAAGAAATGCATGCTGCACTACGTAGCCACCTGGCAACAAAATATGGTAAGGAAATTGCAGACAATACTTCCATATTGTATGGAGGAAGCTGTAAGCCCGACAATGCCAAAGAATTATTTGCATGTGCCGATGTAGATGGAGGATTAATTGGTGGGGCTAGTTTGAAATCGAGAGATTTTGTAGATATAGCGAAATCATTCTGATAAAAAAATCAATTCATCAAGAAAGGAAGTATTTTCATGCAAACACTTCCTTTCAAAAGTTTAAAACAATCTAATGTTCACACTTTGGTTGTTCATTTACATTTCTAATATTTTTTCTCCTTCACAGGCAGATCCATGTCAACTTTATGGAGCTGTTTTTATAGAAACTAGTCGTACTTATGCCGATTACATCATTTATGAAGAAGAATCCGAAGCATTTGCTGACTTAATGGTTTTCAAACAAGAAAACAAACTATTTGCCGATGATCGGGGGCTTTGGCACATTACCAAAGATCGATCTTTTGCTGATTTCACCATTTATGTCACCACAAAAAAAAATCAAGCTGATTTTACTATTTTCTATACTGATACAGAATCATTTGCTGGATGCAGATAGAAAAATACTGGAAATATGCAAAGTAATATTAACCCACTTGTTGGAGAATCCTACTACCACATTTATAATAGAGGGGT
>JAOUKH010000135.1 GCA_029882685.1 Cyclobacteriaceae bacterium
GTAAACATATAGATAATAGTTATTTCTGTGTAAATTAGAAGATTTTGTTGAAAGGAAAAATGGAATGAATAAATAAATATAAGTTATCATCAACTTTCAATCATCAAAGTAACTTTTAAGTGGTGTTCTTTTATTACGTTGAACAGAATTTTCAATTAATGATAAAGTAAATCAGATGGAGAATTACTTACTCCAACTTGAAGAAGCTAACAGTTGAATATTTTGAATTTAATAAGTCAATTTGTATCTTTCTAAGATGGCGCAACTAGTTGGATTTAACACATATTTTACCAGAAGTCTATTATTAATTTTTCTCTTTTTTTTTCAAAAAAATAATTGTCAATCTCAAAAAACATTAGACATTGGCTTTGAAAAAATAGGAGTAGACAAAGGGTTAAGTAGCAGTATAATTAGGGATATAAACCAAGATCATCAGGGTTTTATATGGATTGCTGCTTACAATGGTCTCGATCGTTATGACGGCAACAACATAGTACATTACCTAGCCTCTCCTGACGATAGTACTGCTTTACGATCTGGTTTGGTGAAAAAAATAGTCATCGATTCTGAAAACAACCTATGGGTAGTTTCTAATTCAATTTATTTGGCTAAATATAATCGAAGTCAGAACAATTTCACTTCTTTTTCATTTAAAAATAAACTAGGTAAACCTTCCGTTGTTACTAATGTAAGTGATGGTCTTAATAATACTTTGTGGATTGCTACATTAAGTGATGGCATAATAAAACTAAATACAAAGAGTGAATCAAGTACGTTTATTCCTATCCCTGAACACGACAACAGTCATGTTTATCAGGTTTATAATTCAGGTGATTATTTATATCTGGATATGGGAGATCCTTCATCATTACTCAAGTATAACAAACAGACAAACCAAATTGTTAAAATAAGATTTTCAGAAACTACTTCGGAAAGATTTACTAGTTATTTTTCCAAATCAATTCATCTGGATTCCACGGGAGTTCTGTGGGTTGGAACCGTAGGAAATGGATTATATCGCTTGGATGGTGATGATATAGAATGGTACTCACTAGAAAATGGAAACCTTTCGAGTAATAATGTCACCTCAATATTAGACTATAACAAGGAGTTTATATGGGTTAGTACCGATGGTGGTGGAATTACTATACTGGGAAAAAAAGGCAATTTTGTTCAGTTCCTACGCCAAGACCATGAAAACCCTTTAAGTCTTGCCTTAAACACTGTTCATAATCTATTCAAAGATCGTCAAGGCATAGTTTGGGTAAGCACTTATGGTGGAGGAATAAATCGTTATGATCCCAACAAATATGTATTTAATAAAGCTTCTAACTATAGTCATAACAAACAATCTTTAAGTAGTAACTATACCCTGTCATTTTTTGAGGATCACGAAGGCGATATTTGGGTAGGTACAGATGGTGGAGGGATCAATAAACTAATTAAACCAGGGCATTATGATCATTTTCTTTTTGATGCAAAAGAACCGAATTCTGTTATTGGTAATGTTATCACCACAATACAAGAAGATGAAAAAGGTCAGCTTTGGTTCGGGACTTTCGGCAGTGGTATATCTATGTATAATAAAAAAACAGGGCAATTCACTAACCATAAAGCAGGAGATGATTTGGGGCTGAGGAATAATACTACATGGATCATAATAAAAGACAAGCAGGAAACACTATGGTTTGGCATGGAAGAGGGTAATGTAGCTCGTTATAACAACACCCTGAATCGTTATGAGTACCTAGAAAACAATGCATCTGAAAAAGGCTTACTTTCTACGCTATTTTTATTCGAGGATAGCAATGGAGTGTTATGGTGTTCGTTTCGAAATAATGGGCTGTGGAAGATAGACAAGAAAAATATGTCGATTAATAAAGTAGACTTGAATAAACTTAATTTTTTTTCAATCAACCATATACTTGAAGATAGTGAACATAGAATATGGATGGCTACTGAACGATTTGGACTGGTGGAACTTCTCGAAGACAATGGTAAGTATTCTTTTAAAAAAATGCCTCTTTTAGAAAATGGGGTTTTATTCGCTCGTGCAATAGTGGAAGACGATGAAGGGTTCATTTGGTTAAGTTCGAACAAGGGTATTTTTAAATTTGACAAAAGCACACAACAATCTCAACATTTCACAACTGAAAATGGGCTTCATGGCAACCAATTTTCTTTTGGAGCTTGCCTAAAAGCTAAGAATGGAACAATTTACTTTGGCGGAACAACAGGCTATAGTTATTTCAATCCTTCAAACATTGAAAACAAGGTAAACACAAAAAATATTGAGATAACTAATTTTACAATATTTGATGATGAAGTTCCAATTTCTTCTCATGGAGTATTGGAACAGAGTATTCTTGAAACTGATAAAGTTACTTTGAATTATAATCAAACAACAATAGGTTTTGAATTTACTGAACTTAATTTTGCTGGCGCATCAGAAAAACGTTTTTGCTATATACTTGAAGGTTTTGATAAAGAATGGTTTACTAACAAAAAGGAAACTAAAGTACGATACACCAACCTCTCGCCTGGTACATATACTTTTATTGTAAAGCCTTCAAAAAATCATCAATGCCTTGATGATAATGCAAGATCACTATCTATAGTGGTATTGCCTCCATGGTGGTCGACTTGGTGGTTTAAAATTATAATATGGCTAGTAGTTATCCTTAGTATATTAATGATAATTAAGAAAAGAACTGCAAGTCTTCAAAATCAAAAAAATAAATTAGAGCATGAAATTATTAATAGAACAGAACAAATAACAGAACAAAATGATGAACTGTTAGCTACAAATGAAGAGTTAATGGCTACGAATGATCAACTTGTAGAAACGATGAATCACTTGGAAGCTACTCAAGATAAATTAGTGAAGTCTGAAAAAATGGCATCACTTGGTGTACTTACAGCTGGCATTGCACATGAAATCAATAACCCCATTAATTTTGTATATGCAGGTGCCAATTCACTTGAAGATAACCTTGCCAAAGTTGGACAAATAGTTGAGGCGCATAACGGTATTGATAAAGATAATTATGAAAAGAAGTTAGCAAAAATTGATGAGCTGAAGGCAGAAATTCAGCTAGACAGATTAATGCGCATAGTTAATAGAACCATAGCTAATATAAAAGATGGCGCAGAACGTGTTAGTGAAATAGTGAAAGGACTGAATATATTCTCTAGTGTAGGTAACGATACTTTAATCAAATCTGATATTCATAAAAGCCTTGATAGGTCTCTAGTACTATTGAAACACAAATATTCAGAAAAGGCTAAGATTGAAAAAAATTACAGTGAATTTCCTATGATAGATTGTTATCCCAACAAGCTAGAACAAGTGTTTATTAATATTATTTCTAATGCTTCTGATGCCATTAATGAAAATGGCAAGATATCCTTAGCTACTAAAATAATAAGTAGAGAAGGAAAGGAGTATGCTCATATCAGCATAAAAGATAACGGACAAGGAATGACAGAACAGGTTAAAAAAAGAATTTTCGAACCTTTTTATTCTACAAAGGAGGTTGGGTCAGGAACTGGATTAGGACTTGCTATTAGTCATGGCATTATTGAAAACCACCAAGGCTTAATAGAAGTGGAAAGCGAAGTAGGTAAAGGAACCACTTTTAACATTTACATACCAATATACCATATAGAATGACAAGAAATGTCAGATACTTCTAATTAACATGAAGTACATTACCTAAAAAAGCAATAGTGAAAAGCACTTTTAGCTTCTGTTAAGATCGTATTGCTATTACGGGATCTAATCTTGCAGCCAGGGCTGCTGGTATTATTCCCGAAACTACTCCAATGGTTGAAGCTACTACAATACCCAGTACAATATTTTTAAATGACAAGGTAACTTCCAAACTTCCCATAGGGATAAAAGTGATAAAGTAGACAAGAAGTAAACCAACACCTGCACCAATACAACTTAAAAATATTGCTTCGAATAAAAACTGAAAAAGTATAAAATAATTTTTCGCACCCAGTGATTTTTGAATACCAATAATATTTGTGCGTTCTTTTACAGATACAAACATAATGTTGGCAATTCCAAAACCTCCTATCAAAATTGAAAAGCCTCCTATTACCCAACCAGCTATTCCTAAAACATCAAACACACCACTCAATACATTGGCAATAGCTTCAGGTCTGTTCAATGCAAAACTATCATTTTCTTTTGGTTTTAATCCCCGAAGACTTCTAAGCAGTCCAGTAAGTTCACTTTCAAGTTCTACCAGCCCAATATCCCTCTCTCTACCTTTTATACCAATGGTAGATCCTCGTTCATTCCATAGACCTGTTCCTGTTGTGTACATTTTCCGAAAGGCATTATACGGAATCACACAATGATCGTCCTTACTATCAAACCCCATAAAACTTTCTCCCTCACGTTTTATAACACCAATTACTCTGTATTTTAAATTTTTTATTTTTATTTGTTCACCCACTGGATTGGGTGAGTTTGGAAAAAGTGCATCTGACACATTGGATCCGATAATAACTACATTTCTTCCACTTTCAATTTCGACCAAATTAAAATACCTTCCTTTATCTATATCAACCTCAAACAAATTTCCATAGCCATAACTCCCTCCTACTAAACTAACATCTCCTAAACTATTATTTTTTCGTTTTACTGTAGTGTTAGCACCTACAAAAATGGCTATCTCACTATAATTAGTTAAATTTTCTTCAAATCGCTTAAATTCTTTGTAACTGGGGTTAGGTCGTTTCCAAAAATCCCACCAACGATATTCGCCTTTTGAATCAGCTGTAAATGGCCATTTATCGACATAAATTACACCTGAACCTAAAAAAGACAAGCTGTCTTTGATGTTTTTCTCCAATGAATCCACCATAGTAAAAACAGCTATTATTGTGAAAATACCAATCGTCACTCCCAATAATGAGAGTACCGTTCTCAATAAATTCATTTTCAAAGCATTCCATGCAAATCGGAAGCTTTCCATTATTAATCGAAATACTAACACATCTGTATTATCAAATTCATAAAATCAATTTAATTCAGCCCAGTAATTTTCAAAACAAATTACTACATTTGCAAGCTAATTGGTAAAGCAAATCGCCTTATCAAAACGTTACCTTAATATTAAGCATGAAATTATCAGAATTCAAGTACGATTTACCGGTTGGTCTATTAGCCAAGTATCCGGCAGATAACAGGGATGAGTCAAGACTAATGGTTATTCATAGAGACTCTGGAAAAATTGAACATAAGGTTTTTAAAGATGTTGTTGACTACTTCGATGAAGGGGATATGATGGTGGTAAATAACACCAAAGTTTTTCCAGCACGATTATTTGGCAACAAAGAAAAAACAGGTGCAGAAATAGAAGTATTCCTTTTAAGAGAACTAAACAAAGAACTCCATCTTTGGGATGTATTAGTTGACCCTGCTAGAAAAATAAGAGTAGGCAATAAACTTTACTTTGGGGAAAGCGACTTAGTAGCAGAAGTAATTGACAATACAACTTCTAGAGGTAGAACAATCCGATTTCTTTTTGATGGTACTGACGATGAATTTTATAAAACGATAGATACATTAGGAGAAACACCACTCCCAAAACACATAGACAGAAAAGCAGAGCCAGAAGATCGTGATCGTTTTCAGACTATATATGCTGAACATACTGGGGCTGTAGCTGCACCAACTGCTGGATTGCATTTTACTCCTCATCTGCTAAAAAGGTTAGAAATAAAAGGGGTTGATCTAAGCCCTATTACTTTACATATTGGTTTGGGTACTTTCCGTCCTGTGGATGTGGAAGATTTAACCAAACATAAAATGGATTCTGAAAATTACAGTATCGGAGAAGAAACCTCTATTGCAGTTAACCGTGCATTAGACGCTAAAAAAAGAGTTTGTGCTGTGGGGACTACCTCTATGAGAACACTAGAATCTTCGGTGTCAGCCAATGGAAGGCTAAAGCCAAATGAAGGATGGACGGATCGTTTCATCTTCCCTCCCTACGAGTTCAAAATTTGTAATGCTATGATTACAAACTTTCATTTGCCAGAGTCAACATTATTAATGATGGCTTCTGCTTTTGGAGGATATGAATTAATAAGAGAAGCATATCATACAGCTATAAAAGAGAAATATAAATTCTTTAGCTATGGAGATGCTATGCTTATTATATAGTTAGAAATCCTTTTTAATAAAATCGTCTCAAAAACTAGATCATTATTCATTGGTTTTTGAGACGATTTTTTTGATGTTTATATCATGAATAAGTATGCTGTAATTGTAGCAGGAGGAAAAGGCACACGAATGGGTTCTGATACCCCAAAGCAATATCTATTACTAAATGGCTTGCCAATTTTAATGCATACTTTAAAGAGGTTCAAAACATTTGACTCATCAATAGAACTGATTTTAGTGATCCCTGAAGATGATCATAACTTATGGAAAACACTGTGTGAAAAATATAATTTCACTATAGAACATCAAATAGTATCGGGAGGAAGTTCAAGATTTCAATCTGTTAAAAATGGGCTTTCTAATATTAATCACGATGGGTATGTAGCAATACATGATGGTGTTAGGCCTCTTGTTGATAACTCAATCATCTCTCAATCATTTGAAATAGCACAGCAATTCAATACAGCAATAACAGCCATATCATTAAAAGATTCCATTAGGGAAATTGACAAAGGTAAAAACATAGCTAGAGATAGATCTAATTTCAAAAGCATTCAAACTCCACAAACATTTCAAGTGGATTTAATTAAAAAAGCATACGAAACAGAAGAACTACCACATTTTACTGATGATGCTAGTGTAGCTGAGCACGATGGAAATAAAATCCACCTTATTCAAGGAAGCTACAAAAATATTAAAATCACTACTTCAGAAGATTTAAAAATAGCAGAGGTGTTGCTTCACGAATAGGATTTCACTTAGCTAATAGCTTATACACGTTACTTAAATCACTTTCTCCTGAATTAATATGCCCAGAATATTCGATTTGTAGTTCATCGGAATTCATAGCCAACAAAAATGCTACTGTCTCACTAACCACTATAGCATTCTCGATACTCAAATCACACAGCGCAAACGCCTTACTAATAATCTTATTCTCTTTAAGTTTCTTATTTTTATTATCTATAAACCCTATCACAAGACTTCCATTAAATATCAGATTCTTATTAAAAATTGTATCTTTTACAAACCGTAATATTGCTGCTAAACGTGTGAAAATAAACACCTGTTTTCCTTTTTCTAATATCCCTTTAAAAACAAGAGATTTGTATTCAATATGATCGGTAGGTAACTCGAAAATATGTTTTGAATCAATTGTTAATATAAATGATAATGATTTTGTAGGGGTATTAATATGTTGAAGCCCTTTAAACCTTTTCATACTAATTGTTGAATTAACAACAGCATTTGCTCCTTTATATTTATCAATATTAATACAATGTGTTTGTTCCTTGTTAGGCCAAAAGTTTAAAAAATCTCGCACACCACCCGTTTTCTTTTCTAAACTAAATTCAGATATAGCCGCTAACAAAATTGGCTTAGTTTGAGATAATTTAGCTCTTAAAATAGCTGCTCCAGACAGTAGCTCTGATAATAAGTGAAACTGATAATTATCTCCAGAATATGGTTTGTTATACAAGTAGTGAATTTGAGAAGATTTTTTAACAACTTCCTCAAAACGCTCTACCCAATGATCCCCTGCAAATGCTACACTTGTTTGAATAAAATCATCAATATGAAAAGGTAAAAATATTTCAACCTCTCTATTTAAAGATAGCATCTCCTCTACAAAAAGTATATCTGATCCACAAGCCAGAGAACAATAACCCACCTGTATTTCTAATGAAAGTATACTAGAACGTATAGCCGCTCTAACATCTTTTTCCATTGATGGTGTAAACCGAGGTTTAATTCTATCAGGTGCATCTAACATATGACCAATAAATGCAGCTATTGTTGGAGGTTTAAAAAATTCAATAATAACTTTAGGTACATGAGTATAATGATTTATCAACCAAAGTTGCCGTTTTATGGAGGCAACATCACCCCAATTGTTTTTCAACATTTCTCTTGTACGGATGTAATGCTCAGTAGCCTTATCCACATCTTTTAGCAACAAGTAAGCCTCCGCTAAACTAGCCTCTTGCCAATTATTTCTAGCAATAGGTAAGAGCATATCAACCAATTGTTGTGCAATTTCTTTCGCTATTTTATAACCTCCAGTAATCTTGGACATGGTAGCGGCATTAATTCCAGTATAATAATCTTGAATAAGATTATAGCTTTCGAGGTACGTATTAGCAGATAGCTTACCGAATTTTGGGTCTTCTGAAGATATAAACATCGATTTGTATATACTACCCATAATTCCAGCACTTTCTGACTTATTATTATGGTTTCGCCATCTGTGTTCGAAGTAAACCATAGCATCCTTTGGATCGCCTAATTTTGATAACACCAGTGCTTTCATCTGCTGTAACCTTTCTTCATCAGGATTAGACTGTAGCTTAACATCTATCTCCTGATGTGCCTCAAAATAACGACTTTCGTTAATTAGCTGTTCTATATGTCTATTTTCGTCATTCAAACATTAAAATTTTATAATTCCCTATACTTACATCCGAAATATTTAAGAATATATGCATTTAATTTATTCTATTAAGTAATTAGCTTCCAGTTTTTTACATGAAAAAAATATTAATGCTTTTCTACAAGTTCAACCTAATAAACCTCACTACAGTAACTTCCGTTTCTAGTGTAATATCAGGATAAAAACGTTTCATTTTCTCACTCATATCATCATGGTCATCAAACCCATCGTTTATTATATCATCTTGCATAACATCTTTCAATAGGCAGAAATAAACCATTTTTACCAAAACTGTTTCTTCTCTTTTTAAAGCTGTACTTTGCAATAACAACTCACCAAGACTTATAGAAATTCTCCCTTTTCTGATAGTAGTGGTTTTACCAGTATCTAAAGCATCAAATACGTCCTCATATAAGGTTAGCTTTTGCATAAAAACATTTGTAAAACATTAAACAACTAAAAAATATTTTACAATTAATAATATAATGATAGCAATTAATGTTTAGCTTCAAATTTAGTGGAAGCTTTAAAAACTGAATTGTTAAAATTTAGTATTTGTTGTGTTAATAAATAAAACTAGTAAAAAATCTATTCATGAATATATCAGGTAACATAATAGATATCGTAAATAAGCGAATTTATAAAGGTGAAATCATTATTGAAAATGGTACAATCACAAAGATTACTGAAAAAGAAAATGTGGAGAATCAATATCTCCTTCCAGGTTTTATTGATGCACATGTACATGTAGAAAGCTCAATGGTTGTGCCTTCCGAATTTGCACGTATGGCAGTAGTTCATGGTACTGTAGCCACTATTTCCGACCCACACGAAATAGGCAATGTATTAGGTGTAAAAGGTGTAGAGTACATGATTGACAACGGCAATCAAGTCCCTTTTAAATTCTATTTTGGTGCACCTAGCTGTGTTCCTGCTACTCCTTTTGAAACCGCAGGTGCGGAAATCAATACTGATGATGTTCGCTATTTATTAGAAAAACCTGAAATCGTTTATTTAGCTGAAATGATGAATTGGCCAGGCGTGCTTTTTAAAGACAAAGAGGTGTTGGAAAAAATCACTATTGCCAAAGAACTTGGAAAAGTGGTAGACGGTCATGCGCCTGGATTAAAAGGCGACCAAGCTAGAGATTATATATCTGCTGGAATAAGTACTGACCATGAATGTTTCACTGCCGAAGAAGCATTGGATAAACTGAAATATGGCATGAAAATTCTTATTCGTGAAGGTAGTGCTGCCAAAAATTTCGAAGCACTTATTGGTTTGTTAGATGAACATTATGAAAACATGATGTTCTGTTCTGATGACAAGCACCCAGATAATCTCGAAGAAGGACATATCAATTTATTGGTAAAAAGAGCACTTGCAAAAGGTAATGACTTATATAAAATTCTCCAAGCTGCATGTTTAAACCCTATTCATCATTACGGAATGAAAGTAGGGCAATTACGTACCAATGATCCAGCCGATTTTATCGTAATTGACAATCCTGATGATTTCAATGTTTTACAAACTTACATCAATGGTGAGTTAGTAGCTGAAAATGGAACAACCAAAATTGCTTCAATTCATAATGAAGTGATTAACAATTTTTCAACATCACTAAAATCGGAAAGCGATTTTGCAATTACCAATGGTGGTAAAAAAATCAGAGTAATTGAAGCCATGGATGGTCAATTGATAACAAATGAATTGACCTACCTCCCAAAAGTAGTGAATGGCTACATTGTTTCAGATACTTCGCAGGATGTATTAAAAATGGCTGTAGTGAATCGGTATCAGGATGCCACTCCAGCAGTAGCGTTTATCAAAAATTTTGGATTAAAAGAAGGTGCAATTGCTTCATCGGTAG
>JAOUKH010000136.1 GCA_029882685.1 Cyclobacteriaceae bacterium
ATTTAACATCTAAGTTGCTATTCTGCAAGTATGGTCTCGTTTTATTGGGATCATGACTGAAAAATATTAATCATCAAGAAAACAAAACATATGATGAATATTTTCTCTATTGCATAATCCTGGTTTAAATGACAATTATTTATTAGGCAAAACTTTTGATAAAGCATTTTCTAAAATAGGTTCCATAATCAAATATCCAGCTGCATTTGGATGTACACCATCGCTCCCCAATTCCTCCTTTAGCCCATTTGAATCATTTGCCATAGCAGTGAAATAATCTATGTATACAATTTCATGTTCATTAGCATAAGATTTTAATAGTTCGTTTAGTTTAATAACCTTTTGTGCAGGAGCTAACCCTTGTCTCCATGGAAAATCTAAAGCAGGAAGCACTGAACAAAACATAACCTTAATATTATTAGACTTTGCTAATTCTGCCATCGAAAAAATATTGTCTGCAATCATTTCGATAGTAGAAGGGCCTGTGTTTCCTGCTATATCATTTATCCCTGCCAGAATAACAACTGCCGATGGATTTAGATTAATTACATCTTGTCTAAAACGCAATAACATCTGTGGCGTGGTTTGTCCACTAATGCCTCTATTTACATATGGTTTACCAGCAAAAAATTCAGGTCTTATATTTAACCAACCTTCAGTAATTGAGTTCCCCATAAACACGATACGATGTTCTCCTGATTTAGGAATAGATAATTTAGTATTTTCTTTCTGAAATCGTTTAAGGTCAGCCCAATCTTGAGCATAAGAAAATCCCAAAACAAAGAATGTTAATAAGATACTTAATGTGATTTTTTCCATCTGTAGTATTCTCTCTTTAAACTTAATTCAATTAATAGTTTTAATAAGCTGACTGATGTGAACTATAGAGTTTCTCAAATAGCTTTCATCAGTCAATTTATGTTTACATTTAAAAGTAAAAATACATTGCGTATTATCTAAATAACCTCCAATTTTTCTTCCACACTTCACTAAATCTCAACCCTAAAACAGAATTGAATTCAACTTTAATATCAGAAAACAAGCATTTATACGTTTCTTAAGAGCTAACTAACTGTGAATTAGTTATATTCACGTATTACAATAATATTATTTTGTGAAAGAAAGTAAGAGCTTAATACTATCGTTCGTCTTCTTTTTAGAAGTATGTGGTGTTACTTTTGGACAGTCCTATACTGGGTTTGTTTCAGGTAATTATGCTGGGGCTTCTGGTATTATTCACCAACCCGCTTCTATTGCCGACAATGCCTATCCATGGGATTTTGTTCTTGTGGGCATCAATGCTTTTAGCGACAATAACTATGGTAAGGTAAAACGAAGTAGAGCTTTCATGAATTTTAATTTTAGCGATATTACTTCGGAACTGATTCGAGACAAGGAAACTAAATATGGCTTATTAAACCTTGAAGCTACTGGCCCTTCTATTATGGTGAGATTAAAAAATGCAAGGGCAGTAGGTTTTACTTCCCGAGTACGCACATATATAAATGCTGATGGACTTACAGGAGATTTAGCTACAATAATTGCAGATGGATTTAATAACCCTTCTTTATTTGACCTGAACTTTGCCAATCAACAATATTATTTAAAACTAAATAGTTGGCAGGAATACGGTATCACTTATGCACAAGTATTAAGACATACTCCTTATCAAAAAATCAAAGCAGGAGTTACTGCTAAACTATTAATAGAGAATGGTGGGGTACAGGTTGATTTTATTACTGGAAACCTTCAAAATGTTGGCGATAAGTTATTGTTAATTCCAGAATTTTCTTTGGAATATGGCTATTCAGAAAAATTTCAAAATATATTAGATGGCAATTTTTCGTTTTTTAAAGGAAAGAAAGGGTTTGGGATGGATTTGGGTCTCGAATATGAAGTCTATGATGGAATACGAGGGTCAACTCCATCATCAACTAAAATTATTGACGACTTTAATCGACAAACGAATACTGTTCCTAAGTATAAATACAAACTCGGGTTTTCTCTGTTGGACATCGGCAGGCTTAAGTACAATTATGGCACTTATAGTGGAGAAGCAAGTGTGGTTTCTGACGGAACAGATGTTATAGATTTAAACCTACTTAAAGGCACATATAGTGATCCTAATGCACTCAGTGATTCCCTTTCAAATATGGTGAACTTATCAACAAAATCAGGGAACTATACGATGGGTTTGCCAACAGCTTTTCAAGCTAACATCGATTATCGAATTCGTGAAAATTTATATATCAATGCCAATACATATGTAAACCTTGCATTTCTAAAATGGTCGGACTACAATGTACACGATATTTCCAACCTTACCATAACACCTCGATGGGAAAATAATTGGTTAGGTTTTTATGTTCCCTTTTATACAAATATCAAAGGGCAGTTTAACATGGGGTTAGCAACACACATTGGTCCTTTGGTATTTGGAGTACATGACATCCTGCCTTTTTTGGTTCGTAAGGAATCAACCAGTGTTGGTGCTTATTTTATGTTAAAAACATTTATTCCCAACAAGAAAAAGAAAAGTAGATTTAAATGTGGCCCTAGTGGTTGGGAGAGAAAGAAGAAAAAAACAGCTTAATCTTAACCAAATAAAAAGTAGGATAAACTATTTTTCATTCACTACATCTAAACACTGGATATCTCATATGAGATTCCTCATAGTGCAATGAATTCCTGTAAATATAATTTAACTGTGCTCGTGCATTTTTCGCAAATTCAATATCTTCTTCCTTTTTCTTGTCAAATTTTTCTTTTAATGCCTTATTATCGATAAGCAATTTTACAGCTACTTCCTCAAATACATAGGGTGAAAAATGCTCTTTTTGCTGTAATATAGTATCAAAAAAATTCCAGTTAAAGTAAGAATCTTTTGCCTGAGGTTCTAACACTTCTATCAAGAATCGCCCTGCTGGTTGATCTAATGAAATCCAATAATCTCCTTTCCTGAAATTCATAGCAGTTACAGATGAAGATACATTTGTGCTGTTGTGAAGATAGTGAGCTTCATATGGTGTTTTCGTAGTATTGTAATGTTCAATCCTATATGCTTCTACATTTATTGAAGTATCTTGATCCAGTTTTTTCACTATCACATTGTTTAACCCAAGGTATTCAATCACTTTACTCCAAGCTTGAGGAATTATATATGCTTTTGGAACTGTAACCTCTGTTTTTGGTACATAGAAATTGTAATAAGGAATTTCTTTTGTAAATGGGTTTTTTCTATTAAAATAAACACGATCCTCACCAGTGATTTCACTTACTTTTGGCTCCATTTCGTAACCTTTGAAAGATAGCGTTCTGAATTGTGATCGATCTAATTTCCATTCGATAGGTAATAATTTTCCAACAAGAGATTCATTTACTCTACTTGCTCTCATATCTTTAATTTTAACACCATCTTTCTGAGCTATTTCAATCATTGTTTCGATAAACCTATAGGTAGCAGAAACTCTCACATCAAAGGGCTTTAACATGTGCGTTTCGATTGTAAAACCAATGGTGTGAAACAAAGTAGTATAACCCGAAGAGTAACGTGGTGAATCCATAAATTGGGTATATCCCTCTTTATCTGGAGCTGAATTAAAAACATTAACATAAGGAATGATTTCCTCATTTTTTGCAGACATCCCTGCCTCTAGCAATGGTATCATTTCTTTTTTTAAATATTCACCTAATTCTCCGCCAAGTTTATCAGCTTGGGTAGCTAAATGTGTGATGTTGTATTGATAATCAGCACCATTACTCACATGAGTATCTATCAATAGATCTGGTTTTACTTTATGATAAATTTGCGCAAAAGTTTTTGCGTTTTTTGAATCCATTTTAATGAAATCTCTATTTAAATCAAGGTTTTTACCATTTCCACGAAAACCATATTCTAAAGGACCATTTTGATTTGCACGGCTATTACTATTACGGTTTAAAGCACCTCCAATATTATAAATTGGGATGATAGCCAACGTTATTTTATCCAAAGCTTGTTGTTTGCTTTTATCTGATAAATAGTCTCTGACTAGCATCATACAGGCTTCAATTCCATCGGGTTCACCTGGATGTATACCATTATTAATAAGAATTACTACATCTCCATTTTCATGAACTTTGGAATAATCAAATGTTTTGCTGGTTGATACCGTAACTAAATGCAAAGGATAGCCACTATCTGTCATGCCTATTTCTTCGATATGTACCTCTGGAAATTGATCAGCTAAAGCATTATAATATTTAATAGACTCCTGATAAGTAGCTGTTTCTTTACCTTTTGATATTTCAAACACCGTTTGTAGTTGAGCATTTATCGAAAAGGTAAGTGAAATGAAACTTAGAAGTAGCGATGATTTTTTCATAATGGAAATATTTATTAATTGAAAGCTTAATATAGTCACAAATACGGTTGCTATTTTACCGCAAATCAAAAACGTATAAATATTTTATCATATCTCATATTAAAATTTCTACTATAATCATACTATTTTAGTATCTTCACGAGCTTACTAATATTTAAAATAATTAACGCTAATGACTCAAGTATTTGTCACTGGAATGGGAATAATCTCTGCTATTGGACGAGGGGTAAATGAAAACCTTGAACATCTAAGAAAAGGGCAAACGGGAATCGACTCAGCTAAAATACTTCACTCTAAATATGCTTCTGTTTTTCCTTTTGGAGAAGTAAAATTCACCAATAAGGAATTAGCTGATATTAGTAATTCTACAAATCATTTAGGCCGAATAGATTTGCTAGCAATGATTGCTTTTGATGAAGCAATAAAAAACGCATCCCTTTCTAGTGAAGAATTATCGTCTTACGAAACTGCTATAATATCCTCAAGTACAGTTGGTGCTATGAGCAATGCCGACATCCTATATTCGGATTTACAAACCACAACAGAAAGTTCTCAGTATATTGACACATATAGTTTTGATGCACATATCACCAACATTATGAAAATGCATAACATGAGAGGTTTTACTTCGACTATCAATACCGCTTGCTCGTCTTCAGCCAATGCGATCATGTTGGGAGCACGGTTAATAAAAAGTGGTAGGGCAAAACGTGCGATTGTTGGGGGTACAGATAGCTTGGGAAAATTCACAGTAAATGGATTTAATGCATTACGAATACTTTCTGAACAGCCTTGTATGCCTTTTGACAAAAATCGTTCAGGACTAACACTAGGAGAGGGAAGTGCTTATCTAGTGCTTGAATCAGAAGAAATAGCACAAGGCAAGAAAAAATACGCGAAAATTTCTGGATTTGGAAATACAAATGATGCTTATCACCCTTCATCTATTTCTCCTGAAGCTACTGGAGTAATAGGTGCTATGCGTACAGCTCTCGATTCTGCCAAATTGCAATCCTCAGAAATAAATTACATAAATGCCCATGGAACTGGAACGGAAAATAATGACATATCAGAAATGAAAGGGCTGACTACTATTTTCGATAAAGTACCCCCTTTTAATGGAACAAAATCGTACACTGGTCACACCTTAGCTGCAGCTGGTGCAATAGAAGCCATATTTAGTGTTTTTAGCATTGAAAATCAAGAGTTATATCCTAGTTTAAACTGTAAAAACCCGATTGAAGAATATGGCATATCACCTATTCAAAAATTTATTGCAGGAGAAAGTATAAATCATGTTCTTTCTAATTCATTTGGGTTTAGTGGTAACTGCACTTCATTGATAATTTCTAAAGCATAGTTATGTACATAAAAGAGAGTTACTGTATATCACCACAAAATACTTTCGATTATGAAGGAATAAATGGATATACCTCGCATAATGAGATTAGATACTATGCAATAGAACCTGATTATATTAAATATATTCCTAAAGGTTTATTAAGAAGGATGGGAAAAGCAGTTCGCATGGGAGTTGGTTCTGGTCTACATTTACTTCAACAAAATTCTGAGCTCGATGGAATAGTTATGGCTAGTACCAATGGAGCTATTGAAGACTGTTTCAAGTTTTTAAACCAAATGATTGACTATGAGGAAGGCACTTTAACACCCACTCATTTTGTACAAAGCACGCCCAATGCTCCTGCAGGGCAATTGGCTATGATGAATAAAACAACTGGGTATAACATTACACACGTTAGTGCTGGATTAGCCTTTGAAGCTGCCCTTTTGGATACAAAAATGTTAATGGATGAAAGGGCAGCCAAAACAATTTTATTAGGAGCAGTAGAAGAACTTTCAGAATGCCACTTTGTGGTAAATGACAAAGTACGTCACTTTAAAAAAGAAGATATTAATGCCAATCAGCTCTTTGAATCCAATACAGAAGGCTCAGTCTATGGAGAAGGGGCAGCTTATTTTATCCTCAGCGATTCTCCTACCGAGTCAGCGATAAAAATTCTAGATGTAGATCAGATAACGTATCCCGATCAACAGGATATAGACAACCTCATGATTCGTTTTCTTGATAGAAATAATTTTACTACTGCCGATATTGATGCTGTTGTAGTTGGGTTAAGTGGCGATTCACGTTTTGATCACAGATATTATCATTTAATCAATGAGATGTATAAGGATCAATGGATATATACATATAAAAATTTAGTGGGCGAGTATCCTACTTCCTCTGGTTTTGCCACATGGATGAGTTATCAAGTGCTAAAGAACAATCCTATCCCTAAAGAAGCAATATTTAGGACATCAGAAAAAAAGGTTAATAGAATATTAATATATAACCATTTTTACGATAAGAATCATGGAATGATTTTGATAGAAAACACTAATCCATAAAATGCTATACCAAATTACAGGTGCAAAAGATTATTAAGCCATTATATCGTTTAATAATTTTTATAATCTTAACCGTTATTACTCAAATAGGAGGAATAGTGTATTTGTTTAGTTTATTAATAAACAAAATATGGAAATCGAAATTACGGTTTAAACCAATACTCAGTTTTATTGTGATTTATATATTTGCAGTATTTCTAATTGTCCCTTTTATTGCTCCCATTTTTGGACGAGAAAAAATAAAACATTCTGAAAAAATAAAGCCTACAAATTATTTGACTGTTTTGTTAAATAGAAACTATGTGAGACCAGAATTGAACATCATGTTTGCTAATGCTGAAATGCAGCTAAAAGAAACTGACATTGGAATTCGTTTTTTGGATGCTAATTTTCCTTTTATCAATAAGTTTCCACTCTTACCACACTTAAGTCACAATGATGGAAAAAAAGTAGATATTAGCCTGATATACGAAAATGAAAAAGGTGAAATCACAAACAGACAAAAATCAATTAGTGGTTATGGCGTGTTTGAATCTCCAAATTTCAGAGAATATAACCAAATTGAAAAATGCTTAAACAGTGGGTATTTTCAATATGACTACCCAAAATACATGACTTTAGGAACGATTAATAAAGATTTAAAATTTTCACAAAAAGGGACAAAAACACTAATAGACATACTTCTTAAAAATCGTGATTTAGGTAAACTGTTTATTGAACCACATTTAGCTAACAGGTTAAATTTGAATGATAGTCGCATAAGGTATCATGGATGCAGAGCTGTAAGGCACGATGACCATATACATATACAATTGAATTGAATAAAGAAAATAAACCATTATTGATAGGCTCACCTTAATAAAGATATGCTTTCCCTAAGCCTTATTTTATAAAATTCTTTCCGTATGTATAACTTTACAATAAAAACCAATATTGTTTCTAAATAATAGTTTAATTTGGCTGAGTTTCACATTACATAATAATAATGAAAAATCATTACGATGTCTGCATTTTAGGAGGAGGATTAGCTGGACTAACTCTATCATTGCAATTAAAACAAGCTAATTCAGAAATTTCTATTCTAGTAATTGAAAGAAGAAAAGGTGATGCTCCAGATGCGGCACATAAAGTAGGTGAATCTACTGTTGAGCTAGGGACACATTATATCAGAGAAGTTCTTGACCTGAAAGATTATTTGGATGAGCACCAACTTCCAAAAGAAGGTTTACGATTCTTCTTAACCCCTCAACATAAAGAAGATATCTCTATGAGAGTAGAGTTAGGGCCAAAAGAAACACTTCCAGTACCATCGCATCAGTTAGATCGAGGAACTTTTGAAAACGAATTAGCAAATAGAGCTACAAAATTAGGTGTTGATGTTTTATTTAATTCAAAAGTAACCAATGCCGATATAAATGAAGAAAAACACACTGTTACTTATGTATCAGATGGAGCAGAAAAAAATATTACCTCGAGGTGGGTAGTTGATGCTTCAGGAAGATCAAGTTTTTTAAAACGAAAACTTGGCTTTAAAAAAGAGTTAAGCCATGATATTAATGCTGCTTGGTTTAGGGTGAAAGGGGAGATTGATGTTGCTGAATGGTCGGATAATAAAGAGTGGAGCTCGTATATAAAGCCAGGGCTGAGAAGATTAGGAACAGTTCATTTTATGGATAAAGGGTACTGGGTTTGGTTTATTCCATTAGCAACTGGTAACACTAGTATAGGAATTGTTGCTGACCCAAGACATCATCCATTTGAAAAGTTCAATAAGTATGAAAAAGCAATGGAATGGTTAAAAGAAAACGAACCTCTTTGCTATAAACATCTCGACACAAAAAGAGATGATGTGCTAGATTTTAAAATATTAAAACATTATTCACATCATTCCGAAAAATTATATTCTACAGACAGGTGGGCTGTAGTTGGAGAATCTGGAATATTTTTAGATCCGTTCTACTCTCCAGGAACTGACTTCATAGCTATTAGTAATACTTTTGTAACGGATTTAATTGTAAGAGATAAAAATGAAGAAGATGTTTTTTTAAGAACAAACGTCTTTGAACGAGCACAGTTTTCTTTGTTTAATAATTGGATTCCGATCTACGAAGATAAATATCAACTTTGGGGGCTAACCCAAACTATGGTACTGAAAATTTACTGGGACTGGGCAGTATATTGGTCTGTACCAACGCTTTTATTTACAAATAATGGTTTCACCAATATTTCAGTATTAAAAGAATTGTTTTCTTCTGAACAGAAAATCGGGCATAAGTTTGGGCAACTTAACCTTCAAATGCAACAAATTTTTGTGGAGTGGTCAAAACACGATACAGAAACCTTTACCAATAAATACATTGATTTTTTTGATAGTGATATACTGGCAGTCTTCCATAAAGGAATTGATGAACGTTACACCCCTGAAGATTTAATAAAGAAAATTCATGACAACGTAAGTATTCTGGAAAAGATGGCATCAGAAATTTTCAGATTAATGAGTAATAAAATTTATGATACTTCTGAAGAATTAAAAGTTAATCCATATCACATGAGTTTACTTAAAAAACCTACAGATGATACTGATGGAAACCCTTCAGAATCACACATTAAAAATGATGTTAAAGTAATGTGGCTATATAACTAGAATGACACTCATAAAAGACAAAATGGAGCTTATTCAAGCTACTTTTCAGGAGGCAAAAGAAAAAGCTACCTTGACGAATAACTTAGAAGAATTAAATAAATCATTGCTCAACTTTCCTAACGAGTTTATTTCTGTTGCATATGAAGGAGCTTCAATGGCACTTGCAATTAAGAGTATTCAAGAAACAGATTCTTTAACAAAATGGAATGACTTCTATCAGCGTTTTGGTATAAAACATAGCTCTCAGATTCATGTTGGTTTAGGCTGGGCATTTTCGGAACTAAACCTAGATTTATCTTTATTTGATTCAGAGATTTCTCCACTATTAAAATATAGGGTTTTGGATGGCTATGGATACTACGAAGGCATTTTTAAAAGAAGGCAATCTGTAAGAACACAACAAACTCCCCAACATTTTGATCCTCTAAGTTTAAGAGCTTATGATCAGGGTTTAGGGAGAAGTTTATGGTATATTTCTCAAGGAGAAGTAGAAAAATTAGCAAGAAGTAGTAACCTGTTTTCGGAAAACAGGTGTCATGATTTATGGAGAGGAATCGGTATTGCGGTTGCGTATGTTGGCGGAACTGAAATTTCTGTTTTGCAGCAATTAGTCAATGAGTCTGGTCAATATCTTCCGAGTTTTAAATGTGGTGTTAGCCTTTTAATTCAATCTAGAGATAAGGCAGATACCATTTCTAATGACACCAATACTATTGCTGATTTTTTATTTGGATTAAGCTGTGACTCCATAAGTGAACGATTAAAAAATATTGAAGAAAACACGAATTCAACTTCAGAACAAATGTATTTCGATTGGGTGAAAAATATTGAAACTGATCTTTGTTCTTGATTCTACTTTGTTTGGTTATTGATATTACTTTGGGTTTGTAAAGACATGAGCCAAATCCGAAAATAATTACTTGCTCCCAGAAATAACCACCACAATTTCCCCTTTCACTTTA
>JAOUKH010000137.1 GCA_029882685.1 Cyclobacteriaceae bacterium
GCTGCAAACTAGCTCTGATAAAAACAATCTTATTTTCAAAATTTACAATCAATTTATAATTGAAAGCACCTGCATATGATTTAGGGTTAGTAACCATCTGGTTATATTCCTTATTAATTGTTTCAAATGTAAAACCATTGTTAATTAAATACTTCGCAGTAACATCAAAGTTTTCAGCAGTTGAATACCCTCCAGTAATAATTATTACATTGTTATTTTTCTCAATTTGTCCCCACGATATGTTTATAAAAAACAAAAGCACCACCACAGTAAGCACACTATAATATTTCATTCTGTTTTTTTTGGTTATATTATCACCCTATTTATAAATATAACCAAAAAATATTTAATTATAAAAGAGTACATAACCTCCATTCAACATTTACAAAACCAGAGTTTCTAACTATAAACTCTCCTCCTTTTCCAAAAGTTTTTCATCAAGCTCACCCCTTACTATTGATATAGAATTGAACAATTGTTCATATGATTCAATTATGAAATAATTTTCTTGAAAAGCATCTTTACGATAGCTTGTTCCTAAAATTTTTCTTACATCATAATTTTCATGTATAGGTTCTTTACTAAGACTGAATTTTGTCTCCCCTGCCGAAGAAAGGATACCTGCTCCATAAATTCGGTTTTCATTATTTTCTTTAATCAAACCAAATTCAACAGTAAACCAATACACTCTGGAGATAAGTTGTATTGCCCAAGTATTGTCGATATGCTCCAAGGCAATAGCCGACAATGCTTGTAAAAAATCTACAAAAGATTGGTTGACTAATAAAGGAACGTGTGCAAACACATCATGAAACATGTCAGGCTCTTCCAGATAGTCCAACTCTTCCATGGTTCGTAGCCAAGTGGTAGCTGGAAATTTCTTTTCTGAAAGCAACTGAAAAAATAACTTGTCATCTACAATTCCTTCAACTGCTACTAACTCCCATCCTGTCAACTCTTCTAACACTTTATTCGTTTTTTCAAAATCAGGAATTTCATTTCGTGAGAAATTCACTTTTTCTAACCCCTCTAAATAGGCTGCTGAGGCTGCTTTAGGAAGGTTTTTAATCTGCCTATCAAACAATATTTGCCAAACTCTATGATCCTCATCTGTATAATTCTCATATACTTGCTTCATGTTTTTCAGAGTTGGTATTTGTCTTTTTGATTTCATTTTCAGTATGATTTGGTATTATTTCAACACTTTTTGTATAGAATTTGCTCGCTCAATTACTTCATAAACTCCTTCACTATTATTGGTGTCGAGCATATTTTTAAATTTTTGTAAATTATCAATGTAAGTTCCAATCACATCAGATATTGGTTTTGCATTTTCTTTAAAAATTGGTGTCCACATATCGGGTGAGCTTTTAGCCAACCTTACTGTGGAAGCAAACCCACTGCCTGCCATATTAAAAATATGTTTCACATCCTTTTCCTTGTCCAATACTGTCTCACTCAACACAAATGAAATGACATGCGACAAATGAGATACATAGGCAATATGTACATCATGATCTTCAGCCTCCATTTCTATAACATTCATATTGAGTTCAGCATACAACTGCTCCACTAGTGATACAGCAGATTTTCCACTTTTTAAACGGTCGCAGATAATGGCTGTTTTATTTTCAAATAATTGGCTATCAGCAGCAGTAGGTCCACTATTTTCCGTGCCAGCCATAGGGTGTGTTGCCACAAAATTCATCCTCTTAGGATGATTATCAGCCGTGTCACATATAACTTTTTTTGTTGACCCCATGTCCACCACTACTGTGTTGTCACTAGCTAGACTTAAAACTTCTGGTACAAGATCAACCGTTTTATCAACTGGAATAGCAATTATCACTAGGGACGACCTTTTTACTGCTTCCTCTAATGGTAAAACCTCATCTACTAAGCCCAACTCTATAGCCTCTTGTTGATGATTTGGATTAACATCCACTCCTATAACCTCGGTGGCAAATCCCGTCAACTTTAAACGCTTTGCGATCGAGCCACCTATCAACCCTAACCCTATTACTGTTATCACCATTACTTTATATTATATTTTTCTTAATTCGATTTAGTGCTATATCAAAAATTTCTGACGATGAGCATAGAGAGACTCTTATATATCGGTCACCCATGCTCCCAAATATGCTACCTGGTGCAACAAAAACTCCTGCTTTATAAATAAGTTCATCAACAAACTGAATGACATCCTCTATTGCCTCATTTACTTTTGCCCAAATAAATAAACCTGCTTGATCTTTTGAATAAGTAGCACCTAAAGTATCTAGCAATTGCCATACTTTCTCCCGTCTTTCTTCGTATTCTTTGTTCTGATTATTGTGCCAATCATGAGAGTTATTCAATGCTTCAATAGCTGCGTGCTGTACTGGAAGAAACATTCCAGAATCAATATTACTCTTAACTTTAAGTATCGTCTTTATATACTCTTCATGCCCTGCTACCCAACCTATTCGCCAGCCAGCCATATTATGCGACTTACTCATAGAGTTTAATTCCAAAGCAACAGATTTAGCCCCTTTACTCATGAAAATACTTTTCGGGCTTTTATTCAAAATAAGGCTGTAGGGATTATCATTACATATCAGAAATTGATGCTCTTTTGCCAATTGTATTAAATCATCAAACATTTGAAGTGATCCTTTAGCTCCTGTAGGCATGTGAGGATAATTTATCCACATTATTTTTACCTTCGATAAATCTTGTTGTTTTAGCTCCTCGATATTTATTTCCCAGTTGTTTTCGGGAAGTAAGTTGTAATTTCTGATTTTAGCTCCTACCAATTTACTTACTGAAGAGTAGGTTGGGTAACCCGGGTTAGGTACCAATACTTCATCACCTAGATTTACAAAAGCAGATGAAATATGCATAATACCTTCCTTTGACCCTAATAAAGGAAGTATTTCATTTACTGGATTAATATTTATATTAAAAACTTTTTGACTCCAATTTGCTATAGCTTCACGAAATTTAGGCACACCTTTATAACTTTGGTAACCATGATTACCAGCTTGTTGCGCTGAATTACTAAGTGCTTCCAAGGTAGAATTTGAAGGCATCATATCTGGATTGCCAATTCCTAAATTAATAACATCCTTACCACTAGAGTTAAGGTTTGCTATTTCTTGTAGCTTTTTGGAAAAGTAATATTCACTTATACTACTTAAACGATCTGCCTCTTTTATCATAACAATTAAAGCTTTAGACACAAAAAAAGCCCTGATTCCGATAGTTATCGGAATCAGGGCTTTTGTATTTTTAGTTTATTATTTCAATTTTACTATGAACATACACCACTAACTCCGATTTCTTTAAATCGATAATAGTAATAATATATGTTGTTCATGTATTTCATTTGCCCAAATGTAAGTAGTGTTCGTTTAAAAACAAATTTTAGAACCAAAATACCGAAATTTTTCTACAGTACACTAAGTATGTCACCTTTTTAGATGCCACCAATCATCTTTGTAATAAAAAAGAACAATACCATAAGTAGTACTGTAAAAGAAACCTGGCCTATTATTAGGACAATACAAATTGGGGTAAAAATTACCATTGATAGTAGTGTCATTTATTATCCTCGTAAATGTATTGTTGGCAATTGTGATAGGATCTAAAGTATTACCTCTATCAGAAACAATATAATTGATAAAATAGGTATGACTTATGTCAGGTTCTATTACATTTAAACCCATATTGATAAAGTCAAATAAAACGGTATCAGTATCCGTGGTTGGTATTATACTTTCATTATCTATCCTATACAAATAATTTATAAAAGCTGAATCATTCTGTGATTGATATGAAAGACTATTAAACTCAGTATCATAAAATGTTTGGGAAGACCCGAAAGGAGGATTATAGCAAAGGCTAATCATACCCATGCGGATATTTTTCTTATCGTAAATTTTCGAATCAAAAAAGACAAGCTCATCTCCTAGCGTATTTAAAAAAGTAAACTGCTCACCTCCCTTGAAGGGTAAAAAATCAGGATTATCAAATCGTATTTCTCCAAGTCTAACATCCGCATTATTGCTACAATCTAAATCGCAACCCGATAGATGACATAATGCCATCAGGCTTAACACCAATAAAATCGAAATTTGAATAACCTTACCGTATAGCTTCATATCCATATGCATTTAATCCAGTAGTGGCAACCACCACCCCTTTGCTGCCATTTTTGCCTGGTACTGCCACGCATAAGCCATAAAACCACGCTCCACTGTTTTCTTTAAGATCGGGCGAAGATACTTTCCATAAGTGTTTACCTGTTTCGGCATCTACTGCATGAAGAAGGCCATCACCACCACCTAGGTAATACAGTACCCCATTCAAATAACTTAACTCCGAGCAAGTACCTGTGTTTTGTTCTTTCCACAACAAGTTGCCCGTATTTGCATCAACACAATATAAAAAACGATCTTCGCAAGCGGAAAAAAGTTTGTTATCAGCCAATAACATGCTTGAGGTTAAAGGTGCTGAGCCAAGGTGAGTTTTCCAGAGTTCTACCCCTGTCATGGCATCGTGCCCGTGTATATAATTGGATGATTGAAAGTAAAGATTAGGGGCTTGGTATGTAAGATCACCTATAAATCGAGTTCCTCTGTTAGGGTTTACCACTACTTTTTTATACTCGTACTTACTTTGTGTAATATTATATAAGTTCAGTTCTGTAGCCCCCATTCCTTCCTTCGTGGTAAAATCGGTATATGGGTTTTCCATACCAAACGCCAAATAGATGTCTCCCCCATTTTTAAAAGAGGTGATATGTGTTACCCGACCTAAAGTAGTACCAACTGGATTATCTACTTGTGTAAACTCTGGGGCTAATAAAAGTTGTTCTTCATCAGAGGTCATCATGCTGCCATAATAAATTTTCTCTTCTCCTATTGGTTCATAAGTAGAGCCAGAGGTAAAGTAAGTATTGTCTATACCTCCGTTGATACTAAACCGAGATCGATTTAAGGTTTTATAGTTCCACAACGTTAGTCCTGTAGCCAAATTAAGACAATACGAACTTGATGAATAGTTAAAGAAGAGCCGATTTTCATTTTTGAAATAGGTTTCCACATAAAGCGTAATGGGATCTAAGTATGTTGGATCACTCAATAATGACAGCAAATCGTTCCATTGCCAATTTATACTGCCATCGGCAGAGTTTAAAGAAAGGATGGTTCTCTTGTCATCTTCATCTGCTCCAACTAATAATTTATCTTTCTCATAAATGATGGGGGTAGCAACTACTACGTCTATTATATTGTTACTGCTTGAAATAGACGTTTTCCATAAATGGGGTAGCTTAATCGCTACCCCATTACTGTCAAAAAGTATTTCTTCTTCTTTGCAGGAAGAGAAATGGAAAAAAAGGCTAAAAAACAAAGCCATCACCACAAGATATTTTACACTTTTTATCATTCCTAATTACTGTTTTTCAGTTCTATTTTTGATTAATGTACTTAAAAAACTCAATGACACTGTTCTATCATAAACCTCCAAGGATTGCTATTCAAGACATTCCAAAGAAAACAGAAAAGGAGGTTTTCTTTTTACCTATAGAATCCTTGGAGGTTTTCATTATTGATTTACACTTATTTTAATGAACAACCAAATAAGAGTATACAATTATCAGCGAACCTTGATAAACAAAATTGTTAATAATATATGTTTAAGTTGTGTAGTCACATGGGTTTAAGGTACTTAGATAAAAATATAAAGCATGAGAAAAAATTTACTAAATCAGCCATCAGGAAGATTTTTCACTGTCATTTTCATTAATCTCCTACTTAATTATTAACCGAAGTGAATTAATATCATGTCTTCAAAGAGATTAAGTGTGATATTTGGGTTTACCAAGATATGAATAGCAATTTATCAAGCAGTCATAAATTGCTAATGTAAACTTGAAACAACTCAAGATGAATTATATTATTTTACTGTCATCAGATTAGAAAATGTACAATATATGTTTTTGTGATAACACACCCCTATAATCCCCTCACCAATTCTCCCCTTGAGGGGAGACACAGATGGGTGTTTTTCATTGCAAATCAAAGAGTATGAAATATGACGATAGTTGAACATTTGTTGTTTTCTAAATTTAATCGGATGACAGTAATTTTATTAAAGATTACATGTATATTTCACAAATAAGCAGATGTATAATACTAATTGGTGTATTTGACTACATTTATTATACCGTTGATTTATAGGAAACTTAAACCATCAAACATCTAAACTCATGCGTAAAATTAAATTTGCAATAATAATTCATTTGTCAATACTTATTTCTTGTCAACCTCAACCCGAGGAAACTAAAGTTAAAGATTTTAATAATTTCGAATTTCTAGAACAAGATATTGCTCAAATACAGATGGGGTATGAGAATGGTAATTTCACCATTAAAGAACTTGTAAAAGCATATCTTGATAGGATAGAAGATATTGACCATAATGGCCCTTCGCTTCATTCTGTTATACAGGTAAACCCTGATGCACTACAAATTGCAGATGCGTTAGACAAAGAAATGAAAGATGGGAAAGTAAGAAGTCCTATGCATGGTATTCCTGTAATATTAAAGGATAATATTGATACGCATGATAATATGCCCACCACAGCTGGGTCAAGGGCATTAGCTGATTCTTACCCTTTAAAGGATAGTTATATTACTAAGAAATTAAGAGACGCTGGAGCTGTTATTATTGGAAAAGCTAATTTAAGTGAGTGGGCTAATTTTCGTGGTGAGTTGTCTTCAAGTGGATGGAGTGGTGTAGGCGGACAAACAAATAACCCATATATACTAAGTCGAAACCCTTGTGGGTCAAGTTCAGGTTCCGCAGTAGCGGTATCTGCCAATCTTACTATGATTGCGATAGGAACAGAAACCAATGGGTCAATTGTTTGCCCTTCTAACAGTAATGGTATTGTTGGGATTAAGCCTACTGTTGGTCTTGTTAGTCGTTCTGGGGTTATTCCAATTTCCTTCACTCAAGATACGGGTGGTCCTATGGCAAGAACTGTTAGAGATGCTGCTATTTGCTTGGGCGTATTAGTAGGAGTAGATTCAACAGATTCAAAAACATTAGCTAGTCAAGGAAAATCATATAACGATTATACTCAGTTTTTAAAAGATGATGGTATAAAAGGTAAAAGAATTGGCTTTTATAAGAAACCATTAGGTAGAAATTTTAAGGTAGACAAAGTAATGAATGAAGCCGTGGAATACCTTAAAAGCCAAGGTGCTGAAATCATTGAAATTGATGAAATCACAGAAAGTAACGTAGGAGGTTTCTCTTTCGAAATTATGCTCTATGAATATAAGGATGGTCTGAATAAGTATTTTAAGTCTTTAGGTGTTGATGCTCCTATAAAAAATGTTAAGGATTTGATTGCATTTAATTTGTCGGATTCGATAGAACTCAAAAATTATAATCAGAAGTATTTAGAAATGGCTGAGGAAAAGGGTGATTTGACATCCGAAGAATACAAAGAAGCACTAGCAAATATGTTAAAAGGAAGTAGAGAGGAAGGAATAGATAAGGTGATGAATGAAAATAATCTTGATGCTATTATAGCTCCAACTGGAGGCCCTGCCTGGAAAACCGATGCTATAAATGGAGATAGTTTCCAAGTGGGTAGTTCATCTCCTGCAGCTAGGGCTGGCTACCCAAACATAACAGTACCTATGGGTTTTATTGATGAATTACCTGTTGGAATATCTTTTTTCGGAAGAGCATGGAGTGAACCCATATTACTTGAAATAGCTTATGCATACGAACAGGGAACTAATCATCGAAAAGCACCTGAGTTTTTGACTACAGACTGATAAAAAAGATATAAGAAGTAAGACAATAAGAATGGAGACCTTACAATAAGGTCTCCATTTTATAAACTTTAGATTACACCTACAGCAAGTTCATCTCGCAATACTACCATTTTTCTCATTTCCCCAATGGTTGCTCGCCATGGTTTGTGTCTCACAAACGGTCTGATTTTAGAAATCTCTTATAATAAAATTTCCATCTCAATTAATAGTTTTTCTTTTTTGGCTTGACCTCCCGAAGAAAATTCGGGACAGGCGTCAGAAGAAACAAAAAAAGTCAAGACTGTGAACAAATCATCTAAAATTCACTTCATTTTTGCTAAAATCCACAAACTCTCCGTCCCGATGATATCGGGACGGATCAAACAGTATGGATTTTTACGCAACATTCCATGAATTTCTAACGAGATTTCTTCAAGGTCGTTTAAATAATATATTTAAAGCAGACTTTACTTTCTTAAAGTTTCCCTACAGCTAATTCATCTCGCAATGCTACCGTTTTTCTCATTTTCTTAATCAGCTGTTCTGATTCAGAAAAATCTAAGGTCTGCTGCCCATCTGAATAAGCCTTTTCTGGTGTTTCATGGGTTTCATAAATTACTCCATCTGCACCAGCCATAATACTTGCCAATGCCATGGTGTCTACATGTTGACGTATACCAATTCCGTGTGATGGATCTGCGACCACTGGTAAATGTGTTTTCTCTTTTAAGATCGGAATGGCATTTAAATCTAACGTGTTTCTACTTGCTCTCTCATAAGTTCTAATTCCTCGCTCACACAATATTATATTTTCATTTCCTGCCGAAAACACATATTCTGCAGAATAAAGTAGTTCATCAATAGTGCCCGAAATACCACGCTTGATCATTACAGGTTTATCTACTTTTCCTAATTCATCTAACAAATTAAAATTTTGCGTATTCCGTGCCCCTACTTGATACACGTCTACATAATCATACATCTCTTCAATTTGTGAAACCTGCATCACCTCTGTAATAATCTTTATTCCAGCTTCTTTTGCCAGATCATACCACAATTTTAAACCATCAATTCCTAACCCACGAAATGCATAAGGAGAACTTCTAGGCTTGTACACCCCACCTCGCATGATTTGAATATCATTTTCTTTTAAGTGATTTATGGTTTTTATAATCTGTTCTTCTGTCTCAATGCTACATGGTCCTGCCATCATGGCAAATCCACCACCTCCTGAAATACTAATTCCGTCACCCAAGTCAATAGCAGTAGCTCCTACTTTCCATTTTTTTGATACTAATTTATAATCATCAGACACCTTATGGATATCAAGTATCCCTTCCATGTTTCCGATGGTACGTAAATCAATTTTTCCCTTCCCCGTACCAATTAAATAATTACCTTTTTGTGTTTTTACAGGAGTAATTTTAAACCCTTTGTTCGTTAGTTTATCTACAATTTCAACCTGTTTGTTAAGGTCAATATTTTTATCTATTTGGATGATCATGTTATTATTTTTAGTTTAATGCTGTTTGTTTAATGTTCATGACGAATTCTTGGATATCATTTTCTAAATCTGTAGAATTCGCCAACATTTTAATAAAGGCACTTCCAATAATAGCTCCATTGGAATATTGGCAGGCTTTCATAAAAGTATCATGATTAGATATCCCAAACCCAATTAATTTAGGGTTGTTTAATTTCATCGTTATGATACGCTGGAAGTACTTTTCCTGAGTAGTAGAAACCCCTTGTTTTTCACCAGTGGTACTTGATGAAGATACCATATAGATAAAGCTATTGGATAACTGGTCTATTTTTCGAATGCGATCATCTGAAGTTTGAGGTGTAATCAGAAAAATATTTTTCAGATTATATTCATCAAACATAGCAGCATATTCTTTTTGATAAACCGACAAAGGTAAATCAGGAATAATAACACCATCAACTCCCACCTCATGACAAGATTTACAAAATGCTTCTATTCCATATTGCATAATCGGATTGATGTATCCCATCAATATTACTGGAATATTGACAGAAGTACGAAATGTTTTTAACTGCTCGAAAAGTAGCTGAATGGTCATCCCGTTTTCCAATGCCTTTTTGCTGCTCTCCTGAATAGTTTGTCCATCAGCTACTGGATCAGAAAATGGCATACCTATTTCAATAATGTCTGCTCCAGATTGTTCTAAACTCTGGGCTATAGAAAGTGTATCATTCAAATTAGGATACCCAGCAGTATAATAGATGGATAATATTTCGTTCTTTTTATTTTCAAATAATGAATTGATTCTATTCATAGGCTAATCAGGTGTTTATTTGTTGTGGTGTTAATTGTTGGTACATTCATTTGTTGGTTTTAGAATCTGATAATTTATCTCTCCATTTGATATACGTTTCCAAATCCTTATCTCCTCTTCCTGAAAGATTCACCACAACTATATCATCTTTTTCAAA
>JAOUKH010000138.1 GCA_029882685.1 Cyclobacteriaceae bacterium
AGCATCCATTACCCTTATTTTTTTACCTTCAAGAGAAATCAATCCATCACGTTTAAATTCAGACAGTAATCGGATGACTGTTTCAGTAGCTGTTCCTACTATATTAGCAAGGTCTTCTCTGGAAATACTTAAATCTATCAATATACTATCTTCTCCCTCTAAACCATAAGTTTCTTTAAGCATTAGCAAGTTACCAGCTAATCTTTCTCGCACAGATTTTTGTGATAAATCCGCTAATTTTTCCTCCACCACACCCAATTCATGAGCTAATGATTTTACTATATTTTGATAAAACTCTTTATTATTCAGCAAACTTTTGAAAAAGCTATCTTTTGGAATAAAACAAATAGCAGCATCCTCCAAAACTTCACCTGAAGCGGCATATATTTCTTCTCCTAATAACGATCGATAACCCAAAAATTCTCCTGGATTAGCCAATCGCAAAATTTGCTCTTTGCCTTGGGAACCCATCTTAAAAATTTTCACTTTACCTGACTTAATACAGTATAATCCCATAGGGCGTGTTCCTTCATAAAATAAAGTTTGTCCCTTTTTATAAACTATACACGTTTTTCCACGGTCTAAATCATCAAGTTGATCATCAGTAAGTATGCACAATAACGATTTACCTTTCGTTTTACAATTTTTACACTTAACATCTATCTTATTTTTTAAAGGCATACTTACTATTTATTGGGCTTTTTCAAATATAGTAAATTGATAATTAATATATTAATTTGGTTCTAAGAAATTAATAATCCCACACCAAAAGCAATCACAAAAAGTAAAGTTGAAATCGCCATTTGCTTTAGGTATGGATCCAAAGCTAATGCTTCAGTATTTTTTGTAACACCAATGGCATTTTTAAAAAGTAAAGGGACTAAAAGTAAAAATATCCATTGATATATAGATTGAAAATTCATTATGGTGAAAACAATAGCTGTCAATAGTCCTCCAACAATTAAGCTCCAGTGATAGATTACTGCTTTTTCTCTTCCCAACCGTACTGGTATGGATAATTTACCAGCTTGTTTATCCGATTCTATATCGCGTATATTGTTTACATTTAGCACTGCAACAGAAAACAACCCACAGCTCATTGCTGGGAGTATAAATAAAAATTTTATTTCTTTTATAAACAAATAGGAAGATCCAACTACCCCAACTAATCCAAAAAATAATAATACTGAAATATCTCCCAATCCTGCATAACCGTAAGGCTTTCTACCTGCTGTATAAGTTATTGCAGCAATTATACTCAATACACCCAGTCCAAGGAAAAATAAAATACTTTCCCAGTTCCACCCAAATGACACGTACAATAAAGATAAACCACTAACAAATGATAATACTACAAATATGGCTATTGCTAAACGCATAGTCTGAATAGAAATGATTCCAGTCTGGACAGCTCTAGTTGGGCCTTCCCTGCCAATATGGTCAGCACCATTAACGGTATCCCCATAATCATTAGCTAAATTGGAAAGAATTTGTAAAAAAATAGTAGTGACTACACAAAGAGTAAAAATGGTAATATTAAAATTTCCAGAGTAACCTGCCAAAAAACTTCCCATACCAATGCATGATAAAGCCAAAGGTAGTGTTCGGAGTCTAAATGCAGAAAGCCAAATTTTTAATTTCAAAGTCTATTAATTTATTCAACAAATTTATACATTTTCGAATTGATTTAATTTGAAATCAACTCACATTCTTTCAGGAACTCTAATTCCAAGTAGATCCATCCCTTTCTTTATTACATGTGCTACTACTTTCGAAAATGCGATTCTAAAATGTAACTTATATTCATCTTCTTCATTAAAAATAGACACTTCCTGATAAAATCGGTTATAGCCTTTCGCCAAATCATATGCATATTGCGCAATTATAGCTGGTGAATACTCTTTAGCTGCTTCTTTTATTTTATTTTCGAATTCACTTAATAAATATATGGTCTCCTGTTCTGTACTTTCAAGTGTACCTGTTTTTTCAAAATGAGTATCAGTAGGCTCATAACCTAGCTCTTTGGCTTTTCTTAAAATAGCTGAAATACGTGCATAAGTATACTGAATAAATGGCCCTGTATTTCCATGAAACTGTATTGATTCCTGAGGATCAAACAACATTCGTTTTTTAGGATCTACTTTAAGTAAGAAATACTTAAGCGCTCCTAGTCCTAATGTTTCATATAAGTCACTTGCCTCCTGCTCACTAAATCCTTCAATTTTTCCTAATTCTTTAGTATGAGCTGTTGAAGTATCAAACATCTCCTTCATAAGATCATCTGCATCTACCACAGTACCTTCTCGAGATTTCATTTTACCACTCGGTAAATCCACCATGCCATATGACAAGTGATAATTTTCTTCTGCCCATGCATATCCTAACTTTTTAAGAATCAAGAACAGTACTTTGAAATGGTATTCTTGCTCATTGCCCACAGTATATATTTGCTGAGACAATTTTGGGTAGTCTTTAAAACGCTCAATAGCAGTACCAATATCTTGTGTCATATACACTGATGTACCATCTGCTCTTAACAATAGTTTTTCATCCAACCCTTCATCGGTTAAATCGACCCAAACAGAACCATCCTCTTTTTTAAAAAATGCCTCTTTATCCAAACCTTGCTCAACAATGTCTTTACCTAAAAGATAGGTATTTGACTCATAATATAGTTTGTCGAAATCAACTCCCATTTGAGTATAAGTAGCATCAAACCCATCATATACCCAACCATTCATTCGCTTCCATAGACCATAAACATTTGGTTCTTTTTGCTCCCATTTCAACAACATTTCTTGTGCCTCAAGCATTAATGGTGCTACTTTTTCTGCTTTTTCTTTAGGTGTTCCTTGTTCTACGAGCTGGGCTATTTCTTTTTTATATTCTTGATCAAATTTTACATAATAATCTCCTACTAACTTATCTCCCTTTTTTCCTGAGCTTTCAGGTGTTTCTCCATTACCAAATTTTTGCCAAGCCAACATCGACTTACAGATATGAATTCCTCTATCGTTAATGATTTGTACCTTATATACTTTGTGCCCACAGGCTTTCAATATATTCGATACCGAATATCCTAAAAAATTATTTCGTAAATGACCAAGATGAAGTGGCTTATTAGTATTTGGGGAGGAATATTCTACCATCACTTCTTTACCACTTACAGGTAATTGTCCATAATCTGGTTGATTGCTAATAATCTTTAGCAAATCTATCCATACACCATCAGCAATTTCAAGGTTAAGGAATCCCTTCACTACATTATAGCCTACCACTACTTTATTAGTATTTTGAACCAAGTATTCTCCTATGGTCTTAGCTGTATCTTCAGGACTTTTTTTTGATATTTTTCCATAAGAAAAACACACCAAAGTATATGCCCCAGCAAATTCTTTTCGAGTAGGTTGAAGTGAAATTTTTTCTACACCCAACTCATAATCGAATAATGATTGAAAGGCTTGAGATATTTGTTGTTTTAAAGTTTGTTCTAATTTCATTACATTATTTTACCATTCCAACACATAGGCGAACACCAATGGTGCTACTATTGTTGCATCAGATTCAATTATAAATTTAGGAGTATCAATGTCTAGTTTCCCCCATGTTATTTTTTCGTTTGGCACTGCTCCCGAATATGAACCATAGCTTGTAGTCGAATCAGAAATTTGACAGAAATAACTCCAAAATGGAGTTTTCTTCATTTCCATATCTTGGTACAACATCGGAACTACACAAATCGGAAAATCTCCTGCAATACCACCTCCAATTTGAAAAAATCCTACTCCTTTATCTCCAGCATTGTTAATATACCAATCGGCAAGATACGTCATGTATTCTATTCCAGACTTGATAGTGGAAGATTTTAATTCACCTTTCATACAATAGCTGGCAAAAATATTCCCCATAGTGCTATCCTCCCATCCTGGGACAATAATAGGAATATTTTTCTCTGCCGCAGCTAACATCCAACTATTTTTAGGATCAATTTCATAATACTTCTCAAGTACACCAGACCGCAACATTTCATACATGAACTCATGAGGAAAATAACGTTCTCCACTGTCTTCTGCATCTTTCCAAATCTTAAAAATATGTTCTTGTAATCTTCGGAAGGCTTCTTCTTCAGGAATACATGTATCGGTTACACGATTGAGACCTTTCTCCAATAAACCCCATTCTTCTTTTGGCGTTAAATCACGATAGTTAGGCACACGCTTATAATAAGAGTGCGCTACTAGGTTCATAATATCTTCCTCCAAATTGGCACCTGTACAAGAAATAATATGCACTTTATCGTTGCGAATCATTTCAGCAAATGATTTCCCAAGCTCAGCAGTACTCATAGCTCCCGCCAATGATACTAACATTTTTTTTCCTTCTTTTAAATGCTTTTTATATCCTTTTGCTGCATCTACCAGTGCTGCAGCATTGAAATGCAAATAATGTTCTTCTATGAATTTAGATATAGGTTGCTCTTTTACCATAGTCAATTATTTTTTAGGTAAAAAAATCTCTGTCATCATACATCGGGCACTACCTCCTCCTAAGGTCTCAATAGTATCCAATGGGCTATGAATGATTTCGCAGTATTTATTAATAATTTCAATTTGACTTTCTTCTAAAGCCTTGTATGCCGATGATGACATTACTAAATATTTTTTTCCTTCTTTAGATTTCACTTGCAACATATTTCCAGCAAATTTACTAAGCTGCTCCTCTGTAATTTCAATTACTTCTTTGTCATATTCCTCAAACGATTCTATCAGTAATTCTCGCTCATCTACTTTGTCAATAGCCTCTAAGCATACAATCACAAATTCATCTGCCACGCACATCATTACATTGGTGTGATATATAGGCAAATGTTGTCCTGCAATGGTTTGATTAGCTACAAAAGAGATACATGAATAGTTTAAGTCTTTACAAAATAATTTCAGCAATTCTATGTTTGTTCGTTCAGATATAGCTGCATAAGCCATCATATTCACTCTGTCTAACACTAAACTTCCAGTACCTTCTAAAAACTTATTTTCATTCTCCCAATGGGTAAAGTCACATATTTCATCAATCTGAAAATTATATTTTGTTTGGAGGATTTTAATTATTCCTTTTTCACGTTCCATTCTCCTATTTTCTGCAAACATAGGGTATAACACCACTTTCCCATTTTCATGAAACGACACCCAATTATTAGGGAAAATAGAATCTGGTGTGTTAGGAATTATCGTATCTTCTATCACCAATACATCCACTCCTATATTCAGTAGTTTTTCAACAAACACATCAAATTCAATCCTAACCCTCTCTTGAATTTGATTAGCACTTAATTCCTCAATGGTTTTCTGATAATAATTATTTACCGCTGTCTGTTCATTATATCTAAATTGAACAGGTTTAATCATCATCATCGTGTCAGTGATTTGAGATGTCATGAAATTACAACCTGTTTTCTAACTCCTCTCGTACAACTTCCATTACTTTTAATGCACTATTGGCCATTACATTGTTAGTATCCAATGTAGGGTTTACCTCTACAATTTCCCAAGCACATACCTTTTCGTTTGCTACAAACAATTTATTAAGTTGTATTGCTTCATCTACAGTTAATCCATTAGGTACTGGTGTTCCTGTACCTATCGATATTTCTGAACCGATACTATCAACATCAAATGAAACATAAATAATATCACAGCCTTCAAGAATATTTAATGTTTCACTAACTATGTTTTCCACACCCTTTTCTCTTACTTGTTCCGTATCAAAATTTGTGATGTTGTATTTATTTACTAATTCTTGTTCAGCTTTTTCCAAGGCTCTAGCGGCAATAAAGACTATATCTTCTAGATTAATTTTAGCTCCACTACTGCCTATATTTTTTAAATCATTCCAAATATTGATTGTCGTTTCAGATGGTTCATTTATCTTATTTTCTAAATTATCTATATCAGCTACCATAGCCAAAGGCATACCGTGCATATTTCCAGAAGGAGTGGTATAGGGAGTATTTAAATCTGCATGAGCATCAATCCAAATAACGCCAAGCCTTTTATCAGGATTTTCAGTTTTTATACCAGCTATTGTTCCTGCAGCCGTTGAATGATCTCCAGCTAATACAAAAGGAAATTGATCAGATTTAATTACTTTAGAAACTACTTCACACATGCGATTTTCCATCATGTATACTTGTTCAATATACTTTGCATAAGGTGTTTTAGTTTCTGAAAATAATATTTCATTTTCAGTTTCCACTTCTACTGCATTATAATCCCTAAAAAAATTAGACCCCGAATTTATACTAGCTACTTTTACCGCTCCAATACCCAAACTTGCTCCTCTTGTTCCAGCCCCTATCTCTGATGTAACTTCTATAAATTTAATGTCTCTCAAAATGTATGGTTTTGACTTTCAAAAGTTATTGAGTTTTTAATTTCACTCTTCAATATTTTGTATTGCAAATATGATAAAATTAGTAGAATATTGTATGCAAAAAACACCACATTTATAGAGCCCAGTTTTATCACAAATGAAAAGCTATAGTTATGCTGACCTGATTGAACAAACTTTTGAGTTTCCTCAGGATGAATTTAAAGTAAAAAATAATGAACTTTCTTTTAATAATGTCCCTTTAATGGACATTATTAAAAAATACGGAACCCCTATAAAGCTTTCATATTTGCCTAAAATATCTTATAATATTCAAAAGGCAAAAAAGCTATTTACTAATGCTATGAAAAAATATAAGTACGAAGCAAATTATACATACTGCTACTGTACTAAATCATCTCATTTTAGTTTTGTGTTGGAAGAAGCACTAAAAAATGACATTCATATTGAAACTTCTTCGTCTTTTGACATCCCAATTGTAAAAAAATTATACGAAAAAGGAAAAATCAATAAAGACACATACATTCTCTGTAATGGATTTAAACGTACTTTATACAACCAATATATTACAGAACTACTTAACGATGGCTTCAATAATTGTATCCCAATACTCGACAATTTAAAAGAGCTTGACTACTATGAAAAAAATGTAAAGGGCGATTATCAGGTAGGAATCCGTATTGCTTCTGATGAAGAACCAAATTTCGAGTTTTATACTTCCAGATTAGGAGTTAGGTATGGCGACATAAATGAGTTATACAGAAATAAAATTAAACCTAGTAAAAAGGCGAAGCTTAAAATGCTTCATTTTTTTATTAATACTGGAATAAAAGATAGTGCTTATTATTGGAGTGAATTAAGCAGATTTATATTCAAATATTGTGAACTAAAAAAAGAATGTCCCGAATTAGACTCTATTGATATTGGCGGTGGTTTTCCTATAAAAACTTCACTTGGTTTTGATTATGACTATCAGCATATAGTAGAACAGATTATTGAAAATATAAAATGGATTTGTGGAAAAAATAATGTTCCCTCTCCTCATATCTATACCGAATTTGGGAGTTATACTGTTGGTGAAAGTGGTGCTACTATTTATTCCATTATCGATCAAAAACTTCAAAATGACAAAGAACTTTGGTACATGATCGATGGATCGTTTATTACTCATATGCCAGACAGTTGGGGGTTAAACCAAAAATTTATACTTATGGCTATAAACAATTGGAATGAAACTTACCACAAAGTTAATATCGGTGGTCTGACATGTGATAGTATGGATTACTATAATTCGGAGACACATATTTCTGAAGTATTCCTACCTAAAATTGAAAATGGAGAAAAACAATATATTGGGTTTTTTCATACAGGAGCTTATCAGGAATCATTAGGTGGTTATGGTGGTATACAGCATTGTCTAATCCCTGCACCTAAACATGTATTGGTCGATCTTGATGAAAATGGGAACTATACTACTCACCTATTTTCTGACGAGCAGTCCAGCGACAGTATGCTTAAAACATTAGGGTATTAATATATTTTTGGTTCTATCACTAATTTAGTGAGTCAATAATTAAGAGGTAGCATAAACATCCCTTAAATCAGATCGTTTGTGAGATACAAATGATGGTGTGATATGTTTTTTTGTATCTAAAGCACTTGTCTGTGAAACACAAGCAAGCTATGATTTGTTATAATGACAGTTGGTTAAGTTATTTCACTAAATAGATTCTAAATAGAGCTTCTCTACTTTTTCTCTTGCCCAAGGAGTTTTTCTAAGAAATTTAAGGCTAGACTTTATGGAAGGATTATGAGTGAAACAACGAATAGTAATCCTCTCACCTAGTTCTTCCCAACCATATTTATTTACTAATTGTTCTACTATGTCTACCAGTTTAATACCATGTAATGGGTTATTGGGTTGTTCTTTTCTTGTAAACTCTATTGCCATTTTTCTATTAGTTGAATTCGAAAATAATAGGAAAAATATTAAAAAGATCCAATGCTATCCTTTTAACGATTAATTACCTTACTAAAGGTCATATTCTTTGTTTTTGAGAATGGTGAGTATTTCATAGCTATGAATTCTTTTTTGAAATTAAAAATAATTGTTTTACATTGAATAACAGCATCTTTTAACTATATAGTGAATTTTTCACAAATAGAATATCTTACTGTCTTCTCATCCATCATTTATGGATTTGTGGCTGCTGAATACTTCCATGGATGGGGTGATATTTTCAAATTATATTACAAAAAAATAAGCTTTAGGTTTATAATATGGTCAGCTTTTGAACTGGCTTTGTTAGTAAATATATGGTGGAATACCTGGATTCGTAATTCAAGACTTTCTGAGCATATTGGATATTTTTTTCTTTCATTAACTACTCCAATTATTCTATACCTCATAAGCGTAATTACATTTCCTTCCTCAGAGTCCAAAAGGCAAATTGATTTATATCAATACTTAAAAGAACGATTCCCAAAAATAATGTTCTTGTTTTTCCTCTTGATGATTTCATTAATTATTAATACTTACTTTTTTAATGATGCACCTTTTTTGCGCCTAGAAGTATACATACTTTTTGCAGCAGCTTTACTCACCCTTAATGGATTAATTTTCAATTCGAACAGAGCCATAAAAATAATAATTGCTGTAGCATGGATACTCTTACTTTGCCATGTCATTTTTGTCAAAAACTCATTTGGCATGAGTTCGTCAACTGGTTTTACTCAAAACGAATATTTAACAATTTTCATTGCTATACTTTATGGGTATGTTGCATCAGTATTTTTTCTTGGGTGGGGTGCTTTGATAAGAAGTTTTAAACTTAATGAAGTACATTGGTATCATTTGGCTTGGACTATTATTGCTTTCATGCTATTAGTTGATATATGGTGGGCATCGTGGGGAAAAACAGCAATAGTGGTTAGTAATATTACATACTTTTATGCTTCTATAATACAACCACTTATTTATTACTTCTTGGCAATAGCATTGTTTTCTGTATTAAAACACAAAAAAGAAAATGTACATGAAAAATTTCAACTAGCTTCTCCCTTAATTTTTCGTTTATTCGCTTTAGTGTTGCTATCGAGTATTGTAATATCAACGGTGTTCAATGAATTTGGTCTTTTTCATAGTAAAAACTTGTTTAGGTTTGCAGGAATTATTTTAGCAATTATTGTGTCAATAAAAGATTCAAGAGTAACACAAGTCTTTATATTAGTATTCGCATGGATAATATATTTAGCTCATCTGTTTGTGGATGAATTTTAATAAGCTTTCTTTTTATTATTTTTCTTGTTTAAGATGAATATTGCTAAAGCTTATTCAAGAGCTTTAAAAAAAGAGGAAAACGAACAACTTTCATTTCTCCCTCTTTCCAAATAGGTTTAAATCGATCTATCAACTTGGGCACTGGACTATATCCTTCCTTAGTAATGAAGTGTTGCTCGGCTGACAATGTATTAAAGAACCCTTCCAAGTTGGGTAAGTTCCATTTTTTGATGATTTCAAAAGACTTGGATTCAATTTTTTCGAACGGAAAGTCAATATCACTATACTGGTTATCGATATGTTTGCGTTCCCCATCCCAATACGGTTTAGTTATATTTTGGTAAAAATCAAGATTAATTTTATCAATTTCAGGATTTATAAGCATGTTGTTATATCCCCAAACAGCTAAAGTACCATTGAGCTTCAATACTCTTTTTACTTCTTTAAAAAATGCTTCAAAATTAAACCAGTGCAATGCTTGCCCTACTGTTATTAAGTCAAAATGGTTATCTGGAAACTTTGTGCTTTCCGCTTTTGATATGGAATAATGGATA
>JAOUKH010000139.1 GCA_029882685.1 Cyclobacteriaceae bacterium
CTCAAGATAAATCAATTCAAAAGGTTTATAAAATTTTGTTGATTTTGTTTTCCCAGTATTATGTTCCTTTATCCTCTTTTGGATATTTTCTGTATGTCCAATGTATTGAAATTTTTTCTCAATACTTTTAATAACGTAAACGAAAAACATACATTAATTTCTTCATAGTCAATCATTACGAAATCCGGTATTCCCTGCCTGTCGGCAGACAGGTATCCAGTTGAACCCCTCCTTCGGGACGGATAGGTACGAGTGCATTTTTTAATTTTTCTTTTAAGAACTCTCTTCCTATACCACTTTTCAGATGTTTTTCTCTTTAAAGGTAAAACAGTACAAGAATAATATTTCTTTTTAAGCTAGTGCTTCTTTCACTTTTTCGGCAGCATCTTTTAATACTATTGCTGACGAAACTTTTAATCCAGAATCCTCAATAATTTTAGCTCCTTCCTCTGCATTTGTTCCCTGAAGCCGGACAATAATTGGAACGCTAATATTTCCAATTTTCTTGTATGCTTCAACTACACCATTGGCTACTCGATCGCAACGAACTATGCCACCAAAGATGTTTATAAGAATTGCTTTAACATTAGGGTCTTTTAAGATAATTCTAAAACCAGATTCTACTGTTTCTGCATTAGCACCTCCTCCAACATCTAAAAAATTTGCAGGTTCACCGCCAGATATTTTAATGATATCCATGGTAGCCATTGCTAAACCAGCACCATTTACCATGCAGCCTACATTGCCTTCAAGTTTCACATAATTTAAACCAGATTTACCAGCTTCAACTTCCAAAGGGTCTTCTTCAGATAAGTCTCTTAACTCAGCTAAGTCTTTATGGCGATAAAGTGCATTTTCATCTAAGTTTACTTTAGCATCTACAGCTAAAATTTTATTGTCAGAAGTTTTGAGTACAGGATTAATCTCAAACATGGAAGAATCAGTACTTTCATATGCTTTGTATAGAGAGAAAATAAATTTCACCATTTCTTTAAAGGCGTTGCCTTCTAGCCCTAAAGCAAAAGCTACTTTTCTAGCCTGAAATCCTTGTAAACCTACAGATGGTTCAATCCATTCTTTAATAATTTTTTCAGGAGTATTTGCTGCCACTTCTTCAATATCCATACCCCCTTCAGTAGAAGCCATTATTACATTTTTGCCTTTAGCTCTATCCAATAGTATTCCTAAATAATATTCTTTTGGTTCTGATTCTCCAGGATAATAAACATCTTCAGCTATTAAAACTTTGTTTACTACTTTTCCTTCAGCTCCTGTTTGATGTGTTACAAGTGTACCTCCTAAAATACCTTTTACTTTTTCAGGTACTTGTTCTAAACTTTTTGCTAATACAACTCCATTAGAACCAGTTTCATTCACTTTACCTTTTCCTCTGCCACCAGCATGAATTTGAGCTTTTACCACAAACCACTCTGTTCCAGTTTCTTTATTCAATTCTTTTGCTGCTGCAATAGCTTTCTCAGGGTTATCAACAACAACACCATGTTGAATCTTTACGCCATAAGATTTTAATATTTCTTTCGCTTGATATTCGTGTATATTCATGAGCTAAAATTTTGCACGAATCTACTTCATTTGTCTTTATAATTCAAGAAATAGACATTTAAAAACGTAGTTTTTACTAGAGTCAATTCTATTTAGTATGTTTGAGTTTACGATTTTAATTTTTATATGCTAGTTGCGAAAAATATCACTAAGTCATACAGTGGGTTAGAAGTATTGAAAGGCGTTAACCTTTCAGTTAGCGAAAAAGAGATAGTAGCTATAGTTGGTGCATCAGGAGCAGGGAAAAGCACACTTTTGCATGTGTTGGGTGCATTGGATAAACCTGATAGTGGAGATGTTTTGCTACGTAATGAAAAAATCAGTGATTTGAGCATAAAAAAGTTAGCTGAATTTAGAAATAAGAGTATAGGATTTATTTTTCAATTTCATAATTTATTACCTGAGTTTACTGCTTTGGAAAACGTTTGTATACCTGGGTTTATTGGAAAAAACAGAGAAGTCGATGTGAAGAGGAAAGCTAATGAGCTTTTAAAAATACTTGGTTTAGAAAATAGATCTCATCATAAACCTTCTGAACTATCTGGAGGGGAACAACAGCGTATTGCCGTAGCTCGTTCGCTTATTAATAATCCAGACATTGTTTTCGCAGATGAGCCTAGTGGTAATTTGGATTCTAAAAACGCAGAAGATTTACATCAACTGTTTTTTAATCTTAGAAATGACCTTGGTCAAACTTTCGTAATTGTTACACATAATTCGGAATTAGCAAACATGTCTGATAGAAAATTAGAAATTGTAGATGGTGTAATGAATGGCTAAAGAGTTTATTAACTAACACATAACTACATATCGGATTTACTCAGATGATTAAACCCTTGAGCCTTGAGAGTTACCATATTTTGATTCTTAGTTACTAAATGACTATCTTCTTTGTTATCTAGTGCATAACCAATAAAATGAATGTCAGGATGATGCTTTACTTTTTCATAGTCATCTTGTGGAATTGTGAATAATAGTTCATAGTCTTCACCACCATTTAATATACAAGTAATAGGATCAAGATTAAATTCAACTGCCGTATCATAGGTCATTTTATCAATTGGCAATTTATCTTCATAAATTCTAAAACCTATACCAGAGTGTTCTTGCAGGTGTAATATTTCCGATGCCAAGCCATCTGAGATGTCAATCATAGATGTAGGAACGATATTAAGGTCTGCTAGTTCATGAATGACATCCATTCTAGCTTCTGGCTTCAATTGTTTTTGTACAATGTATTGATACTTCTCTAAATCTGGTTGCATATTAGGGTTACTTGCAAAAACCTGTTTTTCACGTTCTAGTACTTGCAATCCAACATAGGCAGCACCTAGGTCGCCTGTAGCACATAGTATATCACCTTTTTTCGCACCACTTCTGTAGGCTAACTTAGTCTTGCTAGCCATTCCAACTGCTGTTATGGAAATTGCAAGTCCACTTGCAGATGAAGAAGTGTCTCCACCAACTAAATCAACTTTATATTGTTCGCAAGCTGCATTTATTCCCTCATACAATGCTTCAATTGCCTCTAAAGAGAATCGATTGCTCAATCCAATATTTACAATAATTTGAGTGGGAGTTGCATTCATAGCTGCTATGTCTGACACATTCACTGCCACTGCTTTGTATCCCAAATGGTGTATGGGCATATAAGATAAATCGAAGTGTATTCCCTCCATTAACATATCCGAAGATATTACTACCTCACCTTCGGGTTTAATTGAAGCAGCGTCATCCCCAATCCCTTTTGTGGTAGATTTTTGACGGATTACAACGCTTTCTGCTATTTTTTTGATGAGACCAAATTCTCCTAGTTGATTTAATTCTGTTCGTTTATTACTCATGTCTGCATTTTAATAGAGGCAAAGATAATGTTAATAGCAATAGGAAATGTTTTAATAAACAAAAGAAGTATGTGATAAGTGCATTTAACCTTTTCTTAATTTTCTATTTCTTGACAAAGCTCTACTAATATCCCATTAGTAGACTTGGGATGAAGAAAACACACTAATTTATTGTCGGCTCCTTTTTTTGGTGCCTCGTTAAGTAGTACAAACCCTTCATTTTGTAAGCGTTTCATTTCCAAATGAATATCTGCAACATCGTAGGCAATATGATGGATGCCCTCACCCTTTTTATTAATAAATTTTGCAATAGGAGAGTCCTCTTTTGTGGCTTCTAGTAATTCAATTTTACTTTCTCCTATTTGAAAAAAAGAGGTGTTTACTCCTTCTGATACTACCTCCTCCATTTTGTAGTGTTCTTTTCCAAGCAGTTTGCTAAACAAGTTGTTCGACTTGGACAAGTCCTTTACCGCAATACCAATATGTTCCACTTTTAACATAGCTATTTAGATTTATTCTTAATTAATTCTTAATTTAGGGAATTGAAATGAACTAATGAATAAAAGTTATTGTATTTCATTAGCATTCAAGAAAAGTGTTCTAACAATTACATTATTTGGTATTAACCAAAAGGCTATTTATTATAATTATGATTAACGTAACAGAAAAAGCTAAAAGTAGAATTATTGAACTTCGAACTGAAGATAGTATGTCGGAGGATCATAATATTAGGGTATCGGTAAAAGGTGGTGGCTGTTCTGGTTTGATGTATGACCTTGGTTTTGACGATAAAGTGCAAGATTCAGATGAGATATTTGAAGATAGAGGAGTTAAAATATTAGTGGATAAAAAAAGTATGCTATACCTCCTTGGTACAACGCTTGATTTTTCAGATGGTTTGAATGGGAAAGGGTTTCAATTTATTAACCCTAATGCATCGCGTACTTGTGGTTGTGGAGAGAGCTTTTCTATATAATTTTCAAGATAATAAAAATTAGAATTGGAGAGGTTTCACGAACTGTGATTTAATGTACCCTGTTTCTCCATTCCAAAATATTTTAAGCCATACATCTTCTTGATCAAGTATTTTTACTTTATGCCCTTTTTGAGGAGAATCGATTAAGTTAGCTCCAGAGGAAGGCCCTGACATAATAAACGCTCCTTGTTTTATGATAATTCCCCTATTGTCAAGTCTGGAAAAATTAACAAGGTAGAATATGCTGCATAGTAAAATGGTTAAAACTAAACTACTCCAGTAAGGGGTTTGTTTAAGCTTGAGTTTACTATAAATGGAAATCCCTAATAATATAAAAGCAATTACAGAAAGGAAAAAAACTATACGATTGAAGTTTTTGTAAAAAAGGTGAAGCAATATGTTTTTGTCTTTTTGCGAATAACCTTTTAGTTCATGGGCATCAGCAAGTTTTTCCATTTTATTAAGAGCGAGCTTATTTGAGGTTTTATAATAATATCTGTTTAGATAATACAAAGCATTACTATGGTCACCCAGACCTTCTTTAATATATGCCATTCGTAATAGCATTGCAGCAGAAAATTGCTCACCTGTATTTAGTATGGCGTTATATATATCATACGATTCTGTGTATTTTCCCTTTTCAAATAAGGAATCAGCTATTGCTAAATCGTAATTTAAGTCTTGAGAAATAGCATTTTCAACATTGCTAAAAAGTGAAATAATAATAATTGTAATTATTTTAAATAAGATGTTTTGCATTTTAAAAATCGCTTTATACCTTTGCACTCGCAATTAAGGAAATCGAGCAAAATATAGCAAGTTTTCTTTGTGTAAACAGTACGATTCGGTAGCTCAGCTGGTAGAGCATCTCCCTTTTAAGGAGAGGGTCCTGGGTTCGAGCCCCAGCCGAATCACATTCAATTAGCCCAGTATTATTTGCTGGGCTATTTTTGTTTTAAATAATTGCCAGAGGGGCGAGAAGCCTGTCCCGATGAGGCACGATATCGGGAAGCCCCAGCCGAATCACATTCAATTAGCCCAGTATTATTTGCTGGGCTATTTTTGTTTTAAAAACATAGTTCTATGAAGGGCGAAAAAATATCTCATTATGAAACACTTACAACCTTAAACCTGAATTATGTGATAGAATTCGTAATGAAGCCATATAGCACAAAGAAATAGATGGTTATGCAAAGAAGCATAGCACCGCTATGGTGATGCGCATAATCAAAGTGAAGCGTCTATTTCACAGTGATTTATGGATGTAATCCCTGCCTGGCCGGCAAGGCAGGGATTCTCTATTGCAATAATACGGGTTAAACTGACGGCTATGGTCGGCAGGCAGGTGTGGCAGTTTCTTGATTTTAAAAGATTAGCACTGGCTACCTTCGCTTTTTCTCAAATATGTCCTGACATTTATGTGTAAAAGTAACGAGGTGTAAGTCACCCCGTTACTAGGGATCAGAAGTTAAATGCGTTAGCCTAGTGCTTTTGTACGCTTTATTTATATTCTTCTGGAAATTTTCGCACCTTGGTTGCTTGCTCAAAAGCATATCCTATTTTCAAAAGTTTATCTTCTTCAAAAGGTCTTGCAATAAATGTAAGACCGCTAGGTTGCCCTGTTTCAGAATAACCCATAGGGATAGTAAAACATGGATAATTTGCAGCTGCAGCATAGCCTGCGTTTCTATTATTAATGGATAAAACAGCATCTAATTGGTACTCTACCATAGGTGTTTCAAAAAAGCGTACACCTTCATCATGTATTCTGGCTTTTAATTCAGCTAGCTCTTCTTGACTCATATCTACTGCTAAAATTCCTTCAAAACGAGCCTGTCCATATGGAATTTTTATAAGTGAGTCTTCCTTATTATAATCTACAATTTCCGATACTGAGCGAAATGTAATTTCATCGGATGCATATTGCTTTATATAATTGGGAAGATCAATTTTCATGTCAGCTCTAAGGATTGCTCCAAAGTCTTCAAAATTTAATTCCTCAGGCTCAAACTCAATGGCCACTCCTCCTAATGAAACTATTTTCTCTATGGTCAGTTGATAAATAGAATCGTCTAATAAGCTTTTATTAACACCAAATCGCATTCCTTCAAGCGTTCCAGTTTTTAATTCTTCCCAATATTTTATATTCTTTGGATTGTTTTTAGTAGCAGAATCTGCACTATCTTCACCAGTCATGGCAGAAAGTAGTATTGCATTATCAATCACGTTTTTTGTCATTGGACCAGGTGTATCCAGCGTACTTGAAATAGGTACAATACCGCCTCGGCTTAATAAACCAACTGTAGGCTTGAGACCGACAATTGAGCTTTTACTTGAAGGGGAAAGAATAGATCCTGAGGTTTCAGTGCCTACTGCTACAGCAGCATAGTTGGCTGCCATAGAGACACCACTTCCTGAACTTGACCCTCCTGTGTCAAATATTTTTCGACCATAAGGATTTAGCGTTTGACCACCAGCAGCACTGTAGCCATTAGGGCAGCCCAAGCATAGAAAGTTAGCCCATTCACTAAGATTAGTCTTTCCAAGAATGATACCGCCTTTCTCCTTTATTCTTTCTACAATAAATGCATCCGATGTTATGTTATTTCTTAAGGCATGTGTCCCTGCTGTGGTAGGTATGCCTTCCATATTAATATTATCTTTTAGCAGTATTGGTATACCATAGATAGGATGATCAGTAGATGATTTATTTTTGTCTTTTTTTCGAGCTTCGTTAACAGCATCAGGATTAATGTTAATTATAGCATTTAGAAACTTGTCTTTGTCATTTTCATATTTCACTATTCGGTAGAGATACCATTGTGTTAGTGTTTCATAACTAAGCACACCAGCCCTTACATGTGATTGTATGGTAGGGATATCTTGTTCGAAGATGAAAGGCTTTAGTGTTTGGTAATCTTCTTCAGAGAAATAACTGATTTGATTGGATACATTTTCCCATATTTCATTTTTATTCAGGATTACTGACTGAATGAGCTTATATCTCATTTTTAGAGATTCATGATCAGCATTTTTAGCCAATTCTTGAGATTCATCGTAAGATTCCCAAGTATAAATAATTGTTTCTGGCTGTTGATTGCAAGCCAGTGTGAACAGCAATAAGATATAGGTTATATTTTTCATAGGTTATGTTTTATTAGTCGTTCATCTATTTTTAGAATGAAGTAAAAAGCTAGAATTATAATATATTATTTTTGAAAACTGAATAAGAGAAGCATAGCATAACCTAATAAATTAGGGTCAGTTCTTGATTCATTTTCGTTTAAATCAAATGCTTATTTAGTGTTTTTTAGTGATTCTAATTGATCCTTTCTTAACGTAGGATACTTAATTCCGAGTTGTTTCAAATAAGAATCATATTTTGATTCATCATAATAAAATGGCTTCAATTTTGGTGCATAGGTTTCCATGATTTCCTTGTTAAGATAAATGGCAGGTTTGTCAGTATCTGAAACCATAGGAATATATTTTTGTTTTGAGGATTGCTCAGTTTTGAAATATTCCCAAGCTTGATCTACCAGTTCAGGTTTTAATAGCAAATCAAGTAGAGTCATTGCCTCTACTTTAGCTCCGGCTACAACACCTTTATGTGCAATAGGAGTAGCCATTGCTATGGAATTAGACCAGTGATGTCCCTGTAATCCTGGAATATTGGAAGGGTATCTCAATGTAACTGTTGGTACTTTCCAAGAAATATCCCCAATGTCGTCAGAACCTCCACTAACAGGTTTTATTACCGGTAGACCTATTGTATCTAATTTAGTATTAAGACCATTTGACCCTCGTGGAGATTTCACTTCAGTTTGAACGGCTTTTGCCAACATTTGATCATTTTCACTCCATTTTGGTAATCCAACTTCTAATATATTGTCGTACATAGTTTCTGCAATAACCTTATTAAAGTGCCTTGGCCAAGCTGTACCAAGAATTTTACTTGACATTTTTGTCTGGGTCATCATAGCGGCACCTTGTGCAATTTCATTTGCTCGTCTATAAACCTCCATGATATTGGGGTACGTGACTTCACGTAAATAATACCAAATAGAGGCTACTGATGGTACAACATTTGGCTGATCACCACCATTATTTATCACAGAGTGTGATCTTCCTAGTGGATGGAGGTGTTCTCGGTTATATTGCCAACCTATGTTCATCAATTCTACGGCATCAGCAGCACTTCTAGCTCTCCACGGAGCACCAGCAGAATGAGCAGATTCTCCTTCAAAAGTATATTCCACTGAAATCAATCCTGTACCTCTTGACTGACCATAGGAGACATTCATATTACTAGAAACATGAGTAAATATGCAAAGATCTACATCATCAAAGTACCCATCTCTTGTGTAGTATGCTTTTGAGCCTAATTGTTCTTCTGCCACACCTGGCCATAGAATAAGTGTACCTGAAATGTTTTCACGTTCCATTATTTCTTTCACAGAAAGTACTGCAACCACATTGAGTGGAGTACCTGAATTATGACCTTCACCATGCCCTGGCGCACCTTCTACAATAGGATCATGATAAGCAACTCCAGGTTTTTGAGATGCTTTTGGAATACAGTCTAAATCACTACCTATTGCTATCACAGGTTTTCCTGATCCCCATTTTGCCCACCAGGCGGTTGGAACACCTGATATTCCATATTCTATTTCAAACCCGTTTTCTTTCAAAATATCGGTGATGTATTTTGATGTCTGTACTTCATGAAAACCTAGCTCAGAAAAACTGAATACTTTGTCAACCATTACCTGAGCCATTTTTGCTCTTGATTGAACGCTTTTCTGGACTTCTTTTTTAAGGGTTTCAAGTTTTTCATTGGAGGTTTGAGCATTTACTATTAAATGACAAATGATTAAAGAAAGGAATGTTAGGTAAAATCTTTTCATTACAAGGTTAATTAGGTGGTTATTAATTTTAATGGGATAGTTTTGTTTGATTAAGTATCAATATTATTTCATGCTTTCATAAATTAAACTGACAAATAAATCTGAATTTATAAAACTACCGCTCCATCTTTTATGATATTGCTCTAAAGGCTTTGATGTAATACATTCATCAAGGGATTTACCAGCAGTCTTAAGGTCGGCAATTATTTTTCTAGTTTCTTTTAACATGTTCAAAAGCTCTTTAACATGATCAACGCTAGAAATTCCACCGTGCCCTGGAATAATTTTGGTATTAGCATCAGCTACTTCTAATATTTTTTCTTGAGCAGCAATCATTCCATCAATAGAACCTCCTGCTGATACATCTATAAACGGGTAACCATACCTTACAAATCCATCACCAGTATGCATGATATTGCTTGTTTTAAAATATATCAAAGCGTCACCATCTGTATGTGCTTTTGGGATATGTATAATTTGAACTTCTTCTTCATTAAAATAGAAAGTAATTTCATCATTGAATGTGATAACAGGCCAAAATGTCTCTGGTTTAGATTCTACTTCCCTTTCCCACATAGAGCTGTAAAAGGTAATACCTAGTCGTTTCCTTACATTTTGATGTGCAACTATTGAAGCACCATTTTTAGATAAGTTTTCATTACCCCCAACATGGTCTCCATGGTAATGCGTATTTACAATAAATTTTAAGTCGTTCTTACTTAAACTATCAAGTGATTTCTTGATCTTATCACTTAATTCTGCATACTGATCATCCACAATCATGACACCATCAACACCGTAAAGCACACCAATATTTCCTCCTCTTCCATTGAGGTAACTAATATTATCAGTGATATTGATTGTATTGATTTTTACTGCATTCCAGTCGGTTTGCCCATACATTGTTAAAGGATATAAAAAAGAA
>JAOUKH010000140.1 GCA_029882685.1 Cyclobacteriaceae bacterium
TTTATACCCTTAATCAAACGGCATTAAACCCGCATTATGCAATAGAATTCGTGATGAAACCATAAAGCACAAAGAAATAGGTGGTTATGCAAAGAAGCATAGCACCGCTATGGTGATGCGCATAATCAAAATGAAGTGTCTATTTCACAGTGCTTTATGGGTGTAATACCTGCCTGCCCGGCAAGGCAGGGATTCTCTATTGTATAATGCGGGTTAAATTACCGACTATATTCGTGGTAGGATCTATTTTATTTCGCTCATAGCTCTTTTTGAGATGGCTTTTTCGGCTGGGGTTGCACTTTGTTTCCATGAATTATCATAATAATTAAGCAATGAGGAGGTGTCTATTTTATCTATTTGAGTATTGCCATCCATATAATTCGCCAATAATCGAAAAACTGGTTTGTTTTCCTTTTTTAGGATCATTAGTGTGGTGTTTAATGCTGATTTTATGGCAATAGGAACTCCTCCACCTAAATCAGCCCAATGCCCGCTGCGAAGTAAATTTTTAACAGGCGTTTTATAGGTAGCCACTTTTGCTTTCATGTTTTCCTTTCCTGGTCGCTGACCCATCATAGACCCATCTTTATTACCCGTGTACCGATAATGGGTAACAGGTGTAGCCACATCGCAATGCAAAATATGATCTTTTAAGTTGGGGGCTATTTTTTCTTGAACACGATCAATGATAATATCTGCAAACTTCTGTTTTAGAGTCTTATATTTTTCTCCACGTATATAATTTCCGCTTTCGTCTTTTTCGCACTGCCAATAATTGTTACTACTCATCCAAGCAGGAATAAACAATGTTAATGTACCATGTTCTGGCAATGCCAAAGTTTTATCTCTTACCGAAGATGCCAAAATATGAATACCACTTTTATAAGGATCTCCTCCTCCCAACTCTTCTCTCCCAACTTTTGGATCGGCCAAATAAATAATTTCTTCGTCAAAGCCTAGTTCTTCTGCTGGACAATCTAAACCTAATGCAACTGTAAAGGCAGAGGCATACAGATCAGCACTTTTTAAATTTTCTTTTGTTTTATTTGGAATGGCTGAATCTGGAAGCATTTTTTCAAATAGCGTTTCCACATCACATGCAGCTACAACGTACTTACTTCTAATTTCATGAATAGACCCTCTATGATCAATCTTTACACCAACAGCAGTATTATTTTCAATTAAAATTTTACTGACTTTAGATTTAAAAAATATATCACCACCTAAATGCTGGGTGGCATAGGTTAGCCACTCTGCAAAACGCTGACTTCCTCCTTGTGGTGGTGTTTGAAAATCGTTTGAATATGCCCAAGAAATAGGAATAAGACAAGATAATAGGTCGGGTTCAGAACAAAATACACTTAGTAGTTTTTCGTCTTTAAAATATCTTTTTAGTCCTTTTTTTACCCCTTCATCACCAGAAAATCTAATATGAGGAATAAAAGGGAGGGCAAATTTCAACATTTTGATACCATATATTGCTGATTCAAACCAATTCATGGTATCCATTGTGCGGCTTAAATAAGTATGCTTATCAAATGACTTTGCTATTCTTTTAGCATCTCGAAAAAAGCGAATAATTCCGTTTTTTTCATGAGGAAACTCTTTAACCCATTGTTCTTTTATTTCATCAGGGTTGTTGGTGATGAGGTAATCAAAATCATCACTTATGAATCTACGTATTCGTTTTTGTTCCTTAGATTTTGGATAATCACTCCCTATTAGTTTAAAAATTCGAGTTACTAAACCCGTTGGGCCACAGTTATTTATCCAGTGGATGGCTGAATCAAACCTATAACTTAGCCGATTAAACCCCTGTATGGAACCTCCGGGGGTATTATTCATTTCAATAATACAACATGAAAGACCAGCACGTCTAAATAAGGCAGATGATGTTAATCCACTTATGCCTGCACCAATAATTACAACATCGTAATGTTCCTTAGGGTTAATTTTCTTCACTTATTTCTGTAATTGAAAAGATAAGGTATGAAGTTTATTCAGAATCACCGAAGTAAAGCATAGGTTTTGTGAAAAAGAATATAAAACTATATTCAGACCGATAAGTTTTTAAAACCTTATAGGTCTTGCTGATCATGTTTAATATTCCCATTCGGTTATAAGTGACGCAGTATTGGTTAAATGAAAGTTGATGTAGGCATCCATTCCTCCAAACCATTTTAATACATCTTCTCTGGAGAGCAAAGTAGGTTTGCTCGATATATGTGAATCGTACGAACTATACTTCCAATCTTTTGTGTTTTTTGTAAACCCATGTTTGGTTGGGTTTTGATGGATATAATTTATGGTGGCGGTTAAGTAGCTGTCTGATACAATCTTAAAACGTTTGGTATAGTCGATCCACAAAGCTCCTTTGTGCACAAACCTCTTGTTATACGCCTTAGCATAGGCGTTCAGTAAATTGCTGAGTTGCTGCATAATGAGTTTATGAAAATCATCTTTGTATTTGGTGTGTTTGGTTAAGACCTCTTCTGGGTGAGTACGTATTAAAAAGTGAATATGATTGGGCATAAGGCAATAGCATAAGGTGCTGCATACCGAAGGCAAATAATGTGCATAACGACTAAGAAAATAGCGATAGTTTTCCTCTGATCGAAAGAGGTTTTCACTACCCACAGCGTGGTTTACGATGTGGTAATAGCTGTCTGGTTCAAATTTATCTAAGCCTTTCATTTCTTTTTTCAGACCTATAAGGTTTTTATAACCTTGTAAATCTAATTTATTATTTCCTTGGTTAACATCTCTATCCTACCGCTTTACCTGCTTAATGCATACATGCACAAACCACGGTTAGTTGAGTGGCAGATTTTGAAAACCCACAGAAATCCGATGCTTTTTAACTGTAGTTTATTTTATTACTTTATGAAAACTATCAATGTCTTTTGGTGACCCTTGAACATATAAGATATCGTTCTGTTTTAATATTTCTTCAGGTTTAATGTTTTGTAATAAACTTTCTTTTCTGTTTATCCCCAATATATTTATTCCATATTCTGACCTTAATTTTAGCTCTTTTAGTGACTTACCCAATAGCTTATTGCTATCTACATTTATTCTTAAACTAGTGATATTGAAATCAGGAAAATTGGGAAGGTTAAAGGATTTCGGTCTCTTTTTTTCGTTCTTAAATAATTCGTAGTTGTCTGACCTAATAATGTCAATAAGTCGCTCTATATCATCTTCCGTTATTAAAAAGTTCTGAAGCACTCTTGAGAAAATTTGAATCGATGTTTCAAATTCTTCTGGAATAACCTCATCTGCACCCAAGGCAATTAGTTCCGAAGTCTCTGTTACGTATCGTGTCCTTACTATCAAATAGAGTGATTCGGATTGAGAACGAATATTTTTAACAATAGCTTTGGTAGCCTTACTGTCCGATATGGCTATTACTGCAGCTCTTGCACTTGAAAGGTGAACCGATTTAAGAATATGATCTTGCGTTGCATCTCCAAAAACAATGGGCACGCCATTTTTGCTTTCACGTCTTACGGTAACAGCGTTCAGTTCAATTACTTTGTGAGGAATATCACTTGACTTTGCTGCTTTGGCTAAGTTTCTACCGTTAATTCCGTAACCTATTATTACTAAGTGGTTATTAATTTCAGCATCCTTCGGCACACCCAAATCATCTTTCAAATAAAACGACTTGTTCAAACCAAGTTTTTGTGTAACCTCCATAAACTTATGAGTGATTTTCTCTGAAAATATGATTACAAAAGGTGTAAGCAACATTGATACAATCGAAACAGATAAAAAGTATTGGTACGTCTGTGCGTTTAACAAACCATATTCTATACCAACTTTAGAAAGTATAAAGGCAAATTCACCGACTTGAAAGAGTGCCAAGCCTGTCAATATTACTGTTCTAGTAGGGTATTTTAGAGTCACTATTGCAATAGAAGTAATAAGACATTTTGCAATAAAAACTAAGGCAACTAATAGAATTACTATTTCAATGTTGTTCAGAAAAAAATTAAGATCAAGTAACATACCAATAGACACAAAAAAGAAACTTGTAAAAAGCTCTCTAAAAGGTAATATAATACTGGTGGCTTGATGGCTATATTCAGATTCAGAAATAATTAGTCCTGCTAAGAATGCTCCCAATGCCAATGATAACCCTGCTTCGGATGTTAAAAATGCAATTGCAAAGCATAAGGTAATAGTTACCAAAAGGAATAGCTCTTTACTATTGGTTTTTGCCACTACATGCATCAGTTTAGGGATGATATAACGGGCACTTAATATGGCAATTACAACAACAACTGCTGATTTTAAAAGCAGTGAAAGGATGCTTAACGATGGGTTTGATGATTCGTCAGCTAGTATAGGCACTACAAGCATCATGGGTACTACAATGATATCCTGAAACAACAAAATAGCTAAGGCATTTCTACCGTGTGGTGTCGTCATTTCATTTCTATCTTGTAGCGTTTTTAGTACAATGGCGGTACTGGACAAAGAGAATAAAAAACCAACAAAAACAGATTCATTCCAAGAATACCCGAGGAAATAATATATCAGCCCTGCAACAAGAACTGTAAGCCCCACTTGCAGAAACCCACCAATAAAAATAGTTTTCTTTATAGATGCCAACTGTTTAAGGGATAGTTCCATCCCAATTACAAAAAGTAGAAGAATCACCCCGATTTCAGATAGAATCTCAACCTCTTCAATTGCTTCAATAAGACTTAATCCATAAGGACCTATTATGATTCCCGTAAATAAAAATCCAATGATAGAAGAGAGTTTTAATCGTTGTAGAATAAAAACAATAACAACTGAGAAACCTAGTAGAATAATAATATCTTGTAATAATGGAAGGTGCATTAATCTTTTAGTTTTTTAGTAGTCATTTATTTTCTAGTGTTTCAAAGGGTACTCTTATTTCTTTGAAGCTCACATTAATTTATACATTACAAACAACTGTTAGTAGCCAAACTATCGTTCGGCTTATCCATCCACGTTTAAGTCAGCTGGGTTCAATAAAGTTAATGAATTCTGTTTCAAGTTACGAGCTAAATTGGCTTTAGCTACTGTGTAGTACAATATGCAGAAGTTACGAATCCCTTCGAGTAATAATTCTATTATTATTTTTATTCCAGACCTATAAGGTTTTTAAAATCGTATGGTTTCACTTATTTTTCACTTCCTCCTCCGTCAACCCATATAACTTATACGCCAACTGGTCTATTTCTGCCTCCAATTCTCTTTTTTCGTATTCTAAACCTATAAGGTTTTTAAAACCTTATAGGTTTAAATTGTTATGAAATATGCTTTCCTGCTTGGGAAAGATTTGTTACTCATAGTTTGAAAAGTTTTATTGAAACTGGGAAAGGTGCATCAGGTTTATCCTAAATATTCACAACGCTACGCTAATATTCGTTGGCTTGTGATTTGTTAATAGCCATAAATACCCGATTCAATTACACTTTGCAAGTGGCTCATAAGCCTATGAATTTTTAACGAATGTTGACGGTTTGTTCTTTTTTCATTTTTATTTGTCCATTTCAATATTCTTTCTAAGTTTGTAACCATTGTGTAAGGTTTGATAACATGGTTATGAAAGAGTATTTGTCGTTAGCAGAAACATCTGAGATTGTTGGTAAAAGTAAAGAAACTTTAAGAAGGTGGGATAGGGAAGGTATTTTGAATGCAATTAGGGAACCTGTTTCTAATTATAGGGTTTATCGAAAAAATGATGTCCAAGAATTATTAGGTGACTTATTTGATGTCAATAAGAATGATGAGGTTTCTAATTACGTTGAACCTGAAAATGATTATTCTGTTTTGGAGTTGTTTGCTGGTGCAGGGGGATTGGCTGTGGGAATGGAGAATGCTGGATTGAAATGTGTTGCGTTGAATGAAATTGATAAATGGGCATGCCAAACGCTACGCAAAAATAGACCTAATTGGGAAATTTTAGAAGGAGATGTTAAAGATTTTGATTTCTCGAAATACAACAGTAAGGTTGATGTTGTAACAGGAGGTTTTCCATGTCAAGCGTTCAGCTATGCAGGTAAAAAACTAGGATTGAACGATGCTCGTGGCACATTGTTTTATGAATTTGCTAGAGTTGTCCAAGAAGTAAACCCACCGATTTGTATTGGGGAAAATGTTCGTGGATTATTGAGTCATGAGAATGGTAAAACGGTGCAAGGAATGATTTCCATTCTTAATGAAATAGGTTATAATGTTGTACCTATTCAAGTTCTTAAAGCGATTCACTACAGAGTTCCTCAAAAACGAGAACGATTAATTTTGGTAGGTATACGGAAAGACATTGAACTAGAATATCACTATCCGAAGCCCCATAAAAAGATTTATAATTTAACTGATGCACTAAAGAAAGGCGAGTTATTTAGTTCTGATGTACCAAAGTCAGAAGGAGCCAAATACCCTGAATATAAAAAACAGATTTTGGATATGATTCCACAAAAAGGGTATTGGCGTGATTTACCAATAGATATTCAAAAAGAGTATATGGGAGGTAGTTTTTATCTTGGTGGAGGAAAGACAGGAATGGCTCGCAGAATAGGATGGGATGAACCTTCTTTGACCTTAACTTGCAGCCCCGCACAGAAACAAACAGAAAGGTGCCATCCCGATGAGACTCGCCCCTTTACCGTAAGAGAATACGCTCGAATTCAAACCTTTCCAGATTCTTGGAAATTCATTGGTTCTACGGCTCAACAATATAAACAAATTGGAAATGCAGTACCTGTTAATTTAGGTGAGGAAGTTGGCTATTCAATAGTTAAATTTTTGAACGAATATTACAAAAATTCAAAACTTAAATAATGGAGAAATTTTGATTTCATCTGCTAACTCTTTACATCCTTTATTTATTAAGTCTTTTGTGTCAATGTTGTTGATGCACTTATGAAGCTCATCAACTAAACCATTGTAAAAATTAGCAAATCCTGTAATTCTGTGCCAAAAATCTTTACCAACTATTACAGGGTGAGTTTTGTCAATGACCTTATAATGCATACTTAACTCAGAAGAATCACCGTATAGAACACCAACTATAAAGTCAGAATTACTAATTCCTTTGAGAGCCTTATTTGTCCTTGCTAAGCTAATTGTACTTGTAAACTTTCGAATTAATGGTTTGACATCTTCAGAATTAATGGTGTTCGGCCCAGACTTTAATTGACACCATTTTTTTCTTTTATCAATTTTATCCTCAAATTCAATATCCATTCCTTTAATTAAAGAGCCATTAGCTATTCCAAGTTCAACGAACATGTTCTGAATTCGTGTCCCAAATGATGTGTTTATGGATGTACCTAGAACTCTAGGGTAGTAAAGAGCTTTTGCAATTCCCTCTGGACTATAATTATTCTCAAGGACTTTAGATAAATATTTTACTACAATGGGGTTAATATTATATGATTTTAGTCTTGAATGCGTATTTAGAGAAGCTTCAACATGATTATTGAAAATGTAAGTTTCAAAATAGTCAACTATTTTATCTGAAAGTTCTTTTTCTGTCATGGTGAAAATTTAGTAAGTACCAAAGATAAGAATTTGTTTGATACTGCCTCTTTCGAAAAACCGCGAACGGCTCGAATATACGTAGTGCGGGATTTCAAGGCGCTACACTATCAAACCGCTACTTTGTTTATTAATTGCTGTAAAGCTCAAATTTAGTAAATCGCCCCGCATTACGTATATTTATTGTTGTAGCACGTTATTTTTCTTCCAATGCACTTTCAATTTCTTTTTCAACCGCAATTGAAGGTTCGTTTATATTCGAGTTAATTATTTTTCCATTTTTTCCTATGAGAATGTATCTCGGAATTGATTTAATATTGTATTTATTCCCGAATTCGGTTCTCATACCGTTTTCTATAAATAGATTTCTACCAAATTCATGATTCTCTTTTTCTAAAAATGTTAACCATTTGTCTTTTGAAGAATCCACAGAAATTAGTAAAATCTCTACATCATCATTGTCTTTATATTTTTCGGCAAATTTCAGAACCTTTGGTCTATGATTGATACAAGGTCCGCACCAAGTAGCCCAAGTATCAATAAAAATGACCTTTCCTATTAAGCTTTCTAAATTAAATTGATTTCCAAATTTATCTTCTGCTTGAAATAAATATGTCATTTTCCCATTTTGTGAGGCGTAAAAAGAAGAAGAAGGCTGTTCTATTAAATTGTAATAAATATTAGTTTTTTCAGAATTTAATGTTTGAGTTAAAACCTCTGTATTAAATAGTTTTTCGTGCTTTTCCCAATAAGAAGGCATTTCTATCAATGATTTGATATAGTTTGCTTTCAAATAATCTGCTAAATCTTTACTGTTTGTCTTTTTTTCTATAAAATGTAAAAAATCAGTGATACTTTCTAAGGATTTATTTTTTCTTAAATACTCTACTTCGTACTTATATAGATAGATATCGGGAAGAGATTTTAAGGTTTTGGTAGCTTTTGGAATCTTCTCTGTAAAATCAAAATATTTATCATTTGGTTTTAAGCCTTTGGAAATTCTACCTAGCCAAAATAAAAATGAATAAATACGAGCATTATTTTGAAAGTAAAGAACTTCTAATGTTTTTGAACTGAATTGGTCTTTAAATTTGTTGATTTCGTTTTCTCTTTTTACTCTAAATTTTTCAAACAAAAGAGGGATAGAATCTGTGTTTTGAGTTGTAAATATGAATGAACTATTTTCTTGAATGAATTTTAAATTGCTTTTCCATAGATAATTAACTAAAGAGTCACTTCTGTCATTTGTTGTTAGTGTAGAATCCTTTAGAACAGAAATATTTAAATTTTTATTCTGCTCAAGTATTGTGAGGTATACTTTGTCATTTTTTTTGGTATGTATGCTTGCTAATGTTGGATAATCTAATGAAATGTTTTTTGTTTTTTTATTCTCGTAAATTTTAGCAATTGGTTTTCTAGTAATCAATTCTGAAATATAGATTGTATCTAATTCAATTTCTGAATTGAGACTAGTATTAAATCCAGTACTTTTTTCTTTACAGCTATGGAACAGACATAAAGTTGCACATAATAATATGTATTTTGATTTCATTTCGTAGGTTTTTTTAATGTGCTACAACATTTTAGTAATACCCACTTAGTGACGGTTATCTAGATTATGACGAAGGTGTATGAAGTAAATATAGATATGTTTGGTAATATTTCAATAGTTTATTGTGATTTTATATTCACTTTATACTCAAAATACGAACAGTCGGGGAAAGTAAATTATTAACAAACAGGCTGGTTCAATCTGGCAATGCAAAACAATAGTATTTGTCTCCTGGTCTGGTACCTGGTTTTCCACCTCCACCCGCTGCAATAACTACATATTGCTTCCCATCTACTTCATAAGTAGCTGGCGTTGCATAACCACCAGCATTCATTTGATATTCCCAAAGTACCTCACCCGTATTAGCATCGAAAGCTCGAAAACGCTCGTCCATGGTGGCACCAATAAATACCACATCTCCTGCTGTGGCAATCGGTCCCCCCATGTTAAATGTTCCTGTTGGTGAAAACCCTCTTTTTTCTAATTCAGGATAAGTACCCAATGGCACTTGCCATGCAATTTCGCCTTTATTTAAGTCGATAGCATTTAGAGTTGCCCACGGTCGTTTGTTGGCAGGGAATCCTTCTGGATCACGAAATTCATGATGACCCGTAGCCACAAATTTTATGTCATTAGAAAAACTCATTTGAAGAGAATCTGCATTTAAAATTTCACCTTGCCCTTCGTCCCACAAAAATGCTACAATGGCATCTAGCTCATGATCAGAAAATGATGAAAATTTTGGCATTGCACCCCTTCCGTTTTGGAGTAAATCGAACACATAGTCTTTCTCTTTTACATTTTTAATTTCTTGGAGTGATTTTAACGATGGTGCACTAATATTTTTTGGACTTGAAGAACCATGGCAAACAGAACAGGTTGAGCTATAAATTTTTGAACCCAATGCATATTTACTTATTTCCTTTGTTGGCTTGGCTTCTACCATTGATATCCATTCTGCTTCATTACTACAATTAACATAGAGCATATTATTAGAGGGG
>JAOUKH010000141.1 GCA_029882685.1 Cyclobacteriaceae bacterium
AATGAAATGACCAACGGAGCATATCTTCATAGAAGTCGGCTAGATAGGGGTTGTCTTCCACCGATTCAAATTCAGCATCCCAATTATAATGTTTGGCCAACATTTGAGCTAAAGTTGTTTTACCCGATCCTATATTTCCGCAAATGGCAATGTGCATAATGTTAAATTTATAGAGGTGAAAGTAAGAAAATTGCGGTAAAATTTTGTGTAAAAAAAACTTAAATAAAAACAGCCATTACAAGTAATATGTAATGGCTGTTTTTTGAAATAAATAGCTTGGATTAGAAAGTGTATCTCAACCCAAATTGCATTTGCCATCTAGAAATTAATCCAGTATCGTTAGTGAACGTTTCCACTTGATTAGGGTCAAAACTATAGGTAGGTATGCTTGTAACCGGATCTACACTTACCCCTAAAGGCTGTGTATTTGTTGGGAATTGACGAACACCCCAATTAGAACTGATTAAGTTACCGATATTCAAGATATCTATACTTAATTGAACTTTGTTTCCATTATTCAAATTATAATCTTGTAATAGACGGAAATCACATCGAGAATACCACGGGCTAAGCGCTGCATATTTTTCAGCATAGCCACCTCTATTTTCACTTAAATAATCATCTTGTGCAATGAAAGTTTCTAGTGCAGCACGTTGATCCTGTTGGCTAAGACCACTTCCTGTACTGAAGTTCATCCCAGTTATATCTGCTTGAGTAGGGATGTAAATTAAGTCGTTTAAACCAGAACCATCATTGTTGATGTCTCCTGAATAGGTATAGCTAAATCTTCCTCCTTGTGCATACTCTAAAAATACAGAGAAGGTAGTAGCCCATTTGTCACCACCGTATTTAATGGTTTTGTAAGCATTTCCAACTATTCGGTGTTTATTACCATAAATAGAAGGTGCTAGTTGTGCTTCATTTGTATGCCCTAGAGAAGGGTTACGGTCGTATGCATCTCCAGATATTTCTGCTTCAATTGAACTCGCATCTTTACTATCTAAATAGTTATAAGAAAGGCTGGTATATAATTCACTATTCCATTTTCTTTTAACTTCAAAAGTAGTGTTAATAGTTCTTCCTACATTGGTATTGGTAAATACGTAAGCGTTTGATGGACCACCAAATACTAAAGTTCTATCAGTTGATGAATTATAAATAGGTCTGGTGTCACTTCCGCCATTTAATGTTCCTGTAGGAAGTTTAAGTCCATAATTCCGAACCATCATACCATTTACATCTTTCGTGTAAGATAAATCTATTGTTGTTGTCCACCCTTCACCAAATTTCTGATCCCAACCTATGTTTGTTCTCCACACCTGAGGAAATTTGAAATTAGGGTCTGTCATTGTGTAATAGAAAAAATCAGGATTAGCTACTTGATTACCTATCCATACAAACGGTAGACGTCCAGAAAATATTCCAGTACCACCTCGTATTTGCATGGATTGGTCACCTTTTACATCATAATTAAATCCAACACGAGGAGAAAATAGTATGTTTCCAGTAGGTAAATCGGTATGGTCAAAGAAAACAGAGTTCCCTGTTTCATCGAAATATTCGATAGAAGGGTCGTACGTTCCGCCATCTGCAAGTAACCCTCCTTTGCTATCAATACTTTCCTGTATTTTTTCTGCTGTATCGAAGTAAAGAGGAACGTCCATTCTAAGTCCTAATGTAACCGTTAAGTTGTTTGTGGCTTCCCATTTATCTTGAATGTAAAGTGCCCATTGACCTAGATTTGTTTCTGCTAATGCCCAACTGTCATTCGCTTCATTAGTAGCATATGCAGCTCTAGCATTGTCTACATCACCTTGAAAAGCACCTGAAGTAACAGCACCATCAAATGCTGCCACAGAAGGAAAATCCCAGAATACACCAAATCCATAAGAAACAAGATTGAAAGAATTGTCAAAAGAGAATTTTTCGAATGAAGTTCCTAGTGTAAGTGTGTGGTCTCCAAAATATAAATCGAAGTTATTTGAAATCTGTATAACTTTTTGATCAAGTTTATTATTTACTGAAAAGGGTTCATGTCCAGCCACGATGTATCTAACTCCTCCTTCTGCAATATTAATTACTGGAAAAGGATCACTAAATGGGTCTCTTGTATCTTTGAATTGAGTGAAGCCAGCTTGAAATTTATTAGATGCTTTGTTTCCAAATATTGAACGTAATTCTACTAATCCAGAATGGATAACATTGTTGATAGCATATCCAGAATTTTGAAATTGGAGCGTAGTGGCATCAGGGCCTCTTCTACCGATTGCATTAGGGTGTGCAGGCTTTTGTTTAGTTGCATCTAAAAAATTATATGTAGCAGTTAAAGTATGGCTCTTGTTGATATTCCAATCTAGTTTTATAATGCCTTTTTGATTACTTGTTTTATGAGTAAATCCCTCATAACTTCCAGTGTTGTAGTTGTAAGCAGAGTCAAGTAAAAAGCTTACCCTTTCCAAGTCAGAAGCCAATACTCTCGATTCGTTTTGAGCTCCTGTACCTCGATTAGCAACAAAACTAGACCCTAAATCTGATCTTCTATCCATTTCCATGTTAGCGAAAAAGAAAAGTTTGTCTTTAATAATAGGACCTCCGATACTAAATCCTGCTTGGGTTTGTGATAAATCAGCAACAATCGCATCTTCTCCACTAATTTTCGAACCTGCAAAATCCTGATTACGATAAAACCCAAATACAGTACCACTCAATTTATTCGTACCACTTTTGGTAACCGCATTTATAGAAGCACCAGTAAATCCTGATTGAGTAACATCAAAAGGAGCAATCGATACTTGAATTTGTTCGATGGCATCAAGTGAAATAGGTTGTGCATCCGTCTGCCCACCAGGCGTAGCAGCATCTAGTCCAAAAGGGTTATTAAAAATGGAACCGTCTAATGAAAAGTTATTGAATTGATCGTTCCTTCCAGCGAAAGAATTTCCATCTGCAGAAGGGTTTAGACGATAAATGTCTTGTGCCGAACGAGAAATGGTTGGCATTTTTTGTATGTCATCATTGGTGTAACTGGAAGCAGCACCTGTACGGTCTTTTCCGAATACATCATCTTCGCCTGAAATTATTATCTCAGCCAGTTGTGTAATGTCTTCAATCATTTCTAGGTTGTATTTGAAATTTTGGCCTAATGAAAGAGCAATTCCATCTTGCCTGTGGTCACTATACCCAATATAGGTGACGACAATGGAATAAGGACCTCCTACTTTAAGATTAGGGAGATTAAATCTGCCATCAGCCCGTGTGGTGGTGCCGTACTGAGTGCCAGTTGGTGTGTGCATTGCTACAACGTTCGCTCCTGGAAGTGTTTCTCCACTCGAATCAGTAATTTGGCCACTGATAGAGGCTGTAGTTATTTGAGCATTAGTGTTAAAAATAACAGCTATGCCCAAAATAATTAAACATAATTTTAAGATTTTTTTCATGGTAGTTGGTTAAGTGGTTAGTTTAAAATCACGCTAATTTATAACTTAATTGCAAAATTAAAAATCATCTTCACTAAATCTTCATTTGCTATTAGTTGTATGTTTTTTGAAAAGCATATATTCGTATATTCGCAATAAAAAAACCTTCATATAGTTGAAAATTTTAATTATTCAAACGGCCTTTATAGGGGATGTGATTTTAGCAACCTCTCTCATCGAAAAGTTAATTTTTTTTTATCCAAATGCTGAGATAGATTTTTTAGTAAGAAGAGGGAATGAGTCTTTGTTAAAAGGGCATCCTTTTATTGGGGAATGTTTGGTGTTCGATAAAAGCAAAGCAAAATATACTAACCTTTTTCGAATTATTCGAAAAATTAGAAGCAAAAAATATACGTATGTGCTAAATGCACAACGTTTTTTTACGACTGGTCTAATCACGGTATTATCTGGTGCAAAATATAAAATTGGATACGATAAAAATCCTTTATCTTTTTTATTTTCATCCAAAGTAAAACATGAAATAGGGGAGAAAAACTATGCTCATGAAATTAATCGTAATCAATTACTTATTCAGACAATAACCAATGAAGGGGCAGAAATGCCAAAATTATATCCATCAGCTGATGATTTTAATAAAGTAAAGGTTTATAAATCGTCAGCGTATATTTGTATTGCTCCAACCTCGGTATGGTATACTAAACAATTTCCTTTAAATAGATGGATTGATTTTATAAATCAATTAGACGAAAGCATTCAAATATATTTGTTAGGAGCACCTTCTGACGCTCAGGTATGTGAGAAAATAATTAGAACTACTTCTCATAAATTAATATTGAATTTGGCTGGTAAACTAAGCTTATTAGCTTCAGCAGCACTTATGAAGGATAGCGAAATGAATTATGTGAATGATTCGGCTCCTATGCATTTAGCATCGGCTATGAACGCTCCAGTTTGTGCAATTTATTGTTCCACAGTACCCTCTTTTGGATTTGGTCCTTTATCTACAAATGCTCATGTGGTGGAAGTGGAAGAAAAATTAGATTGTAGGCCATGTGGTCTACATGGATATCCTACTTGCCCTAAAGGACATTTTAATTGTGCTAATAAAATTAACATTGACAAGTTGGTTGCCATAATGTCATAAATTCATTAGTGATTTTAATAAATTAACGAGTAATGAATTCATAGTACTTTAGCTTTCCAACGTCCGTAATAGCGACCTTCAATTTGTTTCATTACATCATAAAAAGCACCAGCCCAGTAGTTTCGAATACCAAAACCTTGAGGCTCACCTCGAAGCCTGTCTTGTAGTAAAATTTCTCTAGTATTCATATTTACAGCAACAAAATGAAAATAAGCTTCAACGGAATACTTGTCTAACGCTTCAGCTATAAATAATATACCTATGCCTTCTTTATTTCTAATGTTGGAAAAATTATAGCTAGAAACAAAATGTTCTATCTCATCTGTAGAATATCGTGGTGTAGAATGTGCCCTAATACTATCAATGTTTGTTTGTGCATTTACATCCATCATCATATTAATGTCATAATATACGTTGTGCTTTCGTAGCATGGGTCTGAAATCATACTTATTTCGCTCTCCTTGTATTAAATAGTTCCATGCAGGGAAGTACATATCTCTAATTTCAATGGCATCTTTACTATTTGCAGTAAAATAATGTGCGAATTCACCTATTATTTTCACATGGGAATAATCGATTCCTAACCAGGTTATTTCAGTATCACGATCAAATAAACTTTTTGCATCTTGAGAATATAAGGAAATAGAAGCTAAGAAAAACAGGGAGAGAAAGAATGATTTTTTCACAATAATATGTTTTAGTTCATATGAAAGATAATTAATTTTTGTAAAATACTCAATGAGTTTGCTTTAATTGTTTGAAGTAAATGAATAATAATCAATTAGTTGTTAGTAAAACACTAAGTTAAAAGGCAATTAACTTTCTTAGCTCTTATACTTTTTATAACTTCAACTATTAATAACCCAATTTTGAAATGAAGAGATATATAATAATTGTATTCGTGATTTTTTTTAGTGTGAATATAAAAGCACAAGGAGTTGATATGTTTCAAGAAAAGGAATTTATTTGGTTAGGGATAGATTTTACTGGAGCAAAAATGATAGGTAGTAGTTATTTTTTGGATCCTCAAATGATAAAATCAGAAATGTTTGACAAGTGGAATGATTTGATGATAAAAGAAATTAACAAATTTAATTTACAAGAGTTTTACGATAAACGAACTCGTTATAATGACCTTTTGCCAGTAAAAAAGAGAAATGAATATGTGAATGCTGAAACGCTTGTAACCGATGAAGATTATATATTAAGTAAAAAAGATGTGGCAAGTATTTGTAGTACGTATACCAATTTGCAAAGAGATAAGGGCTTAGGTATCCTTTATGTTGTAGAGTCTTTTGATAAAATAAAAAATATAGCCAATATATACGTAGTGTTTTTAGATTTGGAAAACGCTTCACCTTTGTATGTGAAAAAATACGCAAGTGCTCCTGGAGGTGCTGGTTTAAGAAATTTTTGGGCGGGTTCAATTCATAGAACCATGATAGTGAGTGGGGAAGATTACAGAATAGATATGAAAAAATACCTGAAATTCAGTAAAATTTAACAGATCTATTATCCTATTGTAGGCTCTGCATTTAATTCATTTAGGATTACTATCCTTTGTTTTACTATTTCAAAGTAGAAGCAACTATGCGTTTTGACGTTTTCTGTAGCGAATAGGAGGGTAGTAGTCTAGACGGCTAACATTATTACTCTGTTTGGTTAAGAGGTAAGTCAGGCAATGTGATGATAAATTCACTACCTACTTCTAACTCACTCATAACCTCAATAGATCCTTGTAGTCGATCTGTAATGATTTTTACTATAGAAAGACCTAATCCTGTAGAGCTTTCATCTCCTGTAGGTTTTGCACTCAATTTTTGAAATTTACCAAACATTTTTTCTTTATCTTCATCAGAAAAGCCTAGTCCTTCATCTTTTATGGAGAAGATATTATCCCCATTTTTTTTGGTGACACTAATGATAATAGTTTTCCTTTGAGGCGAATACTTACTAGCATTAGAAAGTAAGTTTTCGAGTAGTCGCCAAAGTAACATTCTATCTGTATAAACTAAGGAATTTTTGAGCGTAGATTTTATTATTAAATTTTGTTGTTTTTTATCGATTTCTTGAAGGGTATGCTCTTTTAATTCTGCTAGTAATTTTTCTATATCTACCTCTTCTATATGTAAACTTTCCTGATTGAAACTATGAACATCAAGTAAATCTCTGATAAGTTGGCAGCCATGGGATATAGATGAATTTATCTTTTCGATATATTCCATTTGATCAGAATCTACCTTTTTATTTATAGTTAACAATTGTGTTAATCCTTGAATGCGATTAAAAGGGCCTCGTAAATCATGCGCCACAATGTCTAATATTCCGTCTTTTTCTTCATTGAGTTCTAGAAGTCTTTCGTTATTAATTTTTAATTCTTCTTTTTGCTCCAATAACTGGATGGTTCTAATTTTTACTTGATCCTCTAAATTAATTTTTTGAGTTTTTAGAACCGAAACTCGTAGTTTATAAAATAGTATAAATAAACAAATTGGAATAATGATATATAATGTGTTAGCCCACCAAGTCAACCACCAAGGGGGTAATATTTGTATTGTAACACTAACTCCTTCCTCATTCCAGTACCCATCGTCATTAGAGGCTTTTACTTTAAATTCGTATGTACCAGAAGGGATATTAGTGTAAGTGGCCCTACGGTATTTATAATCCGTATACGTCCAATTTTCATCAAACCCCTCTAATTTGTACGCAAATTGATTGTGTTCAGGCTGTCGAAAGTTTAAAGCTGAAAACTCAAAACCAAAAATATAGTCATCATGTTCTAAAATAATTTTATCAATTTCATTTATGCTTTTGTTTAAAACAGTTGTGTCATTTATGTCTAAAGGTTTATTAAAAAGTAAAAATTCGGTTAATACTACAGAAGGAATTATGGTATTTTCTTGAATCTCTTTTGGATAAAAAACATTAAAACCATTAACTCCTCCAAAATACATTTTTCCTGAAAGACCTTTGTGGTAAGCACCTGTATTAAATTCTTGTCCTTGTAGACCATCTTCTGCCGAAAACCAGATAAAGGTGTTTGTTTTAGTGTTAAATTTATTTATCCCATCATTTGTACTCATCCATAGGTTGCCTTCATCATCTTCCAGTATTCCATAAATTACTTCATTGGATAAGCCATCCTTTTTATCGAAGTGTTTAAAAGAGTCGTTTTCAGGAATAAATAAATCTAACCCTGCGTATGTTCCTAGCCATATGTTTCCAGATTGATCTTCATGTATCGTTTTGATGTAATTATTGTTTATAGAGCTATTGTCATTTTTATCATTTAGGAAGTATTTATATAAATGGGTCTGAGGATTGAATACAACTAATCCTTTTTGAGTACCAATCCAATAATGTCCATTCCTATCTTCTAAAAAACTCCAAATGGTATTGCTTATTAAAGGCGAAGTTTCAGAATTAAGAAAAGTAATGCGGTGAAAGGTTTGTGTTTTCATGTCAAATTCATTTAGTCCTTCTCTCGTACCTATCATTATATTTCCATTTTTCAAAATAGTCATAGTTTGTATGAAATTTGAACTGATGGATGATGAATCACTCATGTTGTGAATGTAGTGTTCGAAGGTTTGTGAATTTTCATGAAATACATCCAGACCACTACCATTGGTGCCTATCCAAATATCTCCTTGGCGGTCAATGACTAAATTTCGTATAGCGTCATTACTTATTGATTTGTAATTATTACCTGAATAGGTGAAATGTTTAACAGACTTGTCTTTAATATTAAATTTATTTAAACCACCGCCTGATGTGCCAACCCAATAATTACCATCTCTATCTTCAGCAAAGCACCTTACAAAATTATTGCTTAAAGAATTAATGTTGTTATTTTTATGTTTTTTATATTCAAATAATGTGTTTTTTTGATCAAAGTAATTTAAACCATTATTATTTGTACCAATCCATTTATTGCCACAATCATCTTCAATGATATTCATAATTCTATTACTGCTAATCGAAGAGTTATCAGAATCTGAATTTTTATAATTGATAAAGGAATGGGAATTGTAATTAAAAATGTACAATCCATTAAACCAACTTCCAACCCATAATGAACTATCACTATTCATCACTATGCTAGTGATGTTGTTATTCTTTAAATAAAGTTTTTTATGATTAAATTCGTTTTTGCTTTTGTCAAAAATTAATAAACCATTTTCTGTCCCTACCCATAAGTTTCCAAGCTTATCTTCATTTATCGCTTTTATATAGTTTTGAGAGGATGATATTGATCCATTTTCATCATATTGAAAGTTCTTGAACGTCTGATTAGAGTTGTTAAACAAGTTTAATCCATTATTTTGAGTACCTATCCATAACCTTCCTTCACGATCTTCGAAAATGCTTCGAATTTTATTTCCACTTATTGAATTGGGGTTGTCATCATCATGCTTGTAATGAACAAATGTATTGTTGTTGTAATCAAAAAGGTCTAATCCATTATCGGTGCCTACCCAAAGGTTGCCATCTTTTGTTTCTATGATATTCCATACTTGATTATTACATAACGATTCTACATTATTATCTACATGCTGAAAATTAATAAATGATTCCGTCTTAGCGTTATAAAGGCTAAGACCTCCATTTGTGCCTACCCATATATTGCCTTTACTATCTTCGAATAGAGATAAGATAAAACTGTCATTTATAGAAGTGCTGTCTTGAGGGTTGTTATGAAATACTTTAAAGGTATAACCATCAAATCGGTTTAAGCCATATTGTGTGCCTATCCATAAAAATCCGTTGCTGTCCAGTAATGTAGCCATACAGGTGACTTGTGATAGTCCATGCTCTATAGAGTAATGTCTAAAAGATAAATCTTTTTGTCCAATAGATTGTATTGGCTTAAATAAAGCAATTGATAGTGCGAAAAAAAAGAGATGTAGTTTTGTATGCCTCAAAAAGATTGTTTTTTATTAATGTTACTCTATCTAAAGAAAGTAAAAATAGATTAAAAAAGGTGTATTTTTTTAATAAAAATATAAAAAAGTGAAAATATGATTGATGACATATTAAGCTTAGTCTACAATGATGTATATTTCTTTAAATAGTTCAAAGAAATTACATTTATTATAAAACATAAAACTTTCACAGTTCAAAAGTATACCCTTTTACTATTCTTTATTTTCATCTTATTTTATACCTTGATGAGGTATACAAAACATTAATTGTTATTTAAATAATAGATATTCAAAATATGGACATGTCAAAAATAAAGTTTCCTGAAACAAAAAATTTCATAAATGGAAAATTTGAATTGAATGGGGGAGGGTTAATGGATGTATTTAGTCCATTAAATGGTAAAATTATTTCTACAGTGCCTCTTTCTGGTCGATATGAACTCGAAAAAGCAGTTGA
>JAOUKH010000006.1 GCA_029882685.1 Cyclobacteriaceae bacterium
AAGCTGGAGAATACTTAATTTTCACTATCCCTGGAAAAGACGAATGGAGCTTTATGCTATATTCAGATCTTTCACTTGGTGGAAGTGTAGCTAAATATGACAAAGCTAAAGAAGTGTTATCTACAACGGTTAAACCAACAATGTTGGCTCAAGCTACTGAAACCTTAACATATAATATTTCAGATATTAGCGAAGATAATACTACAGCTAATATTGAGTTAACATGGGCAGATGTATCAATCAAAGTTCCAATGAAAGTTGATTATGATGCAATCGTGATGGCTCAAATTGAAAAGAATACAAAAGTGAATATTGGAAACTATTCAGCTGCAGCTAATTATTACTTCAACACAGGTAAAGACTTAGAGCAAGCATTAGAATGGATGAATCTTTATTTAGCCGAAGGTAAGAACAGCGACCAATTTTGGAATTTACATACCAAGGCTAAGATTTTAGCAAAAATGGGAAAAAAGAAGGAAGCTAAAGCCGCTGCTGAAGAATCATTAGCAAAAGCAAAAGCTTCTGCCAATGGAGACTTTGGGTATATTAAAAGAAATGAAGACTTATTAAAATCTTTATAAATCTTTATCCTCTTTAAAATTAAAAAAGGAGTGGATTAGTAAATCCACTCCTTTTTCTTACCTCACCATCCTATAATTATTTCTTAACTGATTTACCTTTATCTAAAAATCGGTAACCAAGAGAAAACTGAACAACAGAGCTTTTAAGTGCAGTTCCAGCAGAGGTTAAAGTGTTAACATCTGTTAATCCAATAACGTATCGAGCATCAATATTTATTTTAAAAGGTAAATCAAGACCTAGACCTACACATAAATTCCAAACTCTATCACGTAATATATTTGTCTGATTAGTATTTGTGCCATCAGCTGCTTCCTTAATGGCAGAAGTTAATAAGTCTAATTGAGGCCCAACTTGTAAGTTAAGACCCTTAACCATATACCATTTAATGATCATCGGAACATTTACATATTTAAAGTCAAATACATCTTGACCAGCTGTTGTTTTCAAAATGTAGCCTTGTTTAGAAAATAAAATTTCTGGTTGAAAACCTATTTTACTACCTTTAATAGTAGCAAATAGTCCTCCATGATAACCAGTGATTGACTTATATGTTTCCCCTGTAGTAGAATTTGCATTTACGCTAGATAAATTAGGACCTACTTTTAGACCCATGGTAAATTTAGATTGCGCTACAACGGAAACTGAAATGAGTGTAATAAATGCGAATGCTAAAAATGACTTCTTGCCCATGATTATAAAATTTGCAGGTTAATAATTAGATGACAATAAAATAAGCAACAGACTTTGAAAGTCTGTTGCTGTAAAAATCACTAAAATTTGTATGTTTTTATAGGAAATAATAAATTCCTACGCTTGGTGACAGCGTGTTTAGACCAAAATTAACACCGCTACTAATATCTTTAATACTTGAATCTGTTGGATCAGTACTTTTGTTTCTGTAGTAATTAATCAAATTCAAACGAAAGTCCACACCAATTTTTTCCGTAGGAAATAGAGTAAGACCTGGAGCTATATAAACGCTGATATTTGATATTTTAGGTCCATCAGCTGTAACCCCACCAGCTGAAGATTTAGAGCTTCCAGAACCTAAACCTATTCCAGCTTCAACAAATCCATAAAAATTATCTGTGAAGGAATGAAAATATTTAGCATTGGGTCTAAATATTATTAAAGATGCTGTAGCTTCTGAATCAACACCAGCTACTGTAGATTTTATTTTATCGTATTCTAAACCTACTCCTGCACCTACTGATAGTTTGCTTCCCAAAAAATACCCTACAGTAGGAACAACTGAAATGCTTGTGGTTTTAGGTCCATCTACAGTAACTGAACCATTTAACGATTTTGAGGATCCTGAGCTAACACCAAGATTTCCTCCAATAAATAAACTCCCGGCTTCAATTTGTGCGTAAGCCCCTGAAGTAATTGAAAACACGATTAAAGTCAATACATAAAATATTTTTCTCATTTTGTTGTTGGTTTGTTGAATATATGTTTAGTACAAAGAACGATTATTTTTATGGATAATTTTACTCTTTTTCTAATGAATTATTACATCTGCACCTAGTTTATGAAGCGGGCTTACAAAAAGTAATCTTAATACATATAATTTAAAGCACTATAATTTGAAAATGTTTTAAGATAAACCCAATTCGGGATGTTTACCTCTTATTGAACGATAAAAGTCCATTATTAGTGTCATATCTTTATCCATATTTCCAGTTGGAGAAAAAGGTTTATCAATAACAATTAACTTTTTAGAAAAATCGAATCCAACTTTATAAATTGGAATTTTAGCTTTTACGGCTATATGATAAAACCCAGTTTTAAATTTATCAACTTTTTTTCGAGTACCTTCAGGAGCAATTGTCACAGCAAATTTTTCCTTTGCATTAAATATCTCAACGACAGCTTCCACTAAATTATTGTGTTTTGAGCGATCTACAGGATGTCCACCCATAGCTCGAAAAATAAAACCATAGGGCCATTTAAACAACTGACTTTTACCAATAAATTTAACATCTGTGATTTTCAGAATACTACGAACCATTATTCCTATCACAAAGTCCCAATTACTGGTATGAGGAGCCACAATAACTATGTATTTTTTTACAGAAGTGTCAAAATCACCAAAAATTTTCCATTTGATTACCTTAAAAAAAATAAAACTATAAATAGCCCTTATCATATTATAATTTAGTGATTTTTTAGCCCATTATCACACTCCCTGCTCGGGATATTTACCCACTTTTGTACGATAAAATTTTTGTATGGTTTCAATATCATTATCAATATTACCTGTAGGGTTAAACAATGGACCTATACCTGCTTCCTTTTTCTTATAGTCTAAAAATCCCAAGATAATAGGCACTTTCGCTTGCTCTGCGACTCTATAAAAACCAGTTTTCCATCTTGTTACTTTCTTCCTAGTACCCTCTGGAGTTATCATCATTATTAACTGATCTCTCTGATTTATCAAATCAACCATAGCATCAACCATACTAATTTTATGTTTCAACCCTGTGTTTTTTTGGTTTCTATCAATTGATATAGCGCCCAATTGTCTTACAAACCACCCAAAAACTGGAAAATCAACCACTTCTTTTTTAACAGTGATTTTCATTGAAAGTCCTATAATGAAAAAAGCTGCTCTAGCATACAAAAAATCCCAGTAACTGGTGTGAGGTGCAGCAATTATAACTGCTTTTTTTACATTTTCAGGCACACCTCCAACTACTTTCCACCCTTTGATCCAGAATATAAATTTTGATAATAATTTAGTCATATAAATTTATGATTGATAACTGTATAACAACCTCATTATGGTTAAAATAATTTATTTAACAGATTATCTTCTGCTCTATTAGGTAAAGTAATTTTTAGATTTGGTGATCGATCCATCTCTCTTTTTATGGAAAATATAGCCTCTTCATTTCTCGCCCAGCTCCTACGAGCAATACCATTATTTACATCATAGAAAAGCATACTTTTTAATCTTCTTTCTGCATCATCTGTACCATCGAGTAACATACCAAATCCACCATTCACCACCTCTCCCCAACCTACTCCTCCTCCATTGTGAATAGATACCCAAGTAGCTCCTCGGAATGAATCACCAATAACATTATGTACAGCCATATCCGCTGTATATTGAGATCCATCATAAATGTTAGAGGTCTCTCGATATGGCGAATCAGTACCCGATACATCATGATGATCACGACCTAGTACTACAGCCCCAATTTCTCCGTTTTTTATTGCTGTATTAAAGGCACTGGCTATTTTAGTTCTCCCTTCCGCATCTGCATAAAGTATACGTGCCTGAGAACCCACAACCAGTTTATTATCTCCTGCTGCTTTTATCCACTGGATATTATCAGCCATCTGCTGCTGGATTTCACTAGGTGACTCTTTCATTATTTCAGTCAGTACCTTTGTAGCTATTGTATCTGTTTTCTCTAAATCCTCTGTTTTTCCAGAAGTGCAAACCCATCGAAACGGACCAAAACCATAATCAAAACACATAGGCCCCATAATATCCTGCACATAAGAAGAATACTTGAAATCAACGCCATTTTCATCCATAACATCTGCCCCAGCTCGTGATGCTTCCAATAAAAAGGCGTTACCATAATCGAAGAAATAAGTCCCTTTTGCTGTATGTTTATTAACATATAATGCATGTTTTCGCAATGTTTTTTGAACCTCTTCTTTAAAACGATCAGGTTCATTGGCCATCATCTCATTGGATTCTTCTACACTATACCCAACTGGATAATAACCTCCCGCCCAAGGATTATGCAATGAAGTTTGATCGCTCCCTAGGTCAATAAATACATCTTCCTTATGAAACTTTTCCCAAACATCAACTACATTCCCTTGGTAGGCAATTGAAACTACTTCTTTATTTAATTTAGCCTTTTTAACACGGGTTACCAATTTATCTAGGTCTTCAAATACTTCATCTACCCACCCTTGTTCATGTCGCTTGTAAGTAGCTAGCCTATTTACTTCAGCAGTTACTGAAATGCAACCAGCTATATTACCTGCTTTAGGTTGAGCACCACTCATTCCTCCAAGTCCGGCAGTAACAAATAATTTACCTGCCAATCCTTCCCCACCTTTTGATACTTTTCTTCCAGCATTCAATACCGTAATAGTTGTGCCATGTACAATCCCCTGAGGACCAATATACATATAAGAACCAGCCGTCATTTGACCATATTGTGTTACTCCTAATGCATTGTACTTTTCCCAATCATCAGGCTTCGAATAGTTTGGAATCATCATACCATTAGTAACAATAACTCTTGGAGCATCTTTATGAGAAGGGAATAATCCCATTGGATGACCAGAGTACATATGCAATGTCTGTTCGTTCGTCATAGTTGCCAAATACTGCATCGTCAATAAGTACTGCGCCCAATTTTGAAATACTGCTCCATTACCTCCATAGGTGATTAATTCATGAGGGTGCTGTGCTACATTATGATCCAAATTATTTTGAATCATCAACATTATGGCTGCAGCTTGCTTACTTTTATGAGGATATTCATCAATTGGTCTAGCATATATATCATAATCAGGAATGAATCGATACATATATATACGTCCGTATTTTACTAATTCCTCAGCAAATTCAGGTGCTAAAACAGTATGATGTTTCTTATCAAAATAACGTAATGCATTCCTTACGGCTAATTTCTTTTCCTCAACCGTCAGAATTTCTTTTCTTCTAGGAGCATGATTAATTCTAGTATTATATGACTTTGATGCAGGTAATTCTTCTGGTATTCCTTGAAGTATTTGTTCCTTAAAATTCATCGTATTGCTGATTATTGATGACTAAAAATATTAATATTTTCCTTAGTGTATCGATATCCAATTTCAAACAATTCTTCTGCTTTTGATATATCCATACCTGTATAACCCCCAAGCTCTGGAGGTTCTATATAATAATCGCAATGTGCAGCATTTTGTTTAGTATTTCCACTAATCGCCATTAACATTGTTCTTTCAAGAATATTCTTGGCATTACTACCCGTGAAATTATTACTAATTGGATTGGTATGTACTCCTATAATTTTATCACACTTTCTCAAAAGAGGGTCTACAGGAAGGTTATTAAGTATTCCACCATCAATATATTTTACACCTTCTATTTCTACTGGTTTAAATATTACTGGTATACATGCAGAGGCTAAAATAGGTTTAATTAACTCACCTCTTGAAAAAAACACTGTTTTTCCATGTTTTAAATCAGTTGTTCCTATTGTAATAGGAATTTTTAAATTGGAAAAATCATCAGGAAGATACTCTTTCAGTATTTTTTCCATAGCCTCCATACTTAACAATCCAGTAAAGCTTAAGGAAGGACGAACAGCATAAAGAAACTTAGTTTTCAAAATAATTTTAAGGATGTCATCAGGTGAATAGCCATGTGCGTACATAGTTCCTACTATTGCACCTGCACTTGTTCCTGATATAGCAGATGGACGAATCCCTATTTCATCAAGTGCTTTAATCACACCTAAATGTGCTATTCCTCGTACTCCACCTCCTGATAAAACAAGTCCGTATGTCATTGTCTGCTTTTTTATTAGTTGTTCTACAACAACTTTTTATTTAAAAACCCTGCCTATATTCACATCTTAAATAGCGATAACATTAATTAACCGCCAAGTACGCCATGGATTCGCAAAGAACACCAAGAAGGCATAGCGACCTTTGCGCCTGTCTGAGATAATCAAGTAAAACTTTGCGGACATTGCTGTAAAATGATTTTGTCAACACCCCTCACAAAATTTCACTCAAAGGAAATGTTTTATCTAACCTCACTCCTTTTTCAGTATGTTTCACAGTACAACATTCGTTTACTCCATCATGCTCTAAAAACAGCACGTAATTATTATCTGCTGCCTCTACTAAAAACCTACCCTTCTCATCCATAGTTAATAGAGGTCTAGTATCATAACCCATTACATAAGGCAAAGGAATATGACCAGTTGATGGTAATAAATCAGCCACAAAAACTATTGTATGGTCTTTATATTTAATTTTTGGAAGCATCTGTTTTTCAGTATGTCCATCCATCGTGATGATATCAAAAGCATTAAAATTAGAGTTATTAACTATATCTACAAAATTCAGATGTCCACTTTCCTGTATTGGTAAAATGTTCTCTGAAAGAAAACTAGCTTTCTCCCTTGGGTTTGGTACTGTTGCCCATTGCCAATGATTTTCATTAGACCAGTATTTTGCATTCTTAAAAGTTAACTCAGGTTTGTTATCATTATTATAATATACACCACCACCACAATGATCAAAATGAAGATGGGTCATAAATACATCTGTGATATCATCTTCAGAAAAACCTGCATTATTCAACGACCCTATTAGGCTGTCCTCACCATGAAGGTAATAATGACTAAAGAATTTTTCACTTTGTTTATTCCCAATACCATTATCTACTAAAATAAGTCGATCACCCTCCTCAATAAGTAAACAACGCATAGCCCAAGTACACAAGTTGTTGGCATCAGGAACATTAGTCCTCGACCAGAGCGATTTAGGAACAACTCCAAACATAGCTCCACCATCGAGCTTAAAAAATCCTGTATTAATTACGTGTAATTTCATATATCCATTATCTAATAAAACATCTCAAATTACTCTAAAAACAAAAAACCGCAAAATGTAAAAGACACTTTGCGGTTTTTGATATTATAAATTGAATTATATTATTCAGTAACAACTCCCATATTACAGAATTTTTCAATCCTTGAGTTAATCCTGTCGTCTACATTAATACCATCCAACTCTTTAAAATTTTTCAGAATCACCTTCTTCACTTCTTTTGCAGTAGCTTTAATATCGGTATGCGCACCACCCAGAGGTTCTTTAATAATGCCATCTACCATTTTAAGCTCCTTCATATCACTGGCAGTAGGCTTTAAAGCTTCTGCAGCTTGTTCTTTATATTCCCAACTTCTCCACAATATTGTTGAGCAGTTTTCAGGCGAAATTACTGAATACCAAGAATTCTCCAACATCAACACTCTATCTCCAATTCCAATGCCCAAAGCACCACCAGAAGCTCCTTCCCCAATAATAACACATATTACAGGTACTTTAAGCATAAACATTTCTTTCAAGTTTCTAGCAATAGCCTCCCCTTGCCCTCTTTCTTCAGCTTCCAACCCTGGGTATGCCCCTGGAGTATCAATTAATGTAATAATGGGCTTATTGAATTTTTCTGCAAGCTTCATCAATCGTAATGCTTTACGGTAGCCTTCAGGATTTGCCATACCAAAATTGCGTATTTGACGTTGTTTGGTATTCCTTCCTTTTTGCTGCCCAATAATCATGAACGTTTGCTTATTGATGGTTCCAAACCCTCCTACCATGGCCTTGTCATCTTTCACGGTACGGTCACCATGAATCTCTACAAAGTCATCCGTAATCTCGTAAATATAATCAAGAGTATAAGGTCTTTCAGGGTGTCTTGATAATTGCACCCTTTGCCAACGTGTCAAATGTTGAAAAGTATCTTTTTTCAAAGCGTCTATTTTATTTTCCAACGATTTTACAGCTTCTACCACATCTACATCACTTTCAGTGGCTAGCTTCTTCATGTCTTCAAGCTTTTCTTCCAGCTCGGCAATCGGTTTTTCGAAATCCAATAACATCTTAATTTTAGTTAACAAAGTACAAAACTAACATTAATATTATTACAACTAATAATTGGAAGTAATATTAAGAAGGATTATGTGCTTTCAACAGCTTTTTAGTGTAAAAAATATTTTTTTAAAATTATTTTTACTTGGCTATTGGAATTAAAATTTATTGCTCTACATTTGCATCACTTTAACGGAAAGACGGTAAAGAAAAACATTTTGGTCCGGTAGTTCAGTTGGTTAGAATGCCTGCCTGTCACGCAGGAGGTCGCGAGTTCGAGTCTCGTCCGGACCGCATAAAAGCCCCTTTTTAGGGGCTTTTTGCATTATAAATTATGTTGTGTTTTACACAAAAAAGCCTTCTCTTTTGAGAAGGCTTTCAAAACAACACACTATTAACACTAATTTTTAGAATCTATCTTATACACTTTTTTACAAAATAATTTTTATAAATTGATCTCATTCATATACCTACATGAGTCCAATTAAATTATTAATTTGTAATTTTTACTTTCGCTTTATTTAAACTTTTTAATAGTTTACTAATAATGAACATTGAGTAGCTAATTGCAGTAAATATCAAAAAACTTCCTATTACATATTTTTCCATATCTGAAGTAACACAAGCACTGTGCCAGCATACAAATGCTATCAAAACAAACTTAAATCGAAGAATAGGAGGTTTAAACAATCTTGATTTAATAATTATTTCTTAAATCAGGAAAACTGTATGTTCAGTAATATCAACATGTATGATCAATAACACATGCCAAACTAATATTTTGATCAGATGTATCTTCTATAGTTAGAGCCTTTCCAAAAAACATAAAGTAGTATATTGTGAATAGGCTCTGATTATATCAATTATTGAAAATATTGAGAATACTCAACTGGTAGTGATTCTAGATTCCGAATTTCGATATTTTTAAAAAATACTTCGGCTGCTTCACTTTGCAACTGAATTTTTCCTTTGCTTAAAGGTTTTGATTTTCCATCAACAACATACCTTGAATTTTTAAGAATCATCACTACATGCCCATTAACAATGTGTAGACTTTTATCTTCAAAACAAATCAATTCCAACGTATTCCACTCTCCATGGCTATTCTCATAGTTGGCACTACGAAGACAAAAACCCGATAACTCTTCTCCATTTCCCATAGGAATAAAGGGTTGACTTTTGTCAGCTACAGGATTCATAATATACTCTGGAATGTATGCTTTAATATCAATTGCAGATGTAGCTTGACTCCAGTAATCTCCCATATGCCCTTCCATTATTTGGAATTCTTGTGAAAGCATCCAAGATCTCCAATATTCAGCACCATGTTCACCAATTGAGTGATAAAGTATGCCAGAATCTCTTAATAAATCTTTTCTAGGTATCAATTTCTTATCCCCCCATTTAACTTTTATCTTTAAGTGATAATTGGCATATTCTTCTTTCGTAAAAAGGCATCCATATACCTCTCCACTAACTTTTATCACTGGCTCATTATCTTCTTCTATTACTGTAAAAACATTGTATTCAGGACGATTCAATCCTATAGGAGCAATAACATTTCCTTCCTTGTCTTTTGGAATCTGTCCATTGTACCCCAATTGATGTTTATAGCTTAAATAACTATCCCAATGAGATAAATCTTTGTCCAATAAATTTGTCCAATTAGATTCTTCCTTACAAGATGAAAAGATGATGATTATTAAAAGTATTAGGTTTCGCATGTGTGTTACTGTTTTTCATTTTCATAATGATACGCAAATAGTTATGAAAATCATGAAACGATGAAAATAAACATTATATATCCGTCACCAATACCTGAAGACTGATTTTACAATATTTGGGGAGTTTTTAAATTTGTATAAAAAGATGAAGTACAAGAACTATTAAAGCAATGATCTTTGCTTAATTTTGGATAGCTAAAAAAGCTAATTCGTATTCTGCAATTACTTAAATTTTTGAATTAATTTATTTATCACAAAATATGAATAGACTATCAACAATAATATTAAATAACACACTACTACATAATTTCCCATAATTATGGGATTGCAAGTACTAGTCCAATTCACAAATCATCCAATAAGAGCAGAAAACAAAGTATTTTTCATTCATGAATTCTAAATAATAGACAATAATCTTATATTAAGAATATTCTATTTATGAGACTGGTAAATTAAAACTAACAAATTCTAGGTTGTCATACAGAGCCTGGCTACCAAAAGCAATGCAAAGTTTACTATTATTTATCTTTTTGATGGTGAAGATTTCTCGGTACTTCCCCCAATATATCGGAATCAGGCATGTGAAATAACAACATGTATATTTTTATTTTCGAAGAATACCTTAACTTATCAGCTAATTTTTTTCTAAAATAATCCCTAAAACAACCTAGTAACAACATGACAAAAACAAAATGGATTTTACCGCTCATCGTTGTATCACAGTTCTGCTGTGTTTCATTGTGGTTTGCAGGAAATGGTGTAATGAATGATCTCATTATCACTTTTCAACTTAATAGCAACGCCTTAGGGCATTTAACAGCTGCTGTGCAATTCGGGTTTATTGTAGGTACGCTAGTATTTGCACTGTTCACTATTGCAGATCGATTTTCTCCATCACATGTTTTCTTTTTTAGTGCTATTGCAGGTGCTTTACTCAATCTAAGAACAATATTGGAAAGCAATAGTTTATTCAGTTTACTTATTTTTCGATTTTTTGTTGGCGTTTCGCTTGCTGGCATCTATCCCGTAGGGATGAAAATTGCCACAGACTATTATCAAAAAGGACTTGGGAAATCATTGGGATATTTGGTGGGAGCTTTAGTTGTAGGTACTGCCTTTCCTCATTTACTCAAGGACTTCATAGGTACAGGTGGATTACCTTGGCGACTTGTTTTAATTTTCACTTCTACCATTGCTGTGTTTGGAGGTTTTCTGATACTGATATTTGTACCCAACGGTCCATATAGAAAGTCTAGTCAAAAATTTGACTTTTCAGCTCTTTATAAACTTTTTAAAAACAAACCTTTCCGTTCCGCAGCTTTCGGCTATTTCGGGCATATGTGGGAATTGTACACTTTCTGGGCTTTTGTTCCTATCCTACTAACCACCTATCTAAAATTACATCCTGAAACTAATTTCAATATTTCTGTACTCTCTTTTTTAATAATAGGGTTAGGTGGTTTATCCTGTGTTATTGGGGGTTATATCTCTCAACATTATGGCACTAAACGAACAGCATTCATGGCATTGTTGATGTCTGGTATTTGCTGTCTCCTCTCTCCTCTTGTGTTTTATACTAATTCTGAAATAGTATTCGTAGCATTCTTAATTTTTTGGGGATTGGTAGTAATTGCAGATTCCCCTTTGTTTTCCACTCTAGTAGCTCAAAATACAGAATCCGAGTCAAAAGGCACAGCCTTGACCATTGTGAATTGCATTGGGTTTTCAATAACAATCATCAGCATCCAGTTTATCAATGCGTTAAGCTCCTCATTTAATCACCAGTACCTTTATATGATACTAGCCGTTGGACCTATTTTAGGGTTATTGGCATTAATTGAGAGAAAGAAGACATTCATTTAAAATCAAACCCCTATTTCCATCCCCACAGGACAATGATCCGATTCCATATAGGTAGGATGAATAGAAGCTTCTAAGATATTTGTTTTAATAACATCGCTCACCAAAAAGTAGTCAATTCTCCATCCTACATTATTAGCACGTGCTTGTCCCATATAGCTCCACCAGCTATATTTTTCTATGGTATCTGGATATAAATAACGAAATGAGTCTACTAAACCAGCATTGGTATAGTTGTCCATACCATCAATTTCTTCCTGCATATATCCAGCAGTTTTGTTGTAGTTTGGCTTTGGTCGAGCTAAATCGATAGATTTATGAGCTACATTAAAATCGCCACAAACCACTACGGGTTTCTTTTTTTCTAATTCCTTTAAAAATGTAAGAAAATCAGCATCCCAAGTTTGCCGATAACCTAAACGATGTAAATCACGGCTCGAATTAGGAACATATACAGTAACCAAAAAGAATTTTTCATATTCAGCCGTTAAAACCCTCCCCTCCTGATCGTGTACTTCAATACCGATGTCTCTCGTAACTTCTATTGGTTCTTCCTTAGACAGGATTGCAGTACCTGAATATCCTTTTTTTACTGCTGAATTACTAAAAATATGATATCCTTCCACATGTTGAAGAGCCTCTGCTACTTGATCATCTTGCGCTTTTGTTTCCTGAAGACACAAAATATCAGGATTCAATTCTTTAAGTGAATTTTCAAAACCTTTTTTTACAGATGCACGAATGCCATTAACATTCCAAGATATTAAATTATAACTCATATTGCTTTTTGTTATTATCTCAAGATATAATCAACCTAAACAGCTTGAAAGTTGATTACAATTTGAAGGTAAATTTTAAACTTGCTGACCTATACACCACAAAGTCATCTCCAACAAATGGTTGCCATTTAGGACCATTCTTAATCATATTTATTACCAGATTATCACATTCAGCTGACAAACTGGATATTATTTTCAAATCAGTAATATTGCTATCAGCAGTTAATGTAAACTGAGCTACGACTACTCCTTGTATATTCTTATCTATAGCTACATCAGGATATTTATATCCATTTTTAATGTATTGATTAAAGCTTGAAAAACCACCATCTGGAAAAGCCTGTTTTTCCGAGTTAGGCATTGCTTCTATAGTTCCATTCAATTTAACTTGAACGATCTCTACTTCCTCATTTTCAATTGGTACTACTTCACTACTTTCATCAGAGGTTGTGATAGCATCTTGTTCCTGTGAAATTGGTTCACTTACTACTTCATCAACCGTTTCAATTGCACTGTAAAACACTTCATTATTACTATTCGAATTTTGAGTTTCCAATTCATTTGATTGCATTGAGATGGGATTCTCATTCAAATTTTCTGAAGTATCTACTTCATCAATTATTTCCTCTAGAATATCTATTTCATTAATATCAGATGTCACTAATAATGTAGAATCAATGATACTAACATTTTCATTATTAGAAAAGTTATATATCTGTTCTTTTATTTCTTCTAGTGTAGGTCTAATTTTGATGTTATGAAAAGGGAAAATATTAAATGAAAACATTGCCCCAATTTCACATAAAATTAAAACTAACAGTACCACATTAAAGATAGATCTGTCTTTCCATTTTGGAGTACTATTACTATTTTGACGAATTCTAATAGCCTGAGTAGTATTCTCGAAAAATTTATCTCGTTCACTTTTATTGGAAAGTGGTTCAAGCTCTTTTATTAATTCCTTGCATGCAGAACACTTTTCTACATGGTCTTCAATAGTTCTTAAATCGTCTAATAGTAAGTCGATATTCAAATATTGTAATAATTTTTCTCTTGAATAATGATTACCTTCTTGCGTCATGTGCTAAATATAAACCTCATCAAGGTAAAAATAAAACTATCTCATTTTTCTTTTAATTATTTGTAAAGCTATAATCAAACAAACACAGTTCTACTCCCTCCACCAAGTCGAGATAGAGGTAGTATCAGGTACTGTAAATGCTGTATTTAATTCAGGAATAATTACATTATATTGATGTGCGGTACTAGCTTTCACAAATCGTTGTACAGGCTCTCTCCAATTATGAATACTTAAAGTAAATTTACCCCAGTGAATAGGCATAACATTTTTAGCCTTCAAGTCTGTACCAGCTTGTGCAGTTTGCTCTGGCATCATATGAATTTCTGGCCAATACCTACTATACTGACCACACTCAAGCATAGCAAAATCAAAAGGTCCATACTTTTCTCCTATTTTTTTAAAAGATTCTGAATAACCTGAATCACCACCAAAATATAGTTTTTGTTTTGCTCCTTGAATTACCCAAGAGCCCCAAAGTGTAGTAAATCGATCTCTAATTCCACGTCCAGAAAAATGACGAGAAGGTGTAAATGCTAATTGTATAGTTTCACTAAAATTAATTTCATCCCACCAGTCCAGTTCGCTAATTTGTTCTTCAGGAATACCCCAAGCTTCCAAGTGTACTCCTACTCCCAGTGGCACAAAGTATTTGTTTACTCGCAATTTTAATTTAAGAAAAGTTTCATAATCCAAATGATCATAATGATCATGAGAAATGATAACTGCATCTATTTTAGGCATGTCATCCACAGTAACGTGCTTGATATAATCATAGCGTTTAGGTCCCATAAACGAAAACATTGATGCACGTTGAGCAAATATGGGATCAATAAGTAAGTTTTTACCATCAATGCTTAATAGCACAGATGAGTGTCCAAACCATGTTAGCTTTACTTCCTTATTTATTACGTCATAATCAGATTTATTAAAAGTTTTGGAATCAAGAGTTGTATCAGGGTCATGAACAGTACCTTGAGTTAAAATACCAGCAATTACAGAAAGCGGTGGCGTGGTCATATCTGTAGTTTGAAGATTAAAAAATTTTCCATTTTTATATTGAGGAGATCTTTTTAGTATTTCAGCACGTAAGCCATCAACCTCACCACCTAATTGAGGTGCTGTTTTGAAATAGACAAATATCAAAATTACCACCATCAAAATCGATCCTATGATTATTAATCCACTCATTTTAATTATTCTTAATACTTTTTTCACCTTGGTTTTTGTTGTTGATAATTTATGGACGTGTACATTCTATAATTATTGTGAAGAGCATGAGAAATCACAAAACAGATAATAGTTGATAACATTTGAGTAAAATTATTTTTCATAGAAGTTCTGTTGACATCAAATGACTTTACTACCTTTGCGGCTTCAAAATTTAACTAATCATGATTGCAACACAAAATCTTTCATTACAATTCGGGAAACGCATATTATTTGACGAAGTAAATATCAAATTCACCCAAGGTAACTGTTACGGTGTAATTGGTGCAAATGGAGCAGGTAAATCAACTTTTTTAAAGATTTTATCTGGTGAAATTGATGCTAACTCTGGAAGCGTAACTTTAGAGCCTGGAAAACGAATGGCAGTATTGAATCAAAATCATTTTGCTTTTGATGAAAATACTGTTCTTGATACTGTAATGATCGGACACAGTACATTGTGGGCTATCATGAAGGAAAAAGATGAAATATATGCTAAACCAGATTTTTCAGAAGCTGATGGGGTTCGAGCATCGGAATTAGAAGCAGAATTTGCTGAAATGGATGGGTGGAATGCCGAATCAGATGCTGCAGCTTTATTAAGTGGTTTAGGCATTGTAGAAGATCAGCATACTAAACTCATGAAAGATTTACCTGGTAGTTTAAAAGTGAGAGTATTGTTAGCACAATCTTTATTCGGGAATCCAGATGTACTTATTTTGGATGAACCTACCAATGATCTAGATATTCAAACAGTATCTTGGCTGGAAGATTTTTTATTAGATTTCAAAAACACTGTAATTGTAGTATCTCACGACAGGCACTTCTTAGACACAGTATGTACGCACATAGTAGACATAGATTTTAAGCAAGTAAAATTATTTACTGGTAATTATACTTTTTGGTATGAATCTAGTCAACTTGCATTAAATCAACGTAGTGCATCAAATAAAAAAGCAGAAGAAAAGAAAAAAGAACTTCAAGAATTTATTGCTCGTTTTAGTGCCAATGCTGCAAAGTCTAAACAGGCTACAAGTAGGAGAAAATTACTATCTAAAATTAATGTAGATGAAATTCAACCTTCTTCCAGAAGGTATCCAGCCATTATATATCAGCAAGGTAGAGAAGCAGGTGATCAAATATTAGAAATTAAAGGACTTAGTAAATCATCAAATGGTAAAGATTTGTTTAAAAATCTTGATCTGTTTGTAAATAAAGGTGATAAGATTGCTTTTTTAAGTAAAGATAGTCTTGCTTTAACATCACTATTTAAAATTTTGAATAATGAAATGGAAGCAGATAGTGGATCATTTAAATATGGCCAAACTATAACCAAAGCCTACTTACCAAATGAAAATTCTGAATATTTTAAATCTGACGACAATTTAATTGACTGGCTTAGGCAATACTCGAATGAAGAAAAAGATGAAGTATTTATTCGAGGCTTTTTAGGTAAAATGCTTTTCTCTGGTGAAGAAGTATTTAAAAAATGTAATGTATTATCTGGAGGTGAAAAAGTACGCTGTATGCTCTCACGAATGATGCTGCAACAAGCCAACTTATTGATACTTGACGAACCTACCAATCACCTTGATTTAGAGTCAATTACAGCATTTAACAATGGTCTAAAAGATTTTAAAGGAACAGTATTATTTACCTCACATGACCATACTTTCACTCATACTATTGCAAATCGCATAATTGAAATAGGGCCTAATGGCTATATAGATAAGTTAAGTTCCTATGATGATTATATTGCCAACGAACAATATGCATTACAAAGGGAGAAGTTGTATTAAATAGAATGATTTAATCCGAATTATTCTATTATAGCTGCAATAATGATAGAAAAATATTTAGGATAAATAGATTCTAATAGTTAACTTTGTATCTGTTAGTAAGTTTTAAGAAAAAATTGATCTTCAATTACACGTTCATTTGTTACTCTTCTTTCCATTTTCGGAATCAATATTAATAGGATAGGTACTGGTAATCATATTAACTCAAGACTTTCAACATTTATTTAATTATTATAAAAAAATAACAATGCAAGGAACAGTAAAATTTTTCAATGATACCAAAGGTTTTGGTTTCATTAAACCAGATGATGGTAGTGAAGACATTTTCGTACACTCATCAGGACTTATCGATGAAATTCGTGAAAATGACAAAGTTGAGTTCGAATTAGAAAGAGGTAAAAAAGGTATGAACGCAGTAGACGTAAAAGTAATAGACTAACTCTTACTTATATACATAAATAAAAAAAACCACCATATATTGGTGGTTTTTTTTATTTATGACAAGTAGTATATTAAATCATTTACCGTTATAGGTATAAAACCGTTACAACCTATTTTACTAATGTAACTTTAATAGCATTTAGTCCTTTTAATCCACGCTCTGTCTCAAAAGTTACATTATCATTTTCGTTGATCTCATCTACCAAACCATTGATGTGTACAAATATACTATCTCCTGTTTCTTTATCTTTTATAAAGCCATACCCTTTACTATTGTCAAAGAAAGAAACTTTTCCTTGACGAACTGTATCTATTTCCTCTCCAGTATTGATATTTCGCGACCCAATAACGATATCAGCTTCATTGATTTCCTTCTTTTTCTTAGTAGGATCTGGTGGCGTGTCTGTTATATTTCCATACTCATCGGTATAGGCAATCATTTCCTCAAAGGAACGACCTCCAGCAGATTTTCGTTCTTCTTTGCGTTGTAATTTCTCTTTTCTCTTTTGGAGTTTCTTTTTTTCTAACTCTTTTTTATTAAATGTTTCCTTAGATCTAGCCATATATGATGTAATGCAATAATTATGAAATTCTTTGTGGTAAAAATGAATAAATCAACTATTTCATCTTATATCATAAAGAAACTGCAAGTTACTGAATTATTCTAAAACTTTATGCTTATTAGTAAGTGATTTCAGGATAACTTACCTGACTTGCTTTATTTGACTAAAACCTATTCCTAAAGTTTTTTCGATATATCTAACTTGTTTCATCTCCTTTGATGTCACAATGCTTAATGAGATTCCTTCTTTCCCAGCTCTGGCAGTCCTGCCACTTCTATGTGTATAATATTCCTCATTATCAGGAAACTGATAATGAACTACAAAAGAAAGTTCATCAATATCAATACCTCTAGCCGCCAAGTCTGTAGCTATTAATAATTGTAAGCTACTATTTTTAAATGCCCTCATCACTTTATCCCTTTCCTTTTGTTTTAAATCGCCATGAATTGCATCTGCAGCAATGTTTTTAGCTATTAACTGTTTTGCCAATTTCTGGGTTGCTACTTTGGTTTTACAAAACACCAATCCTCTTTTTTCATGTTGCGATTTTATAAACTGCATCAATACATGAAGTTTGTCGTTTTCATCACATATTAAATACTGGTGGGCAATATTCTTATTAACAATATTTCTTCCACTAATTTCTATTCTATGAGCATTAACTGATAAATGATCATTAACAATTTGGCCTATTCCGTGAGGCATGGTAGCTGAAAACAACCACTTACATTCTACAGATGACAAGAAACCTAATATTTCATCAAGCTCCTTTTTAAATCCCATACTCAGCATTTCATCTGCTTCATCCAGTATAACAGTTTTTACTTGGCGAATATCAATTGCTTTTCTTCTTACTAAATCGATAAGTCTACCAGGTGTAGCTACTACAATATGTGTTGGTCTTTTTAAAGAACTAATTTGTTTTTCTATTTTCTCACCACCATACACAGCTTCAATATAAATTTTGTCTGTATATTTAGTAAACTTAAACAGTTGTTTAGCTACCTGCTGACCTAATTCTCGAGTAGGACATAGAATAAGTCCTTGAACTACCTTATTGTTTGGGTCTATTTTATGAAGTAAGGGCAAACCATAAGCTGCTGTTTTTCCTGTGCCAGTCTGTGCCTGCCCTACAAGATCTGTATTTGTGCTTAACAATAGCGGAATTACTTCATTTTGTATTTCCGTAGGAGTAATGATTTTTAGCTCATTTAATCCTTTTATAAGATTTGTACTAATTCCTAATTCCTTAAAAGTATTCAAAACAATCGTATATTAATTTGATTGCAAAAGTACTTACTAATCATATAGAATAAAAAGAAAATAAAATGACAATACAATATACTTGAATTTAGCGCAGAAGAAAAGTAGATTACGTTCTTAACAGGGCGAACGCATTTAAAAATTCTTGCGTCATTTCGGAGTCAATGAACCAAAATAATTGGTTCATTGCTGTAGAAATCTTAACCATATTGTAAATACATGTCATATTGTTTAGGATTCCTTCTCGTTTTTATTGGCTATTGCCAACAAAACATACGGAATGACTTAATGGAAAGTTAAATGCGTTTGCCCTGACGTTCTTAACCCTTTTAATATAATAATTTTAACTTATTGTTAACTATGCTATTTTTTAGAACAATTATTTCCTTTTTTAAAGACAAGGATTATCGAGACTTACTAACTACTACTTTAATTATCATAGGATTTGGAAGTGCAGTATATCATTATTTAGAAGGATGGGGATGGGTTGACTCTTTGTATTTTTCTGTAATCACATTAACAACAATAGGATATGGTGATTTTTCACCTCAAACTGATGCTGGAAAGGTGTTTACAGTATTTTATATTATCATAGGCATTGGTATTATACTTAATTTTATCAATACTGCTCATAATCATTATAATTCGATGAAATCAAATCGAGGAAAAAAGTAAAACATGAATACATGTTTGGAACAAATATATATTCTTTATTTTTAGTATGAAGGTTAAATATTAATTAGACTTTACTACAACTCTAGAAGGGAGTTCTATCAGAAAACACGTTCCCAAAATACCATCAGATTTAACATATATATCACCGCTATTTAATTCAATGATTTTTTTAACGGTTGAAAGCCCAATACCTGTACTATTAGGGTTGTTTCCCAAGTTTAATGATTGAAATATTTCGAAAATCTTCTTTTGGTACTTAGCAGCTATCCCTGGACCATTGTCACATACATTTATAAATAACCTGCTTTCATCTAGTTTATAACTAATTTTTATTTCTCCTTCTTCCTTATCGTTATAATTTATAGCATTACTAATCAGATTTAAAAACACTTGATGCCACTCTGTCTCAATCCCTGAAATAACTGGCAATTTCGAAATTTCAAATGTAAAATTTTCTGGAGGAGAAAGTGAATTTAATACATTTTCTAATACCTTTTCAAGGTGTATTTCTTCAATAACATCTGCTCTTCTACCAATCTTTGAATAATTAAGAATGTCCTCAATTAATTTTTCTAATTTTTTTACCTTATCAATAATTAGATTCAAAAATCCTTTTCCTTCATCATCAAATTTTTCATAATAATCCTTGTATAACCATTGAGAAATATTTGCAATTCCTCGCAATGGAGCCTTCAAATCGTGTGAAGCCATATAAGCAAACTCTTTTAGCTCCTTATTAGCTCGTTCGAGTTTCGATTTTTCCACTAACTGGTCAAGCGATTTAACTTTTTCCTCTTCTAAATATTTTAGCTCATCCGATAAATTCAATATTCCTGTCAAAATAAGTTGAGCATCAGAGTTAGTTTCCTCTTGTATTTTTTCATCTGTAAGCGAGTAATTCTGGTTACTTATATCTACTAGATATGAAAGTATTTTTTCGGTAGAAGCTTTATCCATAGAACATAATTTTGTTTTTGTATATATGGCATTAAATTACGACTAATCTCCCCTACTATGATTAATGGGTCATGATAGTTTTAAAGTATCTCAACAAATAAACCCCTCTATTTTTTAAAATACTGAAACAGAACATGATATAAATATGAGTTTATTTCATCATCATCCATTATAATAATAGGCATATTTTTAATGATGAACAAAGTTACTACTAACTATCTATTCATTAAACTCGCATTATGCAATAGAGAATCTATTCCATACATTATCACTATGAAATAAATGCTTATGCTTCACTTTGATTATGCGCATCACCACAGCGGTGCTATGCTTCTTTCCATAACCACCTATTTCTTTGTACTTTATGACTTCATTACGAATTCTATTGCATAATTCGGGTTAGAAAATATTTTTCAACATAGCAACATCATCTATTAAAAGTATAATGTAAATTGATAATGAAAAATATTTATATTCATAAGCATAAGTGATTTAACATTATGTTAGAAAAACAATTAACAGAAAAGGATGTAGAAGCTATGAAAAAAAATGTCTCTCTACTTGAAGACGAAATAATTCATTTTAAAGAATATCCTACTCAAAATATTTTTTCTGTAAATTTTTGCTTTGATGAAATTACAAAATTAGCTGCTCCTTACAACCATTTTTATCTAATTATTGATCTTACCGAAGCTGGCAGACCCAATGTTTTAACGAGAAAAGAAATTAAAAAAAGGTTTCATCTTATTAAAAGTTCCATAAAGCATACAGCATTTTATACCGGAAAAAATATACTTATTACAGCAGCCATAAGGTTTGTAATGTATCAAATAGGATTAGAATCCTATTCTGTTCATACTTCAAAAAAGGATGCTATTTCACAAATTTATTTAAAACGAGAAAAGATGAAGAGAAATAGATTATAGAAAATATCAATAATCATTTATACATGGATTTATGAAATTTAATGATCTGAAACAGTCTCGCTCAATGTCCAGTATAAATTAATAGTTTTCATTACCTCAACAAATTGATTATAATCTACTGGTTTTGCCATATAACCTGAAATAGACAATTTAAAGCTTTCAAGTTTATCCTCGTCATCTTTTGAAGTAGTTAATACAACAACTGGGATAGTAACTAAATGATCATAATTAAGCCTTTCTGCTAAAAATTCCCTCCCGTTCATAATAGGCATATTCAAATCTAGTAATATAATGCATGGCATGTTACCCTTATTTGAATTAAGGTATTCCAAAGCTTGTTCTCCATTTTCAACATGGACAAGTTTATTAACAACCTTAATATCTTTCAATGCACGCTTAACTGTCATCGCATCTACTTTGTCATCTTCTACCAAAAGAATTGATTTTGTACTTCTCATAATTAAAAACTAACTAACTATATTAAATGTCAATTTAAATATAATATATAAAAATTTATTAATTTATCTGATATTTATTTAAATCAATTAAATTAAAAAAAATGTCTTTTTATTACTCTATAAAAAGTGTTTATAGTATCAAAAATTCAACAAGAAAGACTAATCTGATAATCAATAAGTTGTGTTTTTTTATCATCAAAATAAAGACCATTTATCTAATCAGTTAAATGTCTTATTCATCTCAGCAACTTATCTTATATGAGTATGGTCTTTCTTTTTGATATTACATATAACTTCAAAATCAAAAAAATGTTGCAATTATTTATTAATACTTCAATATATTACCTTCTCCTACCTCTATTAGGTTTACTATTTCCTCCTTTTGGCTTAAACTTGCTGTAATTATTTTTTCTTGGTTGATCAGAATGTTTCTCTGGTTTGTCAATTGGTTCAAAACCTTCTACAACATCACTTTTTAAAGTTTTGCCTAACAATTTCTCAATACCCTTTACCAAACCTACTTCATCCGCAGCTATTAAAGATACTGCTTCTCCACTTACTCCTGCTCTACCTGTACGTCCTATTCTATGAACATAATCTTCGGGTACATGAGGTAAATCAAAATTAATTACATGAGGTAATAATGGAATATCCAATCCTCTGGCAGCTATATCTGTAGCCACTAAAACACGAACCGTTCCATTTTTAAAACCAGCTAGTGCTTTTGTTCTTGAACTTTGGCTCTTATTTCCATGAATAGCAGAAGCTGTAATTTTATTTTTATTCAATTTTTCACTTAATCGGTTGGCTCCGTGTTTTGTTCTTGTAAAAATTAAAACCTGTTTCCATTCACCTTCAGAAATTAATTTTATCACAAATTCTGGCTTTCTTTTCTTGTCAATACGATAGGATTTTTGAATCACTAATTCCGCAGTACTATTTTCAGGAGTAGCCTCTACAAGAACTTGGTTATGTAAAATTCCATTCGCTAGTTCCTTTATCTCTTTCGAGAATGTAGCTGAAAACATCAAATTTTGCCTATGTAAAGGCATCAATCCTATTATTTTCTTTATGTCTTTCAAAAAACCCATATCCAGCATTCGATCTGCTTCATCTAGTACTAAGATTTCAATTTTTGATAAAGAAAGTAAACGTTGATTATTTAAATCAAGCAAACGACCAGGTGTAGCTATTAATATATCCACACCATTTCTTATCTCTCTTACTTGAGGGTTTTGATTTACACCACCAAATATTACTGTTGAACGAAGATTTAAAAATTCACCATAAGTTTTTACGCTATCGGCTACCTGAGCTGCTAACTCCCTTGTAGGTGTTAATACTAATGAACGAATAGGTCTGTTTTTCCATTGTTTTCCTTCAGATAAAATTTGTAAGAGTGGTAAGGTAAAACCAGCTGTTTTACCTGTTCCTGTCTGTGCTGATGCTAAAACATCCTTTCTTTCTAAAATTAATGGAATAGCTTTTTCCTGAATGGGTGAAGGAGTGGTGTAACCTTTTTTGTTTATTGCATGCAAAAGCGCATCGGATAATCCTAATGAGTTAAATGACATATAAATTGTTTTGGAAACGACAATTTATTAGCAAAGTCATTTCTGTTTTTAAATCACAAAGGTACATCTATTTTTCCCCATTGCCTCTCTCAAAACATTAATTTATTGGAGGATAGATTCAAACCATGTAAAAATATACATAAACCTCTTACTTTATCCTCCATGATAAGTTCAAAAATAAATTTCTACCTGAACGAGGTATATTACCCCAATCAAAATGCTCTCTATAATTTTTGTCTAAAATATTTTCAACCCCTGTGCTAACATCCATTTCACCTATATTTAATTTAAACGTTTTATGCATTCTGAAATTTAAAAGAAGAAAAGAATCAGTATTTAGCTCATCAAATTTCACACTTGTATTGTTTTGCATATTCGACCAGATTAGTTCAGGTTGAAATATAAAACCTTTCCACTTTTGCGAAATAGAATTTGTGATTTTCAAAGGTGGAATTAATGGTAATGGATCATTTTCAAAATCATAACCATAGGAATAGGTAGCTGTAGACATTAAATGTGTCGTTTTAGTTATATCTCCCATCAACGACCACTCCCCTCCCATTAATGAGGCTTTTTTTGTGTTTTCATAAAACATCACACCTTTAGCTCCAATAGTCATATTGCTGTAATTTGGAACTAATACACCCATTATGTAATCTTGAAATTGATAATGAAATACAGCAATATTTGTGCGCAATTTCTTTTTATGCCATACAGCCATCAACTGATTTTGCCATGCTCCTTCTTTTTTAATATCAGGGTTGCCAATATAATCGTATCCGTTCTGACGATTATACAAATAAAAACCAAATTGTTCTGATGTGGTAGGTAATCGCTGACCGTATGAGGTTGTTAACTTTAACTTAAAACTCTTTTTGATATTTCTACTAATTGAGATATTGGCATTCAGCAAATTCATTTTTTTAGGTTTTTTTCCAGACATATTAAACACATTTAACTGTTGCTCGCCAAATTCACTAGAGATATACGTAGCTGCCTTCTCATATCGAAATCCCATTTTCAATAGGTTTTGTTTTAAAAATGCTCTATTATAGTCAAGACTAATGGAAGTGCTATTCCGAACTACATCAGGATACGTAAGCATAAACATCGGGCTTCCTACATCTGGATACATAGTCATTTCGGCATGAGCAAAAGTGTTATAATATTCTATTTTGGTTTTTAAACTATCAAAGAGGTAAGTTTGAGCAAATAAACCAGAGGTATGCGTGTTTCCTGGCATATCCATATGCATTGGGACATCCACAGCATCACGTTTTGTATCATCCATTGCGTGGTCTACAATATTGTGATAAGCTTTTATTTCCACTTCTTTCAACTTTCCCAAATTCATTCTATAATAACTTAACGAAAACATTTTAGCCTTAGCATAGGATACATCCATAGGTAAAGCTGGATAACCTACATCATTTGCATCATCACCTAAAAATGAAAATGAAAGCATCTGAGATTGTGGTAAGCGATAACTCATTGCAAACGAATAGTTATACTTTTCAAATTGTGAATACTTAATTTCACTACCTCCCCCCGCTATATAATTTTGAGCTTTACGGTGAACAAAACTCGAACGAACTGCCAAGTTCTTTTTATTTATATTCAAGTCTGCCAATTGATCAAAACCTCTTGATACTGAATTATACTTCATTCCTATCCGAACAAACACAGCCTTATTTGCATTAAATTTTGGTGTTTTCAAATTAAAACTAACACATCCCCCTGTTGAAGCACCATCCATAGCATCATCATTTCCTAAATTGATATCAAGATTCGCTAAATTATTAGGTTCAATATAGGATGATGCAGGATCCATTTTATCGGTACAAGCTCCAAAAAGACGCATCCCATCAATACTAACTACATACCTTTCCGAAGACAGTCCTCTTAATATGGGTTCACTAGCAAAATTACCTCTTCTCATCATGTTCACTCCAGGTAGACAATGTAATAACTCATCAGTTCCCATTAATTTATCTTTTCGAACTTGAGTCAACAATGGATTACTAGATTTATACTGATTTTCTACTACTTCCATCTCATCTAAATACAATATGTTCTTCATGATATAGTCTGGATTCTTAATCGAGTCTTGCCATGCTTCATAAGTAGCTTGATCTTGTGAAAAAACAAATCCATACAAGCCTAACAATAGAAATAATGTTATCCTATGCTTCATCTTTAATATTATTTGGGTAAGCATCATCAGATAATTATTAACCAATGATGCCTACCAATTTTTCTAGTTCTATTGAAATACTGTAGTAAATACTGGCGATCCTACCAAGTTATTTCCCTCTTTCATTGTAAGTCTAATCTCCCAATCACCTGTCATAGTGAAATTAACCTTCCCTTTATAGTGTCCATTTCCTATTTCCACAGGTGCAATATTATTAGGAGATCCATGATCCATTGATGTCATCCAAGGCTCCAGTTCAAAACTTAACCCCTCAACTGCTGGCCAATCCATCATACTTGCTTTTTTATAAACTGAAACTTCTAAATCATTCTCTCCTACTTGAGGGCTTTTAGGATCAATAAGTGCTACAAAATATTTAGTAGTCTGATCCTGTTCGCTTACAAACGAAATTAATTTTGTTTCCTCAGGTTGTATTACATTTACTGGCACAACTACTTCTTGTATTTTTCCTCCATATTCAACTTTAAAGGTAATTTCCCAATATCCCATATCACCAGAAGGCATTACAAATACAACATCAAAATTGTATTTACCTTTTTCGTTTAAAGTGGTAGTTTTATTATCTACAGGACAAGTATGAGACATAGTCATCATATGCATCATCGGTATAATCGTTATTGTTGCATCATTAATGGAAGAGTTATCTGTAAGATTAGTTACATTTATGCTTAGTGAATTAAACCCAACAAAAAGTTCAGTTGTTGACTGTATCGTCACCCCTATTTCCCCATTGTCTCCTGTAGCCACTTCCACTAAACTTTCTTCTACTACTGGATCGTTTTTTTCTGCGCAACTCCCAAAAATGAATATAAGAGCTACTACACTAAATGTGTGTATATATTTTTTCATGATATTTTTAAGTAAATGGTATAGTTGTATTGTAAACAGTTTTTCGAATAGAAAAACATATATCATTCATCATTAATAGATGTACAAGCTTTACAATACAATAATGTTTTATAAATTAAACTCGTGAATTGAGTTATAGACTGGTGAATATTATCCTTGTGGTGGGTGAAAAACTCCTTGCAGATATCCTTTTGAGTATTTTAGAAATATAAAAGAGCTAAAGTCCTCTCTTAATTCTGTAAAAGTATTTTTAATCTCAAATTGCGGACACCTCTTAAAGAAAAACGAATACTCTAATTTTTGGACTACATTTTTAGATTCATCCTCTTGTTCCTGTGCTTTTTTAATTTTTTGAGCAAGAACACATTTTCCATTACAATTAAGCATGGGTTTATCTCTATTGATGCAAAGAACTTTGGCTATATAATCTTGACGTACTGTATAATCCAAATAAATTAACGGAACAAATAATGCACTTCCAAGGGTGTTGGCTATTAGGAAGGTTAAAATTATATTCTTCAACAATTTCATTAGTACAAATATGGCAACTATTAAATTGCTAAAACATGAGCCAAATCAGCTTAATTAATGACCCTACTTATACATAAGTACCCCTGACTTACATTTATTCAATAGAAAATGACAATACTTATCATTTCTTACCCTATCCTTGCTGTTATCATATCTGCTAAAATCACTAATCCTTCACGCAAATATTTATCATCTACAGGAAAACTATCCGATTTTGTAGTTCCCGATTCTGCATTCACCACAGTGTCTTCTGGTTTTGTATTTTTCTTCTTCGCTTCTATACGATCTCTTTCCATTTTCCTTTCAGCCTCATTCAACGATATTTCATTGGCATTTATGGTTTTATACAATTCATTTGTTTCTTCCACCAATACTTTTAATTCAGGGTCATTTTTAAGTCGTTCTTGAAAATCGTTGTTTAATTTTTCTAATAATTTATCCGAAACATCATTCAATACTTCAAATTGTGTTGAAGTAATTTGATCCCAAGGTAAAGCACTTTTCATAGAGCTTTCTCCAAATTCCTCAGCACTAAATGCTGACGGCAATTCAATATCTGGAGTAACTCCTTTATGCTGAGTACTACTACCTGTTACTCTATAAAACTTTTGGAGTGTCAATTTTAACTGACCAACTTTTCCTCTAGACTCTGGAATAAACCTTCCCAAATCTACTACGCTCTGAACTGTACCTTTACCAAAAGTTTGCTCACCAACAATTAAACCTCTCTTGTAATCTTGAATAGCTCCAGCAAAAATCTCCGATGCTGAAGCACTAAACCTGTTAATTAAAATAGTAAGTGGTCCCTCATAAACCACCCCTGGAATTGTGTCTTGTCCTACTTCTATTTGCCTTCTAGGGTCAGAAGGTCTTACTTGCACTACAGGACCTTCATTAATAAATAGACCAGTTAACTCAATTGCTTCGGCCAAAGACCCTCCACCATTATTTCTTAAATCAATTACCAATCCATCTACTCCATCACTTTCCAACTCTCCAACCAACTTTTTAACATCCCGTGTAGTACTTTTATAGTCTGGTTTTCCTTTTTGGTAATCTTCCCAATCCATATAAAAGCTTGGTATTTTAATAATGCCAACATTTAAATCCTTCCCATTTCTGGTTACCGACACTATCTCTTTCTTAGCAGCCTGATCTTCAAGCTTCACCTTATCTCTAACAATATGAATAGTTTTAGCTTCTCCATTAATTCCATCTTCAAAAGGAATAACACTTAACCGAACAGTTGTTCCTTTTGTCCCACGTATTAATGCCACAACATCATCAATTCTCCATCCAATAATATCTTCCATCTCTCCTTCTTCTCCTTGCCCTACAGCAATGATTCGATCATCAGAATGAAGCATACCACTTTTATCTGCAGGACCTCCAGGAACAATGCGTACAACTTTCGTATAATCATTATCAGTTTGTAAGGTAGCGCCAATACCTTCAAGGGAAAGACTCATGTTTATTTTAAAATTATCAGAAGTGTGTTTGTTGAAATAATTTGTATGAGGATCATAGGCTTCCGCCAATGCATTCATATACGTTTGAAATACATCATCGCTTTTGTATTGTTCAATAGTTCTAATATAACGAGCATAACGTCCCTCAATAATTTTGATAATCTCTTCTTCAGTTTTGCCATTGAGTTTGAGTCCTAATTTTTGGTTTTTTACCATTTTTCGCCATATATCATTTAGCTCTTTGATGTTTTTAGCCCAATCATCATCCTTCCTGTTCATATCCTGATATTCTTCCAGACTATAATTGAATTCTTTTGTAATTAAATTTTGTTTTGCATAATCCATTCGTTCAAAATAACGTTTTTGGAATGCTTCAAAAATATCAAAAGCAGGTTTTACATTTCCTTTTCGGGTTTCATTATCCAATTCAAACCGATACTTCTCAAATTCCCTGATATCTTTTTCAGTAAAATAACTTTTACTAGGATCCAACACTTCAATGTAGCTATCCAATATAGCTGAAGAAAGAGAATCATTTAATGGCAATTTTCTATAATGATGCATTTCCAACAGTTGAACAATTAGCATCGATTCTTTCGTATGTTTAACTTCAGGTTCGAGTCTTTGCAATGAATCCGTTTGGGAAGAAAATGATTGAAGATTAAATGTTAATACAACCAATAATAGAGTTATCAATTTCTTCATAATTAGTTTTTCTTTATTAAATGACACATTTTTGTTAAAGCTATTTGGTCTGATTAGACACAAAATTGATGCCGTAATGATTATATCACACAAAAATACGGTAAATATTCTGTATTTGTAACTACTTATACTCTCTTAAAAAATTTTCTGCCTGATCAACTTTTTGAAAATCAAAAGTTTCTATATTTCCATCTGCGCTAATAATCTGAACTTTAACTCCAGCTATAGTATTTACCTTTCCAGCCATTACCTTATTTCTAATATATTCTTCATTGTCATTGTTCGCCAAACGTGAAATTATATGTGCTGTGGTTCGTACTGACTTACAATAAGCACATTCATAATGTTTTAAAAGTTCACCCTCATTATCTTCTGTAGCTGGCTCTATAATTTCTTCATTTTTAATTTTTAAAGTCTGAAAACCACATGAACCACAAACTAAGGCTTTCATATAGCCCTCATACTTTTCAATTTTCACATCATTTGTTTGCTCATCTATCCATACGTCATAATCCACAGAAAACACATTTTCCTCTGCCTGCATTCCTTCATCCAAATGTACATCTTCCTCTTCTTCACTAAGTAGTTTCATTTTATTCCCAGTTTTAGGGTTGATACGTGGCATATACCTCCACTTATCAAGTTTTTTCTGCATTTTTCCTGGGTAGTAATATTTTACAATAAGTATTGAAACATAACCTACAAGAGTTCCTACACACATGGCAATAAAAAATCGAACGAAAAACCACACATAGCTTAACATTACAGTCTCATTGTCATATGTATTACTAAAAAAAGCTACTGCAATACCAAGTAATATATATATAGATTTGTATCTATTGATTTCATTTTTATTAATATACTCATACTTCTGTTTGAAATCTTTGATTGATGATATTTTAATATTATGCACAATAGCCAATACTAAACCTATGATTAATAAGGCAATAGTACCATAAATCATGACTATTGACCAAATTTCTATAAAATGGACATATGAAGAATTATCAGACATAATTAAAAGCTGTTTGTAATTTTTATTAAGTTAATATACTATGTTTTATTATTCAAGTGATAATCATTATTTAAGTTTGTAATATTATCAACATAAATTAAGCATTCTATGAAAATAGTATTTAAAATCTTAGCACATATTAATAAAATTATTTTACCTCGATACAGTCAACGAGATATTAATAATCTATCTATAATAGCTAAAGCAATAGTTGGCTATAGATATTGGGTGACAAAAAATGCTTTGTAAAGAATCGCTAGTCTACCAAGTTAACAAAATATTAGACAGGATAAATTTTTATGATTTAATCAATGAAAAAACATCGGAATAGAAAATTCCTCTCAGGTTACTATATCCTCTTACTGAAAGGTTACTCCAATCTTCGTATAATAGAGGCTATTTCTACGACAAATATCGTTATGAAACATAACCATATTCCAATATAATCCATATCAAATTATTATTGGTTAATGATTTATATAGTAAATTTATGTGGTTGAGGTTTGTTATACCATCCAGTTTTTTTACTCTAAGTTCTAGAGTATTTTGAAGTAATGAGTTTGCGGGAAATGAAAGAAATATTTGCGAGATTACTGTATATAATTACTAACTCTACTAGAGTAAAAACAGTAACATAAATAAAAAATATATTTATAAATATTTTTTATTTAAATCTAATCATTTCATTAATTTAGGAGTTAGCCCATTTATATTCATAGCAAAAAAAATAAATATTATTATATGCACCCTAAGTTTTTCTCTTTTAATGTCCCAGAATTTTTACAAGGTTATTTACCAAAATCTTTAACTATACATTTTTATGGTTTTTTAATTGCCATAGGTGCTATTCTAGCATTTATCTATATGGCAAAAGAAGCAAAAAAGCAATACGGACTTAAATTTGATGATGCTAACACCTTATTTATTTTGTTATTAATTGCCAGTATAGTTGGAGGTAAAATTTTCTTCTTTTTTGAAAGTCCAGATTACTATCTCAGCAACCCTAAACAATTATTTTCAGGAGGTGGTTTTGTTTTTTATGGATCGTTGATCTTCACCATACCTACAATGTATTTATTTTTTAAATCACATAATCTACCATGGGGAGGTATGCTAGATATCATGGCAATTTCAACATGCATAGTTCATGCTCTAGGAAGAATGGGATGCTTCATGGCTGGATGCTGCCACGGATTACCTTATGAAGGTTCATTTTCTGTCACCTTCACTGACTCTGCAAGCCTAGCACAACCATTAAACACACCACTTCACCCCACCCAATTATATAGTGTAACGCTAATCGTTTTAATTTTAATTATGCTATTGCGGATTAAAAAAAGAAAACTGTTTGATGGGCAGATGTTTATCTCCTATCTAATCTTATATGCTTCTGGTAGAGTTGTGATAGAAATATTTCGTGGAGACCTCAAACGGGGATTTATTATTGGAGACTATGTATCTCATTCACAATTTATCTCGTTTATAATTATATGTATTACTGTTTATATATATTATCGTTTATATATGAAATCTGCAAAAAAAGTGTAAAGTTGTAGAATATTTAATAACAGAAGAGGATAATAAAACTCAAGTATTATAAAAGTGAAAGTGATATTGAGGTATTATCCTTAAATATTTTGTTGTTGATATAAATATGAGTAAATTTTAATAATGAAAGTAATAAACCTTAATCATACGGAAAGTGACTCTGTAAAAAATAGTCTGAGAAATATTTATGCTTTATTTCTAAGCAAGGATACTATTAAACCTCAATACATTACCTGTGTTATAAAATGGGGGCTTCAGATGCAGCTCAACTACGAAGAAATTAATGATATAATTGAAAACGTAGATGAAAATAGTTTTGAAGCTTCTTCTGATAAGTTGGAGTCCATACAACGAATATATGATTTAGTTCATCTAATTTATTTAGACGATAAAATAGAAGATATTGAATTGGAAGTTGCAACAAAATATGCTGAAGCACTTGGCTACGAGCCACATGTTGTTGGTGACATCCTTAAAACTATATTAACTGCTCCTTATGATGGTTTAAGTGATGACGAAATTCGAGATGAAATAAAAAGCTTGGTTAAAATGAATCTTTTGTAAAAGCACTCCGCTACTCAACGAGCAGGCATTACAATCCAAAGAACTATATATACTAATACACCAGGAAAGCCTATACTTAATATTGAAAGTAATAAATACCCAAATCTAGTCAAGGCTGGATCCCACCCAAATCTTTCAGCAATTCCACCGCATACTCCAGCAATGACTTTATTGTTAGATCTTTTCAAAGAAACACTCATATTTTATAAGTTGATAAATTAAAATTTAGAAAAAACAGTTACTTCTATTAAATTGCTAGAATCTATTTTAGGTAAAACTATATTTTCTAGTACATAATACTAATATGAAGCAATATTACAAAATTTCCGCCTTGATTATTTTACTCGCCATTAGTTGCGTAACTATATTTTATTCCATTTCTATTAATACTAGTAATCCATATGCTTATCAATTAAAGCTTTATCAAAAATATGAGCATCTTACTTATGAGGAAATTGAAAAAATCCCTAAAAAAGATCGTCCTGATTTAGCTGCAATGCAAGAATTTGAAATGACCATGGACCCATCATTAGGTTACCCTCCAGTTGAAAGGAAAATAGAGGCTTTTGCTATTGCTAAAAAAATGTTGCAAAACAAAAATATGGAAACATCGAAGGCCATTGCAGGTGTTCAGTGGCAAGAAAGAGGTCCCAATAATGTTGGGGGTAGAACTCGTGCATTAATGTTTGATCCTAATGATGCAACTAATAAAAAAGTTTGGGCTGGAGGAATTGGGGGTGGTCTTTGGTATAATAATGATATAACAAATATAAAGAGCTCATGGACTAATGTAAATAGTGTTTTAAGCAATATTGCTATTAGTACTATTAGCTATGACCCCACTAATACCACTACCTATTACTTAGGTACAGGTTTAGGTTTTACAGGAAGAATTAGAGGAGCAGGAATTTGGATTAGTATTGATGCAGGCGCCAATTGGAGTCAATTAGCAAGTACAACTACATCCAACTTTTATCATGTGAATAAAATCAAGGTAACTGCTCAAGGTATAGTATTTGCTGCAACTAATACAGGTTTGATGAAATCCGTTGACAATGGAACAAGTTGGAGTAATGTACTTAATTTTGATATCTCCGACTTAGAAATAGCTTCTGATGGTACTATATATGCCACAAAAGGTCATATTTCATCAAGTGGCATATATAAATCTGTCGATAATGGAGTTAATTGGACAGATATTTCACCCATTCAAGGTGGTTTTAGAGTTGAATTAGCTTCTTCTCCATCTAATCCAAACGTTCTTTATGCTGTAGCTGATTTGGGTTCTGGTGAAAATGATATAGCTTGGATAAAAAAATCAACTGATAGTGGGACAAGTTGGAATGATATTTCTATACCAATATACCTTGATACTGATTGTAATATTGGAACAACACATTTTACCAGAGGCCAAGCTTGGTTTGACCTAATTTTGGCAGTTCATCCTGATGATCCTAATACAATAATTGCTGGAGGGATTGACCTTCATAAATCTCAAGATGGTGGGGCAAATTGGCAAGCAATCTCCTACTGGACAGGATCATATTGCGATGATTACGTTCATGCCGACCAGCATGAAATAGTTTTTAGACCAAATTACCCTGATCAAGCTATTTTTGGTAATGATGGTGGCGTTTTTTATTCGGCAGACGTAGGGAATAACCTTGACCCAGAATTTGAATCTAGAAATAATGGCTATAATGTAACCACCTTTTATTCAGTAGCAGCAGCAAACGAGATAAACTCCAATACTTTTCTTGCTGGAGCACAAGATAATGGCACACAATTATTTTCTAACCCAGGAATCAACAGTACTATTGAAGCAACTGGTGGTGATGGTGGATATTGTTTTATTGATCAGGATAATCCTAACATTATGATAACCAGCTATGTCTATAATTCTTATCTATTATCAACCGACAGAGGAAAATCATTTATTAGTTTGAGTAGTGACCAAAATAGTTCAGGTGGTAGATTTATTAACCCTACAGAATATGATAGTGATGCTGATATTTTATATGGAACAGGTGATGTGGATGAAATAACTAGGATTAGCGGAATTACTACTACTCCTACTGCTCTGGAAAGAGTGAATATCGATCTTACCAATAGAAAAATCACTACAATAAAAGCATCCCCTTATACTAGTAATCGATTATTTGTAGGAACACGTGTGTATCAGGGAGAAGGACTTATATTTATGATTGACAATGCTAATACAGCATCACCTACAGTAACCCCAATAACTGGGACTTTCGAAAGCAGTACCTCAAGTGTAAATGACAGACCTGGAGGTTGGGTATCAAGTATTGATGTCGGTAATACTGATGGTCAATTATTGGCTACTTTCTCAAATTATGGAGTACACTCTGTTTACGAAACAACTGATGGTGGTTTAACATGGAAGCAAAAAGGAGGTAACTTACCAGACATGCCTATTAGATGGGGACTTTACAATCCAAACAACAGAAATCAGGCATTATTAGCTACTGAGGTTGGTGTTTGGTCAACAGATGATTTAAGTGTAGCTGCTCCTGTATGGGAACCTACAAACTCTGGCTTAGACAATGTACGCGTAGACATGCTCAAGTATAGAACTTCAGACCAAATGGTAATTATTGCTACTTTTGGTAGAGGGCTTTATACTACAGATATATTTGTAAATCAGGCAGATGCTAACTTTCATACAGAACAAACAATTGCTTATGTAGGTGTGCCAGTCTCATTTAATGATGCCTCGATTAATGCTAACAATTCTTGGAGCTGGAATTTTGGAGATGGAATTGGTGTATCAACAAATCAAAACCCTACTTACACCTATCTATCAGCAGGTGTTTACGATGTAAGTCTTTCCATTGATAATAGTGCAAACACAGAAACTAAAATAGGTCACATTACTGTATTACCCGTAAAAACCACACCCTACACGGCTATTGATGGTGGTAATTTTGAATCTAACCCCAATGATTACACTTCAAAATCATTACTTGGAGGAATAAACCATTGGGAAAGGGGTGTTCCGGCTAATCGTCTTATAACTACCAATTCAGGAACAAATGCTTGGAAAACCAAATTAAATACTGATATAATTGATGTTGGCTTTAATTATAAGTCAGCATTATATACCCCTGCTTTTGATCTATCTGCTAATAGCGGTGATTACACTTTGCGTTTTAGAAAAAGCATGGAAAATGCATATTGCAATAGCCCACATGCAATGCAACTGCAATACAGTACTGATGGAGGTGTTAACTGGTATCGACTTGGTGGATCCACATCCGAATATGGTGCCATAAATTGGTACAATGCAGCTAGTAATTTGGGTTGCTCATTAGAGCAAGAAGTATTTACGGATAAAACAGGATGGGTAGGCACTAACACTACCGACTTAAACACGAGCGGTATAGACAATTCTGTTGATAATGAAAATACAGAATATAAACTTAATTTTTTGGCTGGTGAGCCCAATGTTTCATTTCGATTTGTTAGTGCTGTAAGTACAGGTTCTGGTGCAGGAGCATACGATAGAGATGGATTTATGATCGATGATTTTGAAATTTTAGTAACACCTGCTTCAGCGGAGTTTGAAGCTAATGTTACTACAAGCTTTATTAATGAAACAATTAGTTTTTCATATTTATCAAATGGAGCGACTTCATATAATTGGGATTTTGGAGATGGAACTACCTCTACAATTCAAAATCCTACACACATATATACAGCTTCTGGAACTTATACTGTAAGTCTAAGTATTGATGGAGCTGCAGACGTAATTACTAAAACAAATTATATCACCATATTACCCAATAAAACACCTCCTTACCTTACAACCGATGGAGGAAATTTTGATATAAATCAATCCCATTTTTCAGTTGATAATGTTTCAGGAACACCATTTGAATTAGGGAATTCAACAGTCGCAGGTAAAGATGGTACTGCAAGTGGAAGTTTTGCTTGGGTTACTGGATTAACTAATTCCAATTATTTGGATGGAACTTTAGCTCACCTGTTAAGTCCTAGTTTTGACTTCTCAAGCCCAGGTGATTACACCTTATCTTTCAAAGCTAAATATCAACTAGAGAGTGAAGGAGTAAATGGAGCATGGGATTCATTCTGGGTTGAGTATTCTCTAAATTTTGGAAACAATTGGTCTAAACTTGGTGATGATATTGAGGCTGGATGGTACAACCAAAAAACTCATCCAAGTTCAGATGTTAATAGTCCTAACTTACCTGTATTTTCAGGCACTTCATCAGTTTTTGAAATCTTTTCAAAGGATGTAACTAGTCTATATGGAAATTCTAGTGTTATTTTCAGATTTGTTTTCATGACTGATAATGCCGCCACTGATGTTGGACTTGCTATTGATGATTTTGAATTAGGCTTTCAACCTGCTTCTCCTGCTGTTCCTAATTTTACCTATCAAGGAAATTCTGGCTGTGACGGACAAGTAGTAACTTTTACAAATCAATCAACTGGCTTTTATACTGGATTAAATTGGGATTTTGGAGCTAACGCAACTCCAGCTACTGCTACTGGAGAAGGGCCTCACTCTGTAACCTATTCTGGTACAGGAACAAGTTCTGTTGCACTTACTACCATTAGCCCTATAAATGGAAATGTGACTGAAACTAAAGTCGACATTATTTCATCCTCGCCTTCCCATACACCAACCTTTACAGAAGAAAAAGACAACGATTATACAACATACAAGCTTGTAGCTTCTGCAGGCGGAGACGCTTACCAATGGTATTATAATGGACAAATAATTACAGGTGCTACAAATCAAATATACATTGCTACAGAAAGCGAACTGGGAATATACAGTGTAGAAATAACTGTAGGAGGATGTACACAAATGTCTAGTGGATTAAATATAATATCAGGTAGTGAAGAACCAATTAATCAATTTAAAATTTTTCCAAACCCAACTTTCAATGGAATTTTTAATGTGGAATCGAAACCAAATAGTATAATTACTATTTATAACTCCACAGGAAAAGTAGTATATCTAGAAAATTCAATAAAATCTACTACTACAATTGATCTTTGTGATCACGCAAATGGTATGTACATCGTTGAAATTATTAATGATAAAGAAATAAAAAAACAACGCATTAATATTATGAAATAAGCATATCGAGTTTACAAACAAAAGGGATATTAGTGTTATTCCTTTTTATTATTGTTATTTCTTATGTATTTTTCAGTTATAAATACTGAGTATGAATAAGTTAATGATCAATAAATTCCTATTTTTATTCTTTTGTGTTTTCACCATCTCTACCTCATTTAGTCAAATGATAACATTTGATAGTGAAAAAGAAAAGCTAGGACAAAATATTAACACTCCATACCCCGAGGTAAAACCTATAATTAGTTCCGATGGTAAGACCCTTTATTTCTGTCGTCAAAATCATCCACTTAATATTAAAGGTGAAAAGGACGATCAAGACATTTATTTCTCCAAATACATAAATAATAATTGGTCTGTAGCTGCAAATATTGGAGCTCCTTTAAACGATAAATATGCTAATGGTATTAACTCAATCTCAGGTGATGGTCATACCGTTCTAATTTTTAATGGAAATACTTTTGATGAAGAAATTCCAGGAGCAGAATTATCAAGAAGAACCAAAACTGGTTGGTCAGTACCAGTTCGGCTAGAGATAAAAGATTTCCGTAATTATAGTGAGTTTGAAGATTATCAGCTCACCAGCGATAATAAGTTTTTAATAATGGCTGTTGAAAGAGACGATAGTATGGGTGATCAGGATTTATATGTTAGTTTTCATCAACCAGATAACTCTTGGGGATCACCTCTTAATTTAGGGTCTCAAATAAATACATCAAGTGCAGAGTTTTCTCCATTTTTAGCTTCTGATGGCAAAACACTCTATTTTGCTTCTGAGGGACATCATGGTTTAGGAAATAGTGATATATTTTATTCAAAACGACTTGATGACACATGGAAAAACTGGACTGAACCACAAAACTTAGGCACTTCGATTAATACTCCTGAACTAGATGCTTATTTCACAATAGATGCTGCTGGAGAATATGCCTACTTTGTATCTATGGAAAATAACCAACGTGATATTTTCCGCATTAAACTGCATCATGAGTTCAAACCTGACCCAGTGCTAATGGTTTTTGGTTATGTTTATGACGCTAAAACAAATAAACCAATTGAATGTGAAGTGAAATTTGAAGATTTAGAAACAGGCAAAGAGTTAGGTATTGCACATTCAAATCCCGAAAATGGAAAATATAATATCATTTTACAGTCTGGTAAAAAATATGGTTTTAGAGCTACTTCTCCAGGGCACATGTCTGTAGAAGAAAATATTGATTTAAGTACTATTCACAAATACGAAGAAGTTGAAAAAGACTTGTTTCTCTCCCCTATTGAAATCGGACAAGTGGTAAAACTTAATAATGTCTTTTTTAATAGAGGAAAGTATGAATTACTTCCTACTTCATATCCTACACTAGATCGTTTAGTGGATATGCTTAAAAATAATCAAAGAATAGAAATAGAATTAGGAGGACATACAGACAATACTGGAAGCTCTCATCTTAATATTGAGTTATCTCTAAATCGTGTCAAATCAGTAAAAAGTTACTTAATTAGTAAGGGAGTTTCCAATGCAAGATTACAAACTAAAGGGTATGGAAGTTCAAAACCTGTATCTAGTAATTTATCCGAAGAAACAAGAAAACTAAACAGAAGAGTAGAATTCACTATCCTTAAAAATTAGTAAAGTATTAATTTATGTGTATTTTTACATATTACTTTTATACATTTACACCAATTATGGTTTAAAAGTAAGCATTAACAATATAAAGTATGGGTTATAGAAAACCATATCACTTATTTTTTTATTCTTTTTTGATGCTTTTTTTTAGTTTAGCTCAAATCGACTCTTCTTTTGCTCAAAAACGTTATGAAAGTCAAAGTAGAAAACAAAATAAATGGAGGTATAAAAAAGCTATCACAAAACCCAAGTATGTATGTAATCAAATTAGTAGAAATAAAAGGAAGCCTCATAAACCCAAACCTCATATTGTAAGTAACAAAAAACAAACCTACGCTGAAGGTGGTGCATCAAATTTCGATCCTTATAACAACGACCCTAAAACCTCAGCAAGAACGGTTTATGTACCAGACCCAATTCCTAATAAAAGTAGAAATTTGGACGAAAAACATAATATAGAAGATGAGGTATTAAAAGAAAATAATTTACCTGAACCTTCCTCTGAAAAGCATGAACAAATACGAAAAGAAGTTGAAAAACACTTAGCAAATTTTGAAAACGAAAGTCCAATAAAACTCGTACCTCTTTATTTTGTTGTGAATCAAGATGAATTCGCTTTTGTTGATATGGATCCTTTCCTAATAGCTGTAGAATATGCATTACAAGGCAAACATATCCTTATTGAAGGCCACACTGATAACAGTGGGCGTACTGAACAAAATGTACAATTATCCATCAAACGTGTAGAACGTATAAGACAACTCATGCTAGAT